>NZ_JBGIWG010000002.1:0-428544 GCF_041320715.1 Enterobacter sp. KB-221C9
ATGTATAATAAAGCAAGCGCGTGGTAGCATCACCAAGATTGTTTAAATATTCTCTGGCACCATCCTTTACCCCCGCGACGGCGCGATCGAGCCTTACTGCGAGATCTTTATCGGATCCAATTCTTTCTATAATTTCCTTACTGTAATACATAATAAGTCCCTGTTGTGTACAGGGTTTATCATGGTCTACGTTATCGTCTAAGGACAGTGATCTCACTCGCATTTTTATAAGTAAAATAAAGAATAACCACTAACCGATTATCTAAGTTAATCGGTGCTTTTTTATAATTGATACGATGAATTGGAAAGTGTTGAATAAACGTAAGATTATTTTGAATTATATATTCTGCGAGGAGTGGGGAGATATTACTGAATGATGACATAATTTGTAGGCCGGGTAAGCGCAAGCGCCACCCGGCATCAAGGTAAGGCTTATAGCCCTTTCTTATCCATCAGCACCGCCAAATCTACCAGGCGGTTAGAGAAGCCCCACTCGTTGTCGTACCACGCCAGGATCTTCACCATGTTCCCGCCAATTACCAGCGTGGAAAGCCCGTCGATAATTGAGGAGCGTGGGTCGCCCTGGTAATCGCTGGAGACCAGCGGTTCATCGCTATAGCCCAGAATGCCTTTCAGGGGCCCGCTGGCGGCAGCATTGCGGAACGCGTTATTTACCTCGTCGGCGGTCACGTTCCGGCTCAGCGTTACCGTCAAATCCACAATCGACACCACCGGCACCGGCACGCGCAGGGAGTACCCGGTCAGTTTGCCGTCAAGAGAGGGGATCACTTTCCCCAGCGCTTTCGCCGCGCCGCTGGAGTAAGGCACAATCGACAGCGCCGCCGCGCGCGCGCCGCGCAGATCTTTCTCCGGCTGGTCGTGCAGCGCCTGGCTATTGGTGTAGGCATGGGTGGTATTCATCAGGCCATGCTCAATCCCGAACTGCTGATGCAGCACCTGAGCGGCGGGTGCCAGACCGTTGGTAGTGCAACTCCCGTTACTCACCACAGCGTGTCGGGCGGGATCGTACTGCTCATGATTAACCCCCATCACAATCGTCAGGTCGTCGTTCTTCCCGGGAGCGGAAATGATGACGCGCTTAGCGCCGCCGTGGGTAATATGCACCGCCGCTTTTTCCCGCTCGGTAAAGAAGCCGGTGGCCTCAATCACCACGTCAGCGCCGACATCACGCCACGGGATATTCGCCGGATCGCGTTCGCTAAATACGGCGATCCGCTGCCCGTCTACCTGCAGCGCGCCGTCTGCCGCTTCAACGGGCGCGGGCAGTTTGCCCAGAAGGGAATCATGCTTCAGCAGGTGGGCGAGGGTTTTACTGTCCGTCAGATCGTTAATGGCCACAATCTGCAGATCCGGGTTACCCAGCGCCGCGCGCAGGAAATTACGTCCGATACGGCCGAAACCGTTAATACCGACCTTAACCATGGTGCACTCCTTATCTCTGTTGTCTGGAGTCACTGTAGGCGTCGGTCCGATTGGCGTAAACGACAAAAAAGGATCAAATTACGCCATCTTGCGGCAGTGGAATCGCTGGCGGTACTCGCCGGGCGTGAGGTGAAGCTGTTTCTCAAACACGCGGCGCAAATTAAGGCTGGTGCCAAACCCGCTTTGCTCGGCTATGCGCTCAAGGGAATCGCTGGTCTGCTCAAGCAGCTGGCGAGCGGCGGCCAGACGCGCCTCTGTCACGTAGCGGGCCGGAGAGACGCCCGCGTCGCGGGTAAACACGCGGGTGAAGTTACGCGGGCTCATCGCCGCTTTCTCGGCGAGATTTTCCACGCACAGGTCGGCGGTGAGGTTCTGCAGGATCCAGGTTTGCAGTTCGCTTATCGGGCCCGATGTGCCGGGCTGCTGCAGGCTGTAACGGCTGAACTGCAGCTGGCCGCCGGGACGGCGCAGATACATCACCATGTCCTGCGCCACGTCGCGGGCGAGGGTGAATCCGTAGTCGTCTTCCACCAGCGCCAGGGTCAGATCGAACCCGGAACTCACGCCACCGGAGGTCCAGATGGGGCCATCCTGAATATACAGCGGACCGGCTTCGACGTGGATAGCCGGATACTGGGTTTGCATCGTCTCCAGCAGCCGCCAGTGGGTGGTCGCGCGCCGACCGTCCAGCAAGCCGGTCTGGGCCAGCAGCATCGCGCCGCCGCAGATAGAGGCGACCCGGCGGGCATGCGGCGCAGCGAGGTGAAGCCAGTCCACCACCGCCGTGCTCTCCTGCTCGTTCATGCCGCGTCCGGTAATGATAATGGTATCCAGCGGTTCACGCGGATCCAGCTCCGGCAGACGATAGTCCGCCAGCAGATTCAGGCCGGACTGGCCGTGGATCACCTGGTGAGGCTGCGTGGTGGCGATGATAATCCGGTAGCGGGGGTGGGAAAGCCCTTCCGGATGCAGCCGGTTGGCCTGCATCAGAATGTCGGCGATACCGGCGGCTTCAAACAGCATGCCGCCGTCGGGAACGATAATCAGGATCTTCTTCATGTCCTGAAAAGTACCTTTATCACGGAATAAGTCAAGCGACGCGTGCGCCAAACGTTTCTGGCAAAGCAAAGCGATTTAAGTTCTTTGTTATTTCAGGCGTTATCCCCGATCGTCAGGGCACTGTCTCTGGCGAAACGGCGTCTGAAGGAATGAGTCAACGAAGCTCCCTCTATTTACATCCGCAACAACGCGAACAAATCCGCCATCTTGCATCGGGTTTTTTATGGCGAAGCGAACTGCCCACGTGGCTGTTGATCGTCACTATTTATGCCGGCTGGTTTGCCACGCTGACGTTCTGGCAAACGCTCGGCCTGCTGCCCGCCACGCTGCTGCTGATTGTGTTTACCGCCTGGTACATGTCCCTGCAGCATGAGCTGATCCACGGACACCCCACGCGTTTTGCCTGGCTTAACCAGCTGTTTGGCACGCTCCCGCTGGCGGTCTGGTATCCGTATGGCCTGTATCGGGACTCCCATCTTGCCCATCATCGGTACCATAGCCTGACCCATCCGGTGGATGACCCGGAGTCGTACTATTTCACCGACGAGAGCTGGGCGCGCTTTTCGCCGTGGCAGAAACGCGCGATCCGCGCCCGGAATACCTTTGCCGGGCGGCTGATGCTGGCACCTCTGCTGGATATCCTTCAGACGCTGGGCAGCGCCGCGGCGGCGTTTCGTCACCTTCAGCTGCGGGCAATGACGATGTGGCTGGTTCACGTTTTGCTGCTGGTGGCGCTCTTCGCCTGGATGACGCATACCGGTTTTTCACCCGTCTGGTTCGTGCTGGCGGTCAGCTATCCGGCGCTGGCGCTGACCAAGATCCGTTCGTTTCTCGAACATCGCGCGGCGGACGACCCGCTCGCGCGCTCCGTTATTAACGAGGCCGGGCTGTTCTGGCGGGTGCTGTTTTTGAATCTGAACTACCATTCAGTCCATCACGATCTGCCGGGCGTTCCCTGGTACGGGCTGAAGGCGATCTACCAGCAAAACCGGGAGGCGTACCAGCAGCGAAACCACGGTTTTCTCGTCAGAGGCTATGGTGAATGGCTGCGTCAGTTCTGGGCCAGGCCCGTCGACGTCACCGTTCATCCAGGAAAACAACAGGGGGAAGGGTATGAGTAACCTGCTGGCGTTTCCCATGTACGCGGTGGATCGCGCCGACACCCGCGCGCTCTGGCTGGCGGTAAAGAAGCTGCTGGCTGCGCGCGGTGTGTCCGTCGATCGAGACCCCGGCTGGCCGGAGTCCGATCTGCTGACCCACTGGCAACAGCCTGCGCTTATCCTCAGCCAGGCCTGCGGTTATCCGCTGGTCACGCAGCTCCCGGACGTGCAGGTGGTCGGCTGTTTTCACTACGCGGCACCGGGCTGCGAAGGGATCCAGTACCGCAGCTTTCTGGCGGTGCGCGAGGAGGATCGGCACCTGACGCTGGCGGATTTTCGCGGACGTCGTGCGGTCTGTAATTCCCCGGACTCGCAGTCCGGCTACAATGCGCTGCGAAAAAAAGTGGCTCCCCTGCTGAGCGGCGGTCCGTTTTTCGCGCAAACGTCCTTTAGCGGCAGCCATCGCCAGTCGCTAATTGATGTGAAGCGCGGAGCAGGGGATATCGCGGCCATCGACTGCGTGACCTGGGCACTGCTGCAGCGCCATGAGCCGGAACGGCTTGCGGGGCTGGCGGTCATTGACCGTACCCCGCTGACGCCGGGACTGCCGCTGATTACCTCGCATAACACCTCACCTGATACGCTTAACGCCATTCGCGATGCGCTCCACGCGCTGGTCAGTTCACCGGAACATCGGGAGATTTGCGACGCGGTGCTAATCGGCGGTTTTAGCGTGGTGACGCGCGAGGCCTACGCCTCATTGTCTGCGTGATAAATCTCCTGCGCGTCGGTAAAACAGCGCAGCGCCAGCGAGGAGACGGGCTTCTGCCTGCGCATAATCAGGCCGACAGGCGCCTCAATGTTCGCATCGGCGATGGGGACAATCCTGAAGTTGCTGTTCAGTGCCTCCAGCCCGTTGTTCAGCGGCATGACGGCGCAGCACACGCCGCTCTGAACCGCCTGAATGATCTGGAACGTCGAGTCGCTCTCGAAAACGGACGTCGGTTCGATGCCGGCAGATTTAAAGCTGGCCTCCATATGCGCCCGGTAGTGCATCCCTTTGGTCAGGAACCCCAGCGGAAAATTCGTCAGATCGTGCCAGGTCAGCGTTGCCTGGCCGAGCTGGAAATGGCGGACGTCGTGCAGCAGGCCCATCTTCGTTGTTGGCAGCTGAATAATGTCAAACAGGCTGGTGTCGATGCTGTTGAGGTAGCAAATTCCCAGCTCAAGCTGGTTGCGGCTGACGCCATCGGCAATCTGCGCTGAGGACATGGAATAGAGGCTATAGGTCAGCTCCGGGTATTTTTGCGTCAGTTGACGAATAAAAATCATCGGATCCACGCTCGCCAGCGGCACCATCCCCAGACGTAATTCGCCCACCACCAGGCCTTTGCACAGCGCGGCTTCCGCCTGTAGCCCGTCGTGCGCGGCCAGCAGGGCGCGGGCCCACGCGAGGATGCGTTCACCCTCCGGCGTAAACCCTTCAAAGCGCTGTCCGCGCACAATCAGCACCAGCCCCAGCTCCTCTTCCAGGCCGCGGATGCGCATGGAGAGGGTCGGCTGGGTGACGTTGCACTGCGAGGCCGCTTTACCAAAGTGCCGGGTCTCGTCGAGTGCGATTAAATATTTTAACTGTTTAATATCCATTATTTTCTCTGCGCGAGCAGCCTTACAGCATGCGGATCTCTTTTGAGCGCAGGGTGATGCGAACCGGAACGGATTTATAAGACGGCGTACCGCTGTCCTTATCCAGATAATCAAGCGGCACCAGCACGTTGGCCTCCGGGTAATAGGCGCCGACGGTGCCCGGCGCGATGCTGTACGCCACCACGGTAATGTCTTTCAGACGCTGAACGCTGCCGGGGAGGGCGGTTTCGATATCCACGCGGTCGCCGTGTTCCAGACCTGACTGCGCCATATCGTCTTCGTTCATAAACAGCACGTCGCGGCGGCCAAATACGCCGCGGTAGCGGTCGTCCAGGGCGTAAATGGTAGTGTTGTACTGATCGTGGCTGCGCAGGGTGATCAGCCGCAGAACGTGCTCACCTTCACCGCTGGCGTTCTCGTGAACGCCGTCGAACACCGAGAACATCGCTTTTCCCGTCGCCGTTGGCCAGATGCGCTGCGTCGGCGGCAGCGGCATACGGAAGCCGCCGGGAACGCGGATCCGCGCGTTGTAGTCCTCAAAGCCCGGAATGGTCTGCTCGATCAGATCGCGGATCCGGTCGTAATCCTCAACCAGCGTCAGCCAGTCCACGCGGGTTGCCTGCAGGGTGGCTTTCGCCATGCCCGCGACGATAGCGGGTTCTGACCGAAGCAGCGGTGAGGCGGGCTTCAGCTTGCCGGATGAGGCATGCACCATCGACATGGAGTCTTCGACGGTGATGGACTGACGACCGGTGGCCTGGATATCCAGTTCGGTACGGCCGAGACACGGAAAGATGAAGGTCTCTTTGCCCACCAGCAGATGGGTGCGGTTGAGCTTGGTGCCGACGTGCACGCTCAAATCCAGGTTACCCATCGCCGGAAAGCCCCGTTCGTGATCGGGCATCGCGACGGCAAAATTACCGCCGAGGCAGATGAGCGCTTTCGCACGACCGTCGATCATCGCCTGCGTGGCCTGCACCGCATCGTGTCCGTGGTGAGACGGCGGCTCAAAGCCGAAAACGTCCTTCAGACGGTTCAGGAAGGCCGGCGTGGGCTTCTCGCTGATCCCGACGGTACGGTTCCCCTGAACGTTTGAATGGCCGCGCAGGGGGCAGATACCCGCGCCGGGCTTGCCGATATTCCCGCGCAGAAGCAGCAGGTCAGCGATCAGGCGGACGTTCGCCGTACCTTTATTGTGCTGGGTAATGCCCATCCCGTAGGTAATGATGGTGGCATTTGATTTCGCATAGGCGTCGGCCACCTTCTTGAGCGCCGCCCGGTTCAGGCCAGACTCGCGCTCGATCTCGTCCCAGCGGGTTTGCGCGATATCGGCGGCGAAGTCCTCTATGCCCTGGGTGTGTTCGGCAATAAATGCGCGATCCAGCACGTCACCGCGTTCGGCCTCCATTTCGAGAAGGTGTTTGGCAATGCCCTTCAGCGCGGCGGCATCGCCCCCGGCCTTCACCTGGAAATAGGTCGAGGCGATATCCGTAGAGCCGTAGGTCGCCATTTCAATCACGCTTTGCGGGTCGGCGAAACGCTCCAGAGCACGTTCGCGCAGCGGGTTAAAGACGATAATCGGCACGTTGCGACGGGCCAGCTCGTGAAGGGTACCCATCATTCGCGGATGGTTGGTGCCGGGGTTGTGGCCGATGGAGATCACCAGCTCGGTCTTGTCGAAGTCGTCCAGCGAGACGGTGCCTTTCCCGATGCCAATCGAGCGCGGTAAACCGACGCTGGTGGCCTCATGACACATATTCGAGCAGTCGGGGAAGTTATTGGTGCCGTATTCGCGAGCGAACAGCTGGAACAGATACGCCGCTTCGTTGGAGGCGCGTCCGGAGGTATAGAACTCGACCTGGTCCGGTTCGAGCCCGCGCAATACTTCGCCGATGCGTTCAAACGCCTCGTCCCAGTCGACGGGCCGGAAGGTATCGCTTGCCCGGTCATAGCGCAGGGGATGCGTGAGTCGACCGTAGCCTTCCAGTTCAAAGTCCGATTTTGCCAGCAGCGAGGCGACGCTGTTTTCGGCCAGAAACGCGGGGGTAACGCGTTTGCTGGTTGCTTCCCAGGTCACCGCTTTGGCGCCGTTCTCGCAGAACTGGAACGTCGATTTGTGTTCTTTATCGGGCCACGCGCAGCCCGGGCAGTCAAAACCGTCAGGCTGGTTGGTGCGCAGCAGCGTCGCGGGGGCATCAAGGGTATCCATTTGGGTACGTACCGCGATGGCCGTCGCTTTTAATGCTCCCCAGCCTCCGGCAGGACCGTCATAGTGTCGGATACCGGGCACTGAGCGTCTTTTATTGTTCATACCAACTCCTGGTTCGTTCGGTCTTTCGGCGACTGAGCCAATAATTTACTGAAGAAGACAATAAGCGACAGCAATGACGGCCGGGCGTCTGTGCGCATACGGTGCGTCAAAATACCTTATCTTAAATTCTATTTATTACAGTGATTTAAAAGCTATGCCGCATAAATATTTAAAGAAATTATAACGAATTTTTAGCATTTTAATAATAAATCTTATCTATCGCACGGTAGGCGAGATAGATGGCGGTGAGCAAGGAGGGATGTAGCAACGATAAAACTTCGAATGAAGCCTGCGATCGGTAAAAACAGACAATACTCGCGGCTGGCGGGCAATCCCGTGCATTTTTCGGTTGCGAGAATGACGGAAAGGTTAACTCTGGCTTAATGATTAAGGGACATAATTTATGTCCTGGCAGGTAATTATCACAACGTGAAATATAAAGTTATTTTGAGGCGTGAAATTAACGCCATGCTGCGTAAGTGAAATAATCCCATGTTGACCATTCATCACGGTGAATATTAAAGATACCCTTTTAGTGCAACAAATAATTCATCGTTGATATATTCTGCTGACATCACCAATACGCGAATTCTACTAATTATGGTAGTGGCGATAATAGCGTTATTGCGTTAATGAAAGCGATTCTCTTTTGTGTTTTTTGTTTATAAAACATTTGGTTACTGCATTACATGGCTGGAAAATAAGAAGGTGTAGGTCATGTCGGGTTTTTTCATAGGATTAATCCTATAATTTTCCGACTGCTTCAATTACCAACAGTTACGTAACGGTAAATATTGAATTGATGCAAAGCTCATGTAAACTTGTTTACCGTTTGTCAAAATATGTCAGGAAGACGCTGGGCCTTATTCTGAAGGGCTCGTGCGGTAGCTATGCCCTTAAAATAGTAACGCCCCGAAAATATCCTGGCTATTTTAACAATAGCACTTAAGTCAAACTTCACTCCCTTATCTTCATCATCGAAATATCGCTACGGAAAAGCATATGAAAATGCGCGTACTGTTTTCACTTCTGTTTGTAATGGCGGTGGCGGGCTGTAAAGCGCCGCAGAAACCTGTGATCAACGACGATACGATCGAGACCAGCCAGGTCAACGGCGTAACCTTAACCCACCGTCACGCCGTTACGCCGCCGGCGGAGTTCACGCCGGTCAACGAGCCGTATCGTGCCATGTATCCAGCCTCCCTGATGAGCCGTCCTGACTTCGGCGGCAAAGTTATCCGCAATCTCGAGACCGGAAAAACGTACGTGGTGCTGGGGCAGGTTGAACACTACTGGATGGCGCTTGCCGATGAAGGTAACGATCAGCTGATTGGTTACGTCCCGATGCGCGCCGTGATCAAGGCCGACCAGTACGATGCCGCCGTGCGTAAGCAGGCCATTCGTCCGAAGGCGCGTAAAAAAGCGACCTGTGTCGATGTCGATGGCAACAGCAAAGCCTGCAAAGACAGCGCTAACGGCACCTGGATCCTGAACTAAACGGCTTTCATGAGCGCATTTTTATGAATAATAAAAATTTTCATAAGCTGTGGTTATTCTTTTACGCGGTGATTTTCGCCCTGGTCAGTGGTTGTACGTCGTCTTCACACAGCGACCCCTCCCGCTACAATCTGCAGTTTCAGGCTCATCCACAAATCAATGAATCTGCGCCGCTTAAGGTCCGGGTGCTGCTGCTGAAATCCGATGCGGATTTCATGTCCAGCGACTTCTACTCTCTGCAGAACAACGCGTCAGCCACGCTTGGCGCGAATCTGCTGAACAGCGACGTGTTCTTCCTGATGCCGGGACAGCTGTCCAAAACCCTCAGCGGGCAAAGCTCTCCGGAGGCCCGCTACATCGGCGTGATGGCGGAGTATCAGGTGCTGGATGGCAAAAAATGGCGCGTTTCACTCCCTCTGCCCGTGCCTGGCGAAAATCATATCTACCAGTTCTGGAAATGGTCCGCGGATGAACTTCAGGCCAACGTTTTTCTCGACGTGAACGGCATTCGGGTCATCAGCCAGTAACGCGCTTCAAAACAGGAAACACATCATCATGACGAAAGCAGAAAAGGTCGTCTGGACCGAAGGCATGTTCCTGCGTCCACACCATTTTCAGCGGACTGAAAGTTATCTGCTCAACCATGTTCGTGAATGGGCCGCGCTACAGCGGTCGTATCTCTGGGGCTTTCTTGACGTTGAACTGGATGAAGCGATGCTTCGTCAGGGATGCATTGCCCTGAGCTACTGCAGCGGCCTGCTGCCGGACGGTACCTTTTTCCAGGTGCGTAACGGGCGCAACGGCCCTGCACCGCTGAAAATTCCTGACAATCTCACCAACGAAAAGGTGGTGCTCGCGCTTCCGGTCCGTCGTGGCGAGAGAGAAGAGGTGATTTTTAGCGAAGAGCCGGCCTCGCTGGCGCGCTTTATCGCTTTCGAGCAAGAGGTGGAAGACGACAACGCCATGTCGGTGGGGGATGCCACCGTCCAGTTTGGCCGTCTGCGTCTGACCCTGATGCTGGAAAAAGACCTCACGGCAGAATGGACCGCCATCGGCGTGGCGTTTGTGACGGAGAAACGTAACGACAACCACGTGCGGCTCGACAACAGCTACATCCCGCCGATGCTCAACGCCAACAACAGCCCGCAGATCTACAGCATGATCAACGATCTGCACGGTCTGCTGGTGCAGCGCAGCCAGCAGATTGGCGGCCGGTTGCGCCAGCCCGGCCGCTTTAATACCTCCGAACTGATTGAGTTCACGCTGCTGTCGCTGGTTAACCGTCATCTGGGCGAGGTTTCTCATTTAAAAACCCTCCCGCTGCTGCATCCGGAAACGCTCTGGCGCAGCTGGCTGCCGTTTGCGACCGAGCTCGCCACCTGGACGTCGCAGCGTACCGCCGAAAGCGTGCTGCCGATTTACGATCATGACGATCTGGCAAACTGCTTCAGCAAGCTGATGCTGATGCTGCGTCAGGGGCTGTCGCTGGTGATGGAAGACCACGCGATTCAGCTGCCGCTTAACGAACGCTCTCACGGCCTGAACATCGCCACGGTGCCTGAAACCAGCATGGTGCGTGAGTTCGGCTTCGTGCTGGCGGTAAAAGCCAATGTGCCAGGCGAACACCTGCAAACCCATTTCCCGGCGCAGATGAAGGTCGCGCCGGTCTCGAAAATCCGCGATCTGGTTCAGCTTCAGCTGCCGGGCATTATGCTGCGCGCCATGCCGGTCGCGCCGCCGCAGATCCCGTGGCATGCCGGCTACAGCTACTTTGAACTGGAGAAGGGCAGCGAGCTGTGGCATGAGATGGATAAGTCCGGTGCATTCGCCCTGCATCTTGCAGGGGAATTCCCGGGGCTGGATATGGAGTTTTGGGCCATCCGTAGCCCGACAGAATAATAAAGCGAGCGCTTAATATGCAGGAACGACAGGACACCGGCAGTGATGCCGCGTTTACCGGAGCCAGTAGCAACAATCAGCTGGTGGCGGCCGCCAATCCGCTGCTCAACGCGATTCCGCAGATCCGTCACTCGGTCTCCCATGACGATCAGGTGGCGTTACGCCAGCGTCTGATCGACGAGATTCGCCGTTTCGAAGTCCGCTGCCAGCAGGCGGGGCTGCCTTATGAAGTGATCGTCGGGGCACGTTACTGCCTGTGTACGGCGCTCGATGAGGCCGCCGCGCTCACCCCCTGGGGCAGCAGCGGCGTCTGGTCAAGCAACGGTCTGCTGGTGACGTTCCATAACGAAACCTGGGGCGGCGAGAAGTTCTTCCAGCTGCTGGCGCGCCTGTCGCAGAACCCGCGCGAGCATATTCTGCTGCTGGAGATGATCAACTACTGCCTGCTGCTGGGCTTCGAAGGACGCTATCGGGTGCTGGACAATGGCCGCACCCAGCTTGAAACCATCAAGCAGCGGCTGTGGCAGATGATCCGCGGCGTGCGCGGCAGCTATCCGGCGCCGCTTTCTCCCCATCCGGAAGATCGTCCGGTGCTGCGCAAGCTCTGGCGGCCGATGGTTCCCCTGTGGGCCTGCGTGGCGCTGGCCGGGTTTATCGCCTGCCTGTTTTATATCGTGCTTAACTGGCGGCTTGGCGATAACACCAGCCCGGTGCTGGCGAAGATTTATCAGTCCCAGCTGCCGGAAACCACTATTCAGCAACCGGCCCGTCAGCTACCGGCGGTGCTGAACCTGCGCGGCTTCCTGAAGCCTGAAATCGAGGCTGGCCTGGTCGCGGTGAAAGACGAAGCGGATCGCAGCGTCGTTATCCTCAAAGGCGACGGGCTGTTTGCCTCTGCCTCTACCGTCGTGCGTGACCGCTATGAGCCGGTCATCAACCGCATTGCGCAGGCGATGAATAACGTCAGCGGCAAAATTCTGGTGGTGGGCTACAGCGACAACGTGCCGATCCGCAGCGCGCGCTTTGCCTCTAACTATGAACTCTCTCTGGAACGCGCCCGCTCGGTGCAGAAAATGCTGCAGGGAAGCCTCTCTCAGCCTGGCCGCGTGAAGGCGGAAGGGCGGGGCGAGATTAACCCGGTGGCGCCGAACACGACGCCTGAAAATCGCGCCCGTAACCGCCGTGTGGAAATTACTCTGCTGGTGTCGCCTGAAAACACTCAGGCTGAGCTGAACGGATTGCCGCAAGGAAACTAAGGATGCTGACTACACTTCTTTCCATTTTGACCAACCGCATTCTGTGGAGCTTCCTCGGCGTAACGGCGCTTGCGGCGGTGATCTGGATGATTGGTCCCCTGTTGTCCATCGTGGACACCCGACCGCTTGAGTCTGAACAGAACCGTATTATCAGCATTGCCGTGGTCTATCTGCTCTGGGCACAGGGCCACATTCTGCCGCGCCTGTACAATGCCTGGCTGAACCGCAAGCTGATGGACAAGCTCAAGGAGAATACCGCCAGCCCGGAAGCCGCGGATCCGCAGAAGCGGCTGAACAGCGAGGAGCAGATCCTCGCCAGCCGTTTTGATGAAGCCGCGCAGATGCTTAAAAAAGCGCACTTCAGCAAAGCGGGCCAGAGCGCCCAGTGGACGCAGCGCTTCAGCACGCAATATCTCTATCAGCTGCCGTGGTACGTCATTATCGGCGCGCCGGGCTCCGGTAAAACGACGGCGCTGGTCAATTCCGGGCTGCAGTTCCCGCTGGCCGATCGCTTCGGTAAGACCGCGCTGCGGGGCATTGGCGGCACGCGTAACTGCGACTGGTGGTTCACCAACGAGGCGGTGCTGCTGGACACGGCGGGCCGCTATACCACCCAGGAAAGCGAGCAGGTGCAGGACGCCGGCGAATGGCTGGAGTTCATGGGGTTACTGCGTAAGTATCGCCGCCGCCAGCCGATCAACGGCGTCATCATCACCATCAGCATTTCTGACCTGCTCACCCAGTCCGCCGAGGCGTCCCGCCAGCAGGCGGTGAACCTGCGTCAGCGTCTGTCCGAGCTGCATGAACAGCTGGGTATCCGCTTCCCGGTGTACGTGATGGTGACCAAGGCCGACCTGCTTAAAGGCTTCCGCGCCTGGTTTGCCGACTACGACAAAGCGCAGCGCGACCAGATCTGGGGCTTTACGCTGCCTTGGGAGCAAACCAAACACGCCGATTACGACCTGATGGGCAACTTCCAGCAGGAGTTTTCTCTGCTACAGCAGCGCCTCGATGCCGGGCTGCCGGAAACCATGCTGAAAGAGCATGACGCGAAAACCCGCGCGGAAGCGTATCTCTTCCCGCAGGAGTTCGCCGCGCTGCGTCCGCTGCTGGCGGACTACCTGAGCACGGTCTTCGCCCGCTCCAACTTCGAAACCGAGTTCTCTCCGCGCGGGATCTACTTCGCCAGCGGGACTCAGGAAGGCATGCCGTTCGACCGCGTGATGGGCGAACTGAACCGCGCGCTGTCGCTGCCGGAAGGGGGCGAGGCGGATAACTGGGATTCGGTCAGCAAAGAAGCGCCTATCCCGGGTGCTAAAGGTCAGAGTTTCTTCATTAAGAACCTGCTGCAAAACGTCATCTTCCAGGAAGCCGGGATCGCGGGCGAAAACCGCTGGTGGGAACTGCGCAACCGGGCGGTGATCTGGTCCGGCTACGCGGCGCTGCTGGCCCTGCTGGCGATCCTCGGCGGTCTGTGGCTGACCAGCTACGCCAAAAACAAAACCTATCTGGCAGAGGTGGATGCGAAAGTGCCGCTGCTGGACCAGCAGAGCAAGGCGCTACAGAACCAGCCGCAGCGTGACCTGTTCGATCTGCTG
This sequence comes from Enterobacter sp. KB-221C9, assembly GCF_041320715.1. NCBI lineage: Bacteria > Pseudomonadati > Pseudomonadota > Gammaproteobacteria > Enterobacterales > Enterobacteriaceae > Enterobacter > Enterobacter sp. KB-221C9. The sequence goes on from NZ_JBGIWG010000002.1 coordinate 13,811, forward strand.
CCGCTGCTGAATGGTCTGGTCGACCTGCCGAAAAGCGACGCGTTTGATGTCAACGACCCGCCCGTATCCCGCCGTATGGGGCTCTATCGCGGGGATGACGTCAGGGATGCCGCGCAGTCTCTGTACCAGAAAGCGCTGGATCAGATGCTGTTGCCTGCCGTCGCCATGCACATCACCACCTGGCTTCGCAACGACAACGGCAGCGATGTGGAATACAGCTATGAAGCGCTGAAAGCTTATCAGATGCTGTATCAGCCGAAGCACTATGACGGCAAATTCCTGCATTCGTGGGTGATGCTCAATCTGCAGCGAAATCTGCCGCAGAACGTCACGAAGGCGCAGCTGCAGCAGCTTGAATGGCACCTGACGCAGCTGCTGGAACCGAAAATTCAGGCCTCGCCGTACGCGCAGGATGAATCTCTGGTTGCCCGCGAAAGAGCGATGATCAACCAGCAGCCGCTCTCCACGCGCGTATACGGCCGTCTCAAACGCCTGCTGGAGCATGATGACAACCTGAAGCCGGTCTCCCTTTCCGACCTGGGCGGACCGCAGAGCGAGCTGGTGTTTTCCCGCAAAAGCGGCAAGCCGGTGAGCGAAGGCGTACCGGGCCTGTATACGCCGGACGGCTACTGGAAAAGCTTTAACGGCCAGATTGACAGCGTAACCACCGCCCTGCACGAGGACGACGCCTGGGTGCTGGGGGCCGCCACGGCGCAGGAGGATAAACAGCAGATCGATAACGCCGTGCGCCAGCTCTACATGCGCGACTTTATCGCTAACTGGGATCGCTTTCTCGCTGACATTCAGCTCAACAACAGCGCCGATCTTTCCCAGCGCATCAACACCGCGCGCCTGCTCTCCGGCGCAAACTCGCCGCTGCGCCGCCTGGTGCAGAACCTGAGCCAGGTCCTGACGCTGTCGCGCAATGCGCCCGCGCCGGACGATGCGGGTAAAGCGCAGGCGCAGAGCAACCGCGCCACCCGCACGCTGGAAGCGCTGTTCAGCAACAGTGACGCTGCGCCGACCCAGGCCGCCGTGGTCACCCAGGCACCGGAGCAGCTGGTGACCGACCACTATGCGCCGATGATTGAGCTGGCGCAGCCGCTGGAGAAGGGCGGGAAGACCATCGTGTTTGATGATTTTCTCAAGCAGGTGGACGAGCTCTATCGCTACCTGACCGCCGTCCAGGACGCCGCCAACAGCGGTATGCCTGCACCGGGCGGCGAGGCGATCAGCCGTCTGCAGGCCAGCGCCGGTCGCCTGCCGGGCGGTCTGCAAACCATGTTCAGCAATATGGCGGTGGGGGCCAGCAGCGATACCCAGCGCCGTGACCTGGAAAACGTGCGTAAGCGAATTAACGTTGAAGTGGGCGGTTTCTGCCGTCAGGCGATTGCCGGTCGCTACCCGCTGGTGCGCAGCGCCAGCACCGAGGTCACCCCTGACGATCTCGCGCGCATGTTTGCGCCGGGAACCGGGCTGATGGACGCTTTCTTCCGCGACAATCTGACCAATAAAGTGGACACCACGCAGGCAAACTGGCGCTTTATGCCGGGCATCGACGGTAAAACGCTGCCGGGAAGTGAAGGGCTGCTGAGGCCGTTCCAGCAGGCCCAGTCGATTCGCGACGCCTTCTTTGCTAACGGCGCAACGACGCCGTCCTTCAAGGTGACGGTTCGCACCGTGCGAATGGATAACACCATTCTGAACCTGACGCTGGACGTTGACGGCCAGCTGCTGCGCTACAGCCACGGGCCGCAGGCCGTGCAGATCATGAACTGGCCGGGGCCGGGCGGCACCAACCAGGTACGCATGCAGCTGGGGCTGGCTAACGGCAGCACGGCGACGCTGGTCACCAACGGCGCCTGGGCGCTCAACCGCTTCTTCGATAAAGCGAGCACCAGCCCGGGGGCGGGTAGCCTGAGCCGTCAGGCCACCTTCAGCGTCGACGGACATCAGGTCACGCTGGAGTTTGCGCCAAACAGCATTCGTAACCCGTTCCAGCTTCCCCGTTTCTCATGCCCATAACCGCAAGGACAGCCGTATGACGAATACCCCTGCGATGAACCGCTACAGCTGGTATGGCAAGTTACCCAGCGCCGGAGATTTTTTGCAGCGTCGCTTTCCTGACACTTTACAGCGCCAGTGGTCACACTGGTTCCAGGTCGGTCTGCTGGCCTGGCAGCAGGAAGAGCAGCGCAGCGGCGAGCGCCAGTTCCAGAAAGCGCCAGTCTGGAATTATGTGGTACCGCCGATGCTGGGCAGCCAGATGATCCAGATGGGCTGTCTGCTGCCCGGCCGCGACAGCGTTGGCCGACAGTACCCGGTTTGCCTTCAGCTGAGCTTCGCCCCGTCAGAGTGGTCGACCAGCCTGCTCAGCCAGGCCGAAAGCTGGTACCAGCAGATTGGGCGCCTGGGGCTGCACGCGGTGCGCAACAGTTTTTCCGCCTCGCAGCTGGATGAGATGCTGATGTCCATTCCGGCGCCGCAGCCCGTCGAGCCGCAAAAGCGTTCCGACATCCTTGATGTGATTGGCTATGACGAGGACGGTCAGAGCACGCTGGGCTGGCCTCAGGCGGCGGAGTGTTTTGATCCGCTGCGTCAGACCAGCTACTGGTGGACCAACCGCTGCGACGGTTACCCGCTATACACCCACGTGCACAGCGGTAACTTTACCGGGCAGCTTTTCACCCTGCTGTTCGACCCGGCAGGGGGCGCCCGCCCGGGCCGTCACGGTCTTTATCCGCCCATGTTTGAATAAGCAGGGATCTTATGAATATCGAAGAATTTCTCGCGCCAATAAGCCCCGAAAAACCCTGCGGCGAAAACCTGGAGTACGACGCCGACTTCCAGATCATGAATCAGGCCAGCCAGGGGAAAGCGGAACAGCAGTTTGGCGACACCATTATCCCGGCAGAGCCCGCTGACTGGAACACGGTAGAAAAATTCGCCACCAGCCTGCTGACCCGCACCAAAGATCTTCGCGTACTGCTGGCGTTAACCCATGCCTGGACGCGCCGCCGCGGGCTTGCGGGCTACGCGGACGGATTATTGCTGGTGCAGGAGGCGATCGCCCGTTACTGGGAGACGCTCTATCCGCTGCTGGAAGAGTATGGCGAAACCGATCCGTTCTATCGCATTAACGCCCTGGCGGGGCTGAGCGATAAATCCGACCTGACCGTCGCCGTGCGAAACGCCTCGCTTCTGCGTTCAAACGGCGATGAAATTTCGCTCCGGGATGCCCAGGCCCTGCTGGACGGCAGCAAGACGGAATGTCCGGACTATCCCGGTGGCCGTCCGCGGCTGATTGACGAACTGGCCCGCGGCGACCAGCCGGGCACCGCAGCGGTCATCGTCATTAACGAACGTCTGCTGGCGATCCGCGAGCTGCTCACCGGGCATCTCGGTGAAAGCGGCGTGCCCGAGATGGAGCAGCTGCTGAAAACCGTCGGACTGGTCGCCAGCGCGTGTCAGGTGACCGACATCAGCAAGCTGCTGCCGAACCGTGAGGCGCAGGCAGAACCACAGGCCGAGCAGCAGTCGGCGGCAGCGCAGCCCGCTCAGCCGGTCACCGACTGGCGAAGCGTGCAGGTTACCAGCCGCGCCGACGCGCAGCTGATGCTGGAAAAAGCGAAGCAGTATTTTGCGCAGTACGAACCGAGCCACCCCGCACCGCTGATGATTGAACGGGTGCAGCGGCTGTCAGAACTTAACTTTATGGACATTATTCGCGACCTGGCGCCAGACGGCGTTAACCAACTTGAAAACATCTTTGGGCGCCGCGAATAACGCGTCCAGGCATTATGACGACAGGCATGGAGCCTGCCGTTTCACCTTCACCGCGCATCTTTGATGGAGAACATCATGGCAATGAGTAACAGTGGGCAGAAATTCATCGCACGTAACCGTGCCCCCCGCGTGCAGATCGAGTACGACGTAGAGATCTACGGTGCAGAACGTAAGATTCAGCTGCCGTTTGTGATGGGCGTCATGGCCGATCTGGTCGGCAAACCGGTGGAAAATCTGCCGGCCGTCGACGAGCGTAAATTCCTCGAAATCGACATCGACAACTTTGACGAACGCATGAAGGCGCTGAAGCCGCGCGTGGCGTTCCAGGTGGATAACACCCTGACCGGCGAAGGCAAGCTCAACGTGGATCTGACCTTCGACAGCATGGACGACTTCCTGCCGGATGCGGTGGCACGCAAGGTTGAGCCGCTGAACAAGCTGCTGGAAGCGCGTACCCAGCTCTCCAACCTGCTGACCTATATGGACGGCAAAAACGGTGCGGAAGAGCTGATCGCTAAAATTCTGCAGGATCCGACGCTGCTCAAATCCCTGAGCCAGTTGCCGAAAAATGACGAAAGCGCGAAAGGTAGCGAGGAATAATCAATGAGCAACCAGACTCAACAACATGAGCAGCAGGCGGGTCAGGCGTTCAGCCAGGATGAGTTCAGCGCGCTGCTGAACAAAGAGTTCCGCCCGAAAACCGATCAGGCCCGTTCAGCCGTAGAGAGCGCGGTCAAAACCCTGGCGCAGCAGGCGCTGGAAAATACCGTCACCTTCTCCAACGATACCTACCGTACCATTCAGAACCTGATTGCCGGTATCGACGAGCAGCTGTCGCAGCAGGTGAACCAGATTATTCACCACGACGAGTTTCAAAAGCTGGAGAGCGCCTGGCGCGGTCTGAGCTACCTGGTGAACAACACTGAAACTGACGAGATGCTGAAGATCCGCTTTATGAGCATCTCCAAGCAGGAGCTGGGCCGCACCCTGAAGCGCTTCAAGGGCGTGGGCTGGGACCAGAGCCCGATCTTCAAGAAAATCTACGAGCAGGAGTACGGTCAGTTCGGCGGCGAGCCGTTTGGCTGCATCGTGGGCGACTACTACTTTGACCACAGCCCGCAGGACGTTGAGCTGCTGGGCGAAATGGCGCGCATCGGCTCTGCGGCGCACTGTCCGTTTATCACCGGTACCGCACCGGGCGTGATGCAGATGGAGTCCTGGCAGGAGCTGGCTAACCCGCGCGACCTGACCAAGATCTTCCAGAACACCGAATACGCCGCCTGGCGTTCTCTGCGTGAATCCGAAGATGCCCGCTATCTGGGGCTGGTGATGCCGCGCTTCCTGTCGCGCCTGCCGTACGGCATTCGCACCAACCCGGTCGACAGCTTTGATTTCGAAGAACAGACCGACGGCGCTAACCACAACAGCTACTCCTGGGCGAACGCCGCCTATGCAATGGCTGCCAACATCAACCGCTCCTTCAAAGAGTACGGCTGGTGCACCTCGATTCGCGGCGTGGAGTCCGGCGGGGCGGTGGAAAACCTGCCGTGCCACACTTTCCCGAGCGATGACGGCGGCGTGGACATGAAGTGCCCAACCGAGATCGCCATCAGCGATCGTCGTGAAGCCGAGCTGGCGAAAAACGGCTTTATGCCGCTGGTTCACCGCAAAAACTCCGACTTTGCCGCCTTCATCGGCGCACAGTCTCTGCAAAAACCGGCGGAGTACCATGACCCGGATGCCACCGCTAACGCGCGTCTGGCCTCTCGCCTGCCGTACCTGTTCGCCTGCTGCCGCTTTGCCCACTACCTGAAGTGCATCGTGCGCGACAAAATCGGCTCCTTCCGCGAGCGCGAAGAGATGGAGCGCTGGCTGAACGACTGGGTCATGAACTACGTGGACGGTGACCCGGCGAACTCCTCTCAGGAGACCAAGTCCCGCAAACCGCTGGCGGCTGCGGAAGTGCAGGTGCAGGAGATTGAAGACAACCCGGGCTACTACGCCGCGAAGTTCTTCCTGCGTCCACACTACCAGCTGGAAGGTCTGACCGTTTCCCTGCGTCTGGTATCTAAACTGCCGTCGCTGAAGACGAAAGACGCGTAAGACTGCTGACAACGTGCGTTTAGTGAGTTTCGCCCGGCGGCGCTACGCTTGCACGGGCCTACAATGAAACGTGCAATCTATTGATATCGTTGTTCAATATAGGCCGGGTAAGCACAGCGCCACCCGGCAGGAAAGACGGCTAAATTGTTAATGCTGTCCTTAACAGGTTCCAGAATAACGCACGGTAATAATGACTTCACACTCCTTCCGTTATTTCGAAGGAATGTAAGACTGTCAAATGACACGGGTCGTTTGATATGAGGCAGAGGTAAAATATGGACGGTTTTATTCAGCCCCATGCTTTCCTGTTTGCCATATAAGGGCTTTTTCGAAAGCAATATTGTTCATCCACGAAGAGTAGATATTATGGCTATTGATATGTTTCTGAAGGTCGAGGGTGTTACGGGCGAATCTAAAGATTCTAACCACACCGGCTGGACTGATATTACCTCCTTCTCCTGGGGCGCTTCCCAGCCGGGTAATATGAGCGTTGGCGGTGGCGGCGGTGCCGGTAAAGTTAACTTTAACGACCTGCACGTAAACGCGCTGATCGACAAATCCACCACCGCTGTACTGAAACACTGCGCCAGCGGTAAACACCTGACTAAAGTTGAACTGTCCGTCTGTAAAGCCGGCGGCCAGCAGGTGGAATACTCCCGCATCACGCTGGAAGATGTGCTGGTCACTTCTGTTCAGTACACCGGTGCAGACAACGGCGATACCGTTGGTGTGACCTATGCATTCCAGGCTGCGAAAGTGAAACAGCAGTACTGGGAGCAGACCACGTCTGGTGGTAAAGGTGCTGAAAGCAGTGCTGGCTGGAACATCAAAGAAAACAAAGAAGCATAATAATAGTGGGCCCGAAAGGGCTCACTTTATCCTGAGCTTCTTATCAAGGAGAAATGAGATGTCTCAAATGCGTCCTGCTTTTGGCGCCGCCTGGAACCGATTCAGAGAAGTGAACGTAAACGTAGAACAGGTTGGCAAGTTATTGGGTGGAAAAGTTCAGCATAATATCGACGCCGGTATTTTTAAAAATGCCTGCCCAATACGTATGAGCTACGTCTTGAATTATTGTGGTATTCCGATTCCTTCTAATAGCAAATATGCGACAGTGACCGGAAATGACAAAAAGCGCTATATGTTCCGCGTTAAAGATATGATTGCATTTCTACCCACGGTACTGGGCAATGCAGATATGTCAGTCTCTTCCCCAACGCCTGCCCAATTTGCTGGCAAGCAAGGTATTATCATCTTTACCGGTCACGGCTGGAGCGATGCAACCGGGCATGTAACTCTCTGGAATGGAAATATTTGCTCTGATGACTGTCATTTCCTTGGTTCTCCAGGAAATGGTTCGTTTATTCCTGCCAACGCAACATTCTGGAGCCTGAAATGAAACGTTTACTGCTGCTCGTGTTGGCATTAAATGCCTCTGTGGTTTATGCCCAAACGCTGCCTGATATCAGCGCTTTTTCTCAGCAACAAATTTTTGAAAACTGGGTGCAAAACCGGTGTATCGGTAAGATTGCGGACAGCAAAGCCCTGAAATCTGATGCAGAGGCCAGCGCCGCCGCCTGGCTCGAAGCAAGCAATCTCCCTGCTGAGAATTTTGAAAAAGCCGACAAGGTGATTGTTTCTTTACTGAAAGAGAAAGTCGGCGGTACTGAACCGGGTCATTATCAGGTTTTGAAGTGCAGCTTAATCGCCAATAGCGACGCGATTCGTCCGCTCAAAACAGCAGAATAGAAAAGATGGAATCGGCCCCAAACGCCGCCGTTCTCGCCCCGAGAGCGGCAGCGTTTGAGCGCTAATCATACCAGCAGGAATACGCCATGCGATTCACGATTATTTCTACGAAACCCGGTCATCAGCCGCCGCAAAGCAGCTGTGATTTTTACGCCCCGGGCGGCACCATTGGGCGCGGTACGGATAACAATCTGGTATTGCCGGATAATGACCGCACCATTTCTCGTCTGCAGGCCATTGTTCACGTTGACGCCCAGGGCGAATGCCGCGTGACCAACCGTGGCAGCGTCACCCGCGTGGTATTAAATGACATTCCGCTGGAGCGAGGGCGTCAGGTTGAACTGCAGGATGGCGACATTCTCGGTATTGATGACTACCGTATCGAAGTCACCGAGCTGATCCACGATACCCAGCCCGTGAGCCGAATGGCGGCCAGCATGCATCAGCAGGCGCGTCCGACAGCCGCACCCGCGACCGCTCCACAGCCGAAACCGGCGAGTGCCGCACCGCGCGGGAAGGCCGAGCCGACCGCCGTGCCAACGGAAATCTGGGATAGCCTGATGCAGGAGTTCTCCATCTCCGACAGCATCTCCAGTAACCGTACAAAACCGCAGCCTGCTGCATCGCACGATCCGTTCTCCCAGCCTGCGGCCCCGGAGCGTAACGCCGAAGATCCGCTGGCGATGTTCAACGACAGCGATCCAAAGCTCGAGCGTAAGAATGTCGACCCGGACACGCTGTTCAGCGACGAAGCGTTGTTCAAAAAAGAGAGTATTTTTGACGACGTCACCCCGTCAACGCTGGTGCCGCCGGGCGAGAATAGCCCCGTTAAGCCAGAAGAAGAGGCGACGGATGAACTCGATCCGCTGGCCCTGTTTGGCGGTAAGGCCAGCGCGCCAGCCGCGCGTAATGACGACCCGCTCGGGCTGATGGGCGGTGCGCCATTGACCCATCCGGATGACATTATTGCCGAGAAGCCTGCGCCAGTGCCGGAGCCTGAACAGGAAGAGGACGTGCTGGCCGATTCTCCGCTGTTCGCCCCCGAGCCGCAGGAAGAACCGCGTGCTGAAGAAGAGCCCGCGCGACCGGATTACGCAGGCTTCACCATGCCAACGCCACAGGCCGTTGCGCGCAGCAGCGCTCAGGCCCCGAAAGGCCGCCTGCGCATCGACCCGGTCAATAACGCCGCCGCCCCAACCGCCACGACGAACAGCGGTGAGAAGGGCGACGTGTTGCAGGGCGAGCTGCTGGAGGCGCTACTGGAAGGCATGGGCCTGAGCGAAATGCAGCCCGTTCCGCAGTTTGACCGTGAAAATATGCGTCAGCTGGGGCAGATCCTCGGCATGTTCTCTCAGGGAACCGTGGCGCTGCTTTCCTCGCGCTCCATCCTCAAGCGCGGCGTGAAAGCCGATATGACCATGGTGCTGGACGATGCCAACAACCCGTTCAAGCTGTTGCCGACCGGCAAAACCGTGCTGATCCAGATGTTCGGCACCCCGATGCCGGGCTTTATGCCGCCGACAAAATCCGTGCGCGACGCGCTGATCGATCTGCAGGCGCACCAGCTGGGCATGATCTCCGGTATCCGCGCCATTATTGCCGCGATGCTGCAGTCCTTTAATCCGGAACAGCTGGAGGAGCAGGCGAAGCAGAACGGGATGACCTCCCGTCTGGCGCTGCCGGGCAGCCGCAAAGCCGCCCTGTGGGACTATTTTGTGCGCAGCTATGGCGAGACGGCTGGCGAGATTGAGGATGACTTCCACACCCTCTTCGGCGAGGCCTTCCTTCATGCGTATGACATGGAGGTGAATCAGTACAAAGACTCACAGAGCGGATCGGAAGACAAATGAATATCGCAACGGCTTCTCTCTCCCGCCAGGGGACGCGCGCCAGCAACCAGGATCAGACGGGAGAAACCATAGGGGAACGTTCGGCCTGCTTTGTCGTCTGCGACGGCATCGCGGGCCTGCCGGGCGGTGAGGTGGCTGCAGAGCTGGCCCGCAACAGCATCATCTCCCGCTTCGATGGCGACAAGCATCTTAACGCGCAGCACATCCGCGACTACGTGCAGACGGCGAACCGCACTATCCTCAGCGAACAGCAGGCCGTGCAGGACTATCGCCGGATGGGCACGACGCTGGTCAGCCTGTTCATTGACCGTGATTACGGGCTGGCCTACTGGGCGCATGCCGGAGACAGCCGCCTGTATCTGTTTCGCCGGGGATGGCTGTGGCATGTGACCACCGACCACAGCCTGGTGCAGCAGATGAAGGATGCCGGTCACCAGACCGACAACCTGAACAGCAATTTGCTCTATCTGGCGCTCGGGATTGAAAACGGCGGGCCGGAAGCGAGCTACAGCGACGTGGTGCAGGTTGAAGACGGCGATGCCTTTTTACTGTGCACCGACGGGTTCTGGCACGGCGTCAGCGAAGAGCAAATGAAGCAGTCGCTGCATATGGTCAATACGCCGCAGGAGTGGCTGACCTTAATGAACCAAATCATTCAAAAGAATGGCGAACAGGAGGGGAATGCTCAGGATAACTATACTGCCCTGGCGGTATGGATGGGCAACCCTCAGGACACCACTTTGCTGCACACCCTCTCTGACGCAGCACAATTTCTTCCCTGCGGAACTGATTAGACACACAAGGAACGATATGAAACTTTGGCTATCGGGTTTGGCACTTCTGGCGGTCACCTCCACCGCGCAGGCTGAGAATTTCCGCATCGTGCAGTCTCCTGCGCAGAAGCTGGATATCTGGATCGACAACATTAAAGACAATACGCCGCAGAGCTGGTGTAAGCCTGAGGTGGCGCTGCGTATCGTGGCGAACGGCAAGAAAGACGTCTCCGTGCTGGAGAACTTTGTGCCGCGTCTTGGCTCCCTGCTGGAACACCAGTGCAGCAAAGTGAATAAACTTAGCTGGACGCTCAACGACCCGGCGGGTACCACGCTGGCGCAGGGCACGGCAGGCAAAGCGCAGGACTGGGCGCTGGTGGTGAAACAGGAGCAGGCCGCGCCCGCTGCGACCGTCACTGAAACCCCAGCCAGCGGCGCGTTACTGCCGCCAGACCAGAACGTGGCGTCCCGCACCGTCGCCGCTGACCGCACGCCGTGGCAGGAATTTACCCTGCAGGACGGCTGCCACCTTCGCACCTTCTGGGAAGGGGGCGCTTCCGCTCCGGCGCTCTTTATTCCGGATTCTGACACCACCCGCTGCGGTAACGGCAGCTGGCTGAGCGGACACACCGTTGTTTCTCAGTCCCGCAGCGGCGGACAGAAAGAGATGGCGGTGACCTACATCCATGGCTTCCCGGTGACCGGACTGAACCAAAGCGCCGATCCTGAAAACGCGCTGATCACCTCCGTCAACAAGGAGCGCATGGTATTCAGCACGCCAAACAGCGACCAGAGCTGGATGATCCTGCCTTACGATAGCGCCCTGAACAGCTGGAAAAGCAACGGCACCGTAGCGGTAGAGATTTCCCGTGAAATCGCCAGCGATGACGCAAAGCTGCAGGCGCGCATCGCGGCGGTGAAAAAGACCTGGAGCGCCTGGGTCGCACCCGGCACGCCGCTGAATATCGTTCTGATTGATACCCTGCGTCCTCAGCTTCGCGATCCGGCCGTCGGCGCGTGGCGCGCGGCGAATTAAGGAATGGCTATGAATACGCTCTATCAACGCCTGGCGGGCGAGTCGCTCAGCGATGCGCTGGCGCGCCTTGAGGCTGAAATCAAAGCCCGTCCGGCGGATGCCGACCTTCGCGCCGCGTTCGTGCAGTTTTTAACCCTCAGCGGCAACTGGGCGCGTGCGCTGACCCAGCTGAAAAGCTGGCTGGCACTCAAGCCTCAGGCGAAGCCCACCGTCACGCTGCTGGAGCAGTCCATTCAGGGCGAGCTGCAGCGCGCGCAGGTGATGGCGGGACAGGTGCGTCCGGCTATGCCTGAAGCCCAGTGGCCGTGGCTGACTGCTCTGGCCGCGGCGCTGAGCGAGGAGGGCGAGCGGGCCCGGGCGCTGCGTCTGGAGGCCCTCGATCGGGCTCAGGCCACCCCCGGCAACATTATCCTGGAAAACGAGGAGACGCAGGGCTTTGACTGGCTGATGGACGGCGACGCCCGTCTCGGCCCGGTCTGCGAAACCATCGTCAACGGCCGCTATTTCTGGCTGCCGTTTAGCGCTATCGCGGAGATCCGTTTCCAGGCGCCTGCCAGCGTGACCGATCTGGTCTGGCGTCACGCGCTGGTGCGCCTGACCGACGGTACGGAGCAGGTGTGTCAGATCCCGGCGCGTTATCCTTTTGCTGCCGATGCCCCTGATGCAGTCAAGCTGGGCCGCACCACCGAATGGCAGCCGCTCGACGAAGACGGCACCCTTTACGAAGGGATGGGCCAGAAAGCCTGGCTGAGCGAGCAAAGCGAAAGCTCGCTGCTGTCCTTAAGCCTCGTGACGTTTGCGACGGACGGAGCCGATGAGTAATCCCGCTGGCGAAGGCGATCTGCTGCGCAGCGGCTGGCAAGCCCGCAGCAGGCAGGAGAAGGTGGGGGCGCGCGACAAAATGCAGCCCTCGCTGCTGGATCGCCTCACCGATAACGACCCGGAAAAAAAACGCGAGTCGGCCAACAGTAATCTGATCACCCACGCCGCCCTGCGCCGCAATGTGCTGCGCGATCTGCAGTGGCTGTTTAATACCATTAACCACGATGCCTCCGGCGATTTGAGCGCCTTGCCGCACGTGAACCGCTCGGTGGTCAACTTCGGCGTCGCGCCGCTGGCCGGAAAGAGAATGTCGGATATCGAATGGCACGATATCCAGCGCAAGCTCACCGAGGCCATCATCAATTTTGAGCCGCGCATTTTGCCGCAGGGGCTGCAGGTCCGCTGCGTGTCGGATACCTCCTCGCTGGATCTGCACAACGTGCTCTCCATCGAGATTAAAGGGCGTCTGTGGTGCGTGCCGTACCCGCTGGAGTTTCTGTTTCGTACCGATGTCGATCTGGAAAACGGCCATTTTGAACTGAAAGATGCGGGGTAATCATGGAAAGTAAACTGCTCGAATACTACAACCGCGAGCTGGCCTACCTGCGCGAAATGGGGGCCGAGTTTGCCGAACGCTACCCTAAGGTCGCCGGACGGCTGGGCATGCGCGGCATCGAAGTGGCGGACCCGTATACCGAACGTCTGATGGAGGGCTTCGCCTTCCTGACCTCCCGCGTGCAGATGAAAATGGACGCGGAGTTTCCGCGCTTCTCCCAGCGTCTGCTGGAGATGATTGCGCCTAACTATCTCGCGCCCACGCCGTCGATGGCGATCGCGGAGATTGAGCCCGACAGCAGCCGGGGCGACCTGAGCAAGGGCTTTATCGTGCCGCGCGGCACCATGATGGACAGCCTGGCGCTGAAAAAAACCGGCGTGACCTGCAGCTATACCACGGCGCACGAGGTCAACCTGCTGCCGCTGAAAATCGACAAGGTCGAGCTGGGCGGCGTGCCCGCCGATCTGCCGCTCGCGCAGCTGGGGCTGAGCCAGCGTGGGATCGGCAGCGCCTTACGGATCCGCATCGCCTGCGACGGCCCGCAAAACCTCGGGCACCTGGATTTCGACCGTCTGGAATTTTTCCTCGGCGGTCCGGATATTGAAGCCCTGAAGCTGCTGGAGCTGGTGATGGAGCACCACGCCGGGATCGTCTGTCAAACGGTCAGCCCGCAGCCGCAGCGACGGCTGCTGGCGTCGGACGCGCTGCGCCAGGAGGGCTTTGAGCCTGACCAGGCGCTGCTGCCGGACGATCTGCGTAACTTTGACGGCTATCGCCTGCTGCAGGAGTATTTCGCCTTTCCGGCCCGTTTCCGCTTTATTAGCCTGAGCGGTCTGAGCACGCTCATCCAGCGCTGTGAAGGTGAAAAAGCCTTCGATATCTTCATTCTGCTGGATAAGTCGGATGAACAGCTTGAGCGCGTGGTCGATGCCAGCCATCTGGCGCTGCACTGTACGCCGGTCATCAACCTGTTCCCAAAGGTCGCGGCGCGGCAGAAGCTGAATGAAGGCCAGCATGAATACCATCTGGTGGTGGATAACATCCGTCCGCTGGATTATGAAATTTACGCGGTCAAAAAAATCTATGGCAGCGCGGACGGCCAGCGTGATGACCAGACGTTTCGTCCATTCTGGAGCTCCTGGAGCGGCGATGCGGGCAACTACGGGGCCTATTTTTCCCTGCGTCGCGAACAGCGCGTGCTGTCCGAGCACGCCCTGCGCTACGGTACCCGCACCGGCTATATCGGCTCGGAGGTCTTTGTCTCGCTGGTGGATGAACAGCACGCGCCCTGGCAGGAAAACCTGCGCTACATCTCTGCCGAGGTGCTCTGCACCAGCCGTGACCTGCCGCTGATGCTGCAGCAGGAGCTCGGGCAGTTCATTATGGCCGACTCCATGCCGGTGAAATCCCTCACCCTGCGCAAAGGCCCGACGCCGCCGCGTCCCGCGCTGGCAGAAGGGTTCAGCACCTGGCGGCTCATCAGCCAGCTGCAGATGAACTACCTCAGCCTGATGGACAGCGAAGACGAAGAGGGTGCGGCCGCGCTGCGCCAGCTGTTAGGGCTGTACGCCAACCTGGCTGAAACGCCCGTTGCGCGTCAGGTGGAGGGGGTACGCCACTGCGTGCTGGAGCCGGTTCACCGCCGCGTGCCTGAACCCGGCCCGGTCGTTTTCGCCCGCGGGATCGGCATTACCCTGACGGTAGATGAGCGCGCCTTTTCCGGCGCCAGCCCGTGGCTTTTCGGCAGCGTGATGGAGCGTCTCTTTGCCCGTCTGGTGTCCATCAACAGCTTTACGGAGTTCACCCTGAAGAGTCAGCAGCGCGGCGAGATTGGCTACTGGGCGCCGCGCATGGGTAAAAGGGCGCTGATATGAGTGACGCTGCCGCTGCACCGCTGCGCGTGCATCGCCTGACCCGTCTGCCGGATGCGTTCTGGAGCGGGGTTCGCGAGACGCCCTGGCGCTACGATCTGTTTCAGCTGTTAAGGCGCATTGATGCCCAGGGCGGCGAGCGCTACCCGCTGGGACGCGCGCCGCTGCCGAAATTTGAGCCACTGCGCATCGGCCAGCAGCCGTCGATGAGTTTTGCACCGTCGACGCTGGCCCAGGTGCGTCAGCGGGAGGAAAGCGGGCTTCATGAGGTCTCTATCCTCAGCTTCGGCCTGTTTGGCCCGAACGGCCCGCTACCGGTCCACATGACCGAATACGCCCGCGAGCGTATTTATCATCATCAGGACACCAGCCTCAGCGCGTTTGCCGATCTGTTCCATCACCGCCTTGCGCTGCTGTTTTACCGCGCCTGGGCGGATGCGCAGCCGACCGTCTCTCTGGATCGCGCCGATAACAGGCGCTTTGAGGGCTACCTGGCGTCGCTGATTGGCATGGGCCAGCCGGGTCAGATGAACAAAGGCAACCTGAGCTCGCACGCCCGCTTTACCCACGCCGGACACCTGACCCGTCACGGGCGGGACCCGGAGGGGCTGGAGAAGATCCTGCGCAACTATTTTAAAGCGCCGGTTAAGCTGGTGAGCAACGTGCCGCAGTGGATGCCGCTTTCCACGCGCGAGCAGGCGCAGCTTGGCGCAGGACGCCGCATGCCGCGCATGGGTGAGTCCGCTTTTCTCGGCGTCGCCGTCCGCGACGTGCAGCATAAGTTTCGCATCGACATTGGCCCGCTGAGCGCGGAGGAGTACAACCGTTTTCTGCCGGGGGAAGCGTGGGTCACCGAGCTGCGCGACTGGGTGCGTCAGTACGTCGGGGTGGAGTTTGAATGGGAAACGCGGGTGATCCTGCGCGAAGACGCGGTGCAGGGCACCACGCTCGGGAGCCCCGGGCGATTAGGCTATAACACCTGGCTGGGCCTTCAGCCGCAGCCTGTCCCGCGTGGCGATCTGGTGTATCGCGCAGAGCGGTAATCCTTCCGTATACCGAATTATTGTTAATGGAAACTAACATGTCAGAAATTAGCCGTGCCGTGCTTTTCGGCAAACTGGATACGCTGTTATTTACCTCTCTGGAAAGCGCCACTGCGTTCTGCAAGCTGCGCGGCAACCCCTACGTTGAGCTGGTGCACTGGCTGCATCAGTTGATGCAGCAGCAGGATGGCGATCTGCAGCAGGTCATCCGCCACTTTGCCCTCGACGAGCAGCAGCTGACACGCGATATTGTTGCGGCGCTGGATGTCCTTCCGCGTGGCGCCAGCTCAGTTTCCGATCTCTCCGAGCATATCGACAGCGCCGTGGAGCGCGCCTGGGTCTTCGGCTCGCTGAAGTTTGGCGTTAGCCGTATTCGCGGCGGCCACCTGCTGATCGGCATGCTTAAAACCTGGAACCTGGCCAACGTCCTGAAAAGCATCTCGTCGCAGTTTACCCGCCTGAACGTCGAGGTGCTGATTGAGCAGTTCGACGCTATCTGCGCCAACAGCAAAGAGACGCAG
Source organism: Enterobacter sp. KB-221C9 (assembly GCF_041320715.1). Classification (NCBI taxonomy): domain Bacteria; kingdom Pseudomonadati; phylum Pseudomonadota; class Gammaproteobacteria; order Enterobacterales; family Enterobacteriaceae; genus Enterobacter; species Enterobacter sp. KB-221C9. Next base: position 29,921 of record NZ_JBGIWG010000002.1, read on the forward strand.
CAGGCCGCTGCCGCCGTCGATGCCCCGGCGGGTGCGGTACCGGCGGCTCAGGGGACGCTGGCCCAGTACGGTCAGGACCTGACCGCCCGCGCCCGCGACGGGAAGATTGACCCGGTTGTCGGGCGCGACGAGGAGATCCGCCAGATGGTGGATATCCTGATGCGCCGCCGCCAGAACAACCCGCTGCTGACCGGGGAAGCCGGGGTCGGCAAAACGGCCGTCGTTGAAGGGCTGGCGCTGCGTATCGCCGACGGCGACGTCCCGGAGCCGCTGCAAAATATTCAGCTGTGGCTGCTGGATATCGGCATGCTGCAGGCTGGCGCAGGCATGAAAGGCGAGTTTGAGGCCCGTCTGCAGGCGCTCATTAATGAAGTCCAGTCCAGCGCCACGCCAATCATTCTGTTTATCGATGAAATCCACACCCTGATTGGCGCAGGCGGCCAGCAGGGGACCGGCGATGCGGCGAACCTGCTGAAGCCTGCCCTGGCGCGCGGACAGCTGCGCACCATCGGGGCCACCACCTGGGCGGAATACAAAAAGTACATCGAGAAAGACCCGGCGCTGACCCGTCGTTTCCAGACGGTGCAGGTTCACGAGCCGGACGAAGCGAAAGCCATTCTGATGCTGCGCAGCACCGTGTCGCCGCTGGAGACGCACCACCAGGTGCTGCTGCTCGACGAAGCGGTCAGCGCGGCGGTGAAGCTGTCGCATCGCTACATTCCGGCGCGCCAGCTGCCGGACAAAGCCGTTGCGCTGCTCGACACCGCCTGCGCCCGCGTCGCGGTCAGCCAGAGCGCGCCCCCTGCGCAGCTCGAAGACTGCCTGCGCCACCTTGCCGCGCTGGACGTGGAGATTGAGATTGCTGAACGCGAAGCGCGCGTCGGTGCAGGTGACGCTGAGCGCGTAGCGACGTTACGCGTCGAACGCGACGCGTATGAAACAAAGCGCGAAGCCCTGGCCCAGCGCTGGGAAGAAGAGCGCAGCCTGGTGCAGGAGATTATTCGCCTGCGCGCGGCGCTGTTTGCGGCGGGCGATGAAGACAGCGCCGAGCTGCGCGGCCAGCTGGCGGAACAGCAGCAGGCGCTGAACGCCTTACAGGGTGATGAACCGCTGCTGTTTGCGGCTGTGGATGAAAACGTGGTTGCCGCGGTGGTCTCTGACTGGACCGGGATCCCGCTGGGCCGGATGGTGAAAAACGAGATCGACGCGGTGCTCAACCTCGCCGACATGCTGAACCAGCGCGTTATCGGCCAGCGTCACGGTCTGGATCTCATTGCCCGCCGCGTGAAAACCTCGCGGGCGAAGCTCGACGATCCGAACAAACCGGTGGGCGTTTTTATGCTGTGCGGCCCGTCCGGCGTCGGTAAAACCGAAACCGCGCTGGCGCTCGCGGAATCCCTGTACGGCGGCGAGCAGAACGTTATCACCATCAACATGAGCGAGTTCCAGGAAGCGCACACCGTTTCCACCTTAAAAGGTGCGCCTCCGGGGTACGTAGGGTATGGTGAAGGCGGCGTGTTAACCGAGGCCGTACGCCGCCGTCCGTACAGCGTGGTGCTGCTGGACGAAATTGAAAAAGCGCACCCGGACGTCCACGAGATCTTCTTCCAGGTCTTTGATAAAGGCTGGATGGAGGACGGCGAGGGGCGCCACATTGATTTCCGTAACACCATCATTATTTTGACCTCCAACGTTGGCACCGACCTGATTAGCGCCATGTGCGCCGATCCGGAGCTGATGCCGGAGCCTGAGGCGTTAAGCGGCGCCCTGCGCCAGCCGCTGCTGGAGGTATTCCCGCCGGCGCTGCTGGGCCGCCTGCTGGTGGTGCCGTACTACCCGCTCAGCGACGAGATGCTGGGGCAGATTGTTCGCCTGCAGCTCAAGCGCATTCAGCGTCGTCTGGAAGAGAATCACAGCATTATTTCTGAGTTTGACGACAGCGTGGTGGAACAGATTGTTCAGCGCTGTACCGAGGTGGAGTCCGGCGGCCGCATGGTGGACGCTATTCTGACTAACACCTTGCTGCCTCAGATGAGCCAGATATTACTTACCGCCAGCCGCAGCGACGAGCAGTACCGACGTCTGCGCGTCACCTGCGAGCAGGGCGAGTTTCACTGTCAGTTTGCCGCGTAATAATCATCAAGAGAACTGTAAAAGATGACGGATAATGATAACAATCGGACTGTCCCAAACGCGCTCCCGGTCGGGTACCGCTTCAACGAGTTTGAAATCAAAGAGGTGATCGGCGGCGGCGGTTTTGGCATCGTCTATCGCGCGTGGGATCACCAGCTCGAACGCACTATCGCTATCAAAGAATTTATGCCTTCCTCGCTCGCGGTGCGCGGCGACGACATGACCCTCGTGCTGCGCAGCGAGCGCTTTGGCAAAGCGTTTTCCGCAGGCCTGAACAGCTTTATTCAGGAAGCCCGTCTGCTGGCGCGCTTTAACCACCCGAACCTGCTGCACGTCCTGCGCTTCTGGGTGCAAAACGATACGGCCTACATGGGGACGCTGTTTTACAGCGGCACCACGCTTTCTCGCCTGCGCGAAGAAAAGCCGGAGCTGATTAACGAAGCCTGGATCCGCCGCACGCTGCCGATGCTGTTTGGTGCGATCAAGACCATCCACAACGAAGGCTACCTGCACCGCGACATCTCTCTGGATAACATTCAGATCCAGGATAACGGCCTGCCGGTGCTGCTCGATTTCGGCTCCGCGCGCCGCACCATCGGTAACCTTTCCGACGAAACGGAAACCATGCTGCGCCCGGGCTTTGCGCCGATTGAGCAGTACACCGACGACAACGAAAGCGAGCAGGGCCCGTGGACGGACATTTACGCCCTCGGCGCCGTGCTGCGTACCCTGATTGTGGGCTCTCCGCCGCCGGTCAGCGTGGTGCGCTCGATTCAGGATACCTGCAAACCGCTGGTCGAACTGATGCCGCAGGGCTATTCCATTCCGCTGCTGCAGGCCATCGACCGCGCGCTGGCGCTGCACATGGAGGACCGTCCGCAGTCAATCGACGAGTTCGCCGCGCTGATAGAGATGCCGGTCGCCGGGATCAACGACGTGCTGACGGCGAAAAAGCCCGGCACGATGCTGGTTCCGGTCGAAGACGAAAAACCGGCTTCGCTGCTCGACTGGCGCCGCTACAAGGTCCCGGGCATGGTTGCCGCGGGCCTTCTGGTGGGTGTTGTCGCCGGGGCGATGCTGTTCAGCGGCGGTAACGATGCGCCTGAGCAGGCTGCACAGGCACCGGCAGAGACGCGTCCGGCTGAAACCGCCGCGAACGCGCCGGACGTGAAGCCAGAAACGGCGAAGGCTAACCAGCAGGCGACGGCGCAAGAGACTCCACCGCCTGTCGAGAGCCCTGTTGCGTTGGTCTATATCCGCATCCTCGACGGCGAAACGCTGAAAGTGAACGGCGAGCCAAAAGCGCTGCGTCCGGCGGCCAACGGCTATGCATCGCTCAAGCTGCCAGCCGGTGAGGTGAAGATTGAACTGCAGGGCAACGGAAGAACGCGTGGCCAGACGCTGGATATCACCAAGCCGGGCACCTGGCTGGTGAATCCGTAGGAGTGTAAACAGGAGATATTATGGAAGTGTACGATCTTCGAAGCCAAAGGCTTCGTCCAAAGGAATTCGAAAAGATTGTCTCTCCTGTCTATGCACGGAGCGACGTAGGGCGTGAGTTTGTTGTGGTGCGAGGCGTTTCAAATCCATTTCACAGCATTGATGGTTTAACGTTACGACATCGCTTCGAATTTAATCCTAATGCCTTTTTTGATCCCCTCTATGCGCAAAATCTTAATAAAATAGAGCGGTTAATTGACTCAGGAGAGGTGGTCTTAATAGACCACCGTCAACGGACAAAAGCACTATATCCCTTTTTCATCTCTGAGTCAGGGGAGTTGTTTTGTGTTGATGAGACGATCTACAACTCAGCTTTTGTGAATTACGTCCTCGAACGTTACCGAAATAATGTCTCTCTATTTGGAAAACCAGCCCCAACGCGTGATTCATTCGTTCCCTCTACTAATCATTACGGGCCGGGTTACTGGAAAACTGTTGAAGATGATTATCATGGCACAAAAAATGTTGTGATTATGGCGATTAATCGACTGACGAGCATGGGGGATGAGGGACGGGTATTTGGATCGGACGGTAAAGATTACATGAATACGTCGCGCGATAAAATTCAGCGCTGGACAGCGCTACCCGGAGATCTGGACGGTGAATCGCGCGTGTTTATATCTGAAAAATCTGTCATCAGACGATACGGAGAACAACGATCCATTTATCAGAAATACCTTGAGAGCGATGATGCCTGGGCAGTAAGTGGTAAATCATGGCAATGGATACCTGGAGTCAGAGAAGAGGATTATGAATTTAAAAAGTAAATTATGGTATTTCTGGGGATGCATGGATGTACTGGCTCTTTTGCTTTATTCTGTAAACTCACTTCGCCAGGACAGGATCCCCTTCATTTCAGATTTAATCACGTTTACAGCAACCTCAGATGTAGTTTCAGGAGGCGGTTACAAATTTATCGTAACACTCTTTTTTATATTTGATTTTCTCTTGTTACTTTCACTTTTTGTTTCAGCTTGGCTATTTTTTAAGAGAAAAGACGTTGCGATTAAATTTGCCCTTGCTCAGGAATTTTTTCGTCTAATTTCGTTCAGATGTTCGGTTTCTTTTTTCCCACTTCTGATAAGTGTGCTTGGTATTTCAAGTGTCTGGGTAAATTTAGGATTGTTTGTTATCTCGGAACTGCTAAAAGTATATTCTCTTGTTTACTTAATGGGCAAAAGAAAAAGAACTCATTCACTTTGATATATAAATGACGCTGATGCGTAGATGAGAACCTCTTTTCTGCATCGCATAAGCTAGATGGAATAAAGATTATGCTCAACCGAATTACCGTTCAGCTCCCGGTGGAGGGGCTTCTGTTCTGGAAACTGACGGGCCGCGAGGCGATGTCCGAGTCGTTTGCGCTGACGCTGACCGTGCTCGGCACGGACGCGCGCATCGACCGCAGCAAGCTGCTGGGCCAGCCGGTCACGGTGACCATCCCGACGCAGAGCCTGCTGACCTCCCGCTATGTTAACGGCAAGATTACCCGCGTGGCGGTCAGCGCCGTTGAGCTGACGGGCACCTGCTATGCGGTGTACCAGCTGACGGTGGAGCCGGACCTGTGGCCGATGAAGCGCGACCGTAACCTGCGAATCTTCCAGGGCCAGACGGTGCCGCAGATTGTGAAAACCCTGCTGGGTGAGCATCAGGTTAACGTTGAGGATAAACTCACCGGCAGCTACCGGGTGTGGGACTACTGCGTGCAGTATCAGGAGTCGAGCCTGGACTTCATCAGCCGCCTGATGGAGCTGGAGGGGATTGCCTATCACTTCAGCCACGAGGCGGATAAACACACCCTGGTGCTCACCGACGCCGCCACGCAGCATCAGCCGTTCAGCGGCTATGAGGTCATTCCTTACCACCAGACGCCGTCAGGCGGCAGTACGGATGAAGAGGGCATCAGCCAGTGGGCGCTGGAGGACAGCGTGACGCCGGGGATTTACAGCCTCGACGACTATGACTTCCGCAAGCCGAACGCGTGGCTGTTCCAGGCCCAGCAGAACCCGGCCTCGCCGAAGCCGGGCAGCATCGACGTGTACGACTGGCCGGGACGCTTTGTGGATAAAGGGCACGGGGAGTTCTATGCCCGCATCCGTCAGGAGCGCTGGCAGGTTGAGCATCAGCAGATTCAGGCCACGGCCACGGCGGCGGGGATTGCGCCAGGGCACACCTTCACGTTAACCAACGCGCCGTTCTTCAGCGACAACGGTGAGTATCTGGTGACGGGGGCGGGTTACCACCTCGAAGAGAACCGTTACGCCAGCGGCGAGGGTGAAACTATTCACCGCACCGATTTCACGGTGATCCCGTCGGCGGTGGTGTACCGTCCGGCGCAGACCACGGCGTGGCCGCGCACCTACGGCCCGCAGACCGCGAAAGTGGTGGGGCCGAACGGCGAGAGTATCTGGACGGACAAATACGGTCGCGTGAAGGTGAAGTTCCACTGGGACCGCCTGGCGAAGGGCGATGACACCAGCTCCTGCTGGGTGCGCGTGTCGAGCGCGTGGGCGGGCCAGGGCTACGGCGGGGTGCAAATTCCGCGCGTGGGCGATGAGGTGGTGGTGGACTTTATCAACGGCGACCCGGACCGTCCGATTATTACCGGTCGCGTGTACAACGACGCAAGCATGCCGCCGTGGGCGCTGCCGGCGGCGGCAACGCAGATGGGCTTTATGAGCCGCTCTAAGGGGGGCTCCGTGGACAACGCCAACGCCCTGCGCTTTGAGGACAAGGCGGGCGCAGAGCAGGTGTGGATCCAGGCCGAACGCAACATGGACACCAGCGTTAAAAATGATGAAACGCACAGCGTCGGCGGGGCACGCAGCCATTACGTAAAGAAAAATGAACTGCATCGTGTGGAAGCTAATCAGATCCTGGCGGTGAAAGGCGGGACCGAGATCCTGACGGGGAAAGGCAAGCTGGATGCGGCGGTGGAGCAGTACGTTATCGCTTCCGGAACAAAGCTGCGGCTGGTCTCTGGTGAAAGCGCCATCGAGCTGAATGCTAACGGCAAGATTAACCTGATTGGCAAAGAGTTTAATTTCTTTGTGGAAGGGGATGGTCATATCACCACGGGCGGTAAGCTGCATCTGAATACCTCTGGCACCAAGCCGGGCACCACGGCTCCGGGGGCGGGGCATAAAGGGGATATTGATGCGGCGGTGCAGGCGAAATTTTCGCCACAAGAGAGCGCTAATCGTCCTGCCCCCGTTGCGGCTCCTGCAGCAGGCCAATCGAAACCGGCTCCTGCTTCAGCTTCAACAACAGCTCCCCCTTTGAAAGGTAATTATGTTTACAAAAATAGTCCGAATGGCTCAGATGTTATGCCTTTCAACGACGATGTTGTAAAAGAAATTAATAAGTCGCCTACCCTTCAAACTCAGTTAAAAGATTTGAAAGACAAGGGATGGGCGATTCAACCAGGTGCGACTGGTGGGGGGAGTTATACTGATTCGGATAATAAACTGATCGTTATGGATCCCGAACACATGGAAGACACAGCCAATACAGTACAAACACTGGCTCATGAAGCAGGGCATGCAACATATCCTGTTGCAGCGGACTATTCTAGTAAAGAAAACTTCGTTAACAGCCAGCTTATGGATGAAGGTGGTGCAACATTGAATAATATTAAAATACAGCGTGAAATCCTGGGAAATGGCGGTATTGATATTGATATAGCGGGAAGCCCTGAAAATCTCAAAGCTTACAATACTGCCTATGATAAAATGATAAGTGGTGAGCTGTCGCGCGTTGATGCAGCAAAAGCTATAGGTAAAGTATATGGTAAAGGCGAAATAGCTTCGGGTACCGATCTCAACTACAGCGATTATTACGGGAGTTTCTATGGTAAGTAGAATGACAAAAAACGCCATCCTTTTTTTGCTCCCACTCTTTTCAACATTTTCTTACGCAGGACAAACAAACATGAACCAAGATTCTTTATGGCATATTGTTAAAGAACTCAAAACAGTATGGGGAAAACAGGTCGAGGAAGTAAGTAAACTTCTCAATCAACCACTCATCAAAAAAAATCCGGAAATGAAAGACCGTTATACCTCGGTTCCATTCACATTATCTGATGGAACACGTATCAGCGATGTAGATGTTCGTTTATGGGGAAATGAAGACGATAGCGTTTCACTTGTCTCGTTTGTAATTGAACAGCCTTGCATTACGCTCGACCAGGTCAAAGCGCATTTTCCGGATGTTAAGTTATCGAATATTCCTCGCGGGAATACCGCAGGGCAAGCTGTGGGATATCGAACCGCCACTGATGAACGTGGGCTTGCATGGGCATTTAGTTTTCCTGTAATGAACCAGGAATGCCTAAATCGAGTCGTTATGTCACGTTACGATCGTTAATAAGTGTTGCGTTTTCCTGCCGGTACGGGTATGTCGCTGCCGGTTTGCAGCATCCGCGATAAGCGTAATTTACATCAAGTCAGTGACGATTAACGTGAAAAAACACACTCCGACCTTTCTTTGTTCTGCCCTGATATTTACCTGTCTGAGCAGCAATGTGGTTTTGGCTCAGGTTATGCCGCTCGTTCTGACAAAACAGGATTTTTCCGTGAAGGTCAAAGACCAGACTGTCACCCTGGGCGACAGATGGACTCCTTATATTGCCCGTAAAATTCAAATGCCGGTGGAAGGCAGTTTTACCGGTGAGGTACCTTTTGACGGAACCCAATATACATTCTTCCAGCATCAAAGGACTGGGTTAGAAATATTCAGTTCCAATCTCTGGTGGGATAAAGCGGAAAGAAGCGTTGATGATTACATCGTGTCTCAAATTACGCTGACTGCCGAAGACTTCGCAACGCCGCGTAGTGTCCATGTGGGCTCAACGAGAGAGGAAGTGAACAACGCATACGGTTCCGGTCATGTAGACAATGATTCGGGGGAGCAGTGGATTACCTATGAGTTGGGTAAAAAAGCGCTCTCGTTTGAGATGAAAAGCGGCAACGTTGTGAAAATAACAATGAATTACGATAATGGTTCTTCAGAGTAATTTATGACCAAAAAATTTCTGGCAGTCGTATTGTTCACCGCTTTATTGACAGGCGTCGTTGAAACGTCAACGGCGCTTGAATTATCGCAATACAATAAGCTCGAAACGGTAAGTCGCATCGTTAACGATAGCGAAGTGACAGACAATCTCCGGAAGACGCTGGGAAATCATTACCAGACCTTTATTGATAACTTTGATGTCTTTGGTGAACCACATACCACCCCAGGTGGCGGATTGTTTGTTGAGGGCTGGCTAAAGGATCTCTACCAGGAGAATGCGTCAGCGCTGGTCATCAATCCTGACGGCAAAATCTTTGCGGCCTGGGTGGTTCCGGAGTCGGACGTTATTCATTACCAGTCTTCAGATAATAGCCCGGTTATTCATGCCGATATTCAGCAATGGGCCGCCAGATTCAATGCGAGGCATTTTGCAACGAACAGCCAATCAGGCCTCGCGTTTGACGGAGAATGGGCTGGCGAATACGAGAACGACTCGACATTAACCCTGCGGTTAGCTGAATCAGGCAACCGTATCACCGGGTCTTATTGTTATATCTCCCAAAGAGGAAACCGCATAGATTGCCCGGAAGATGATGAGCGTAATCTTAGCGGTACGATCGCAGACAATCGTGCCAACGTTGAGTTCAACTCATCGTTTGGCGGCGTAGGCGGACGGGCTGTTCTGGAAATAAAGGGGAGTGAAATGGAATGGCGTTTAGTGACTCCTCCTCAAAAAGGACATTATTATGCTCCGCTGCGTTATACGTTACGTAAAGACGCTTCGGTTCATAGCGCTGAAACCAGAAAGCTCGACACCGAAAAGTTCTCTATTTCGCTGATAAACACGTGCGGTCATTTTGATAGCGAATGTGACCAGATGGTTTATCTCGGCGTGCGCAAAAGCGATAACAGTACGATCTCCTTAAGAGGAAAAACGTTGCACGACTCTGCAGGTAAAATAATCGGCTCAACGTACAAGAATGGCGAAACCGTTTACACCGTGACGTATGCACCCGCGAAATTGGTTGTCAGCAAAGGCAACCATGTTTTAGTCGAACAGTCAGGCCAGTGGCTTAAATAATAAAACAGCCAGCCAAAAGGCCAGCATGGATTGGCCTTCTTGTTTCTCTCAATATTAATCATCCCGAGTTCACTTATGAAATACACCCTCCAGGAAGGTTCGTTTTCCCTTTTTCCTGCTGCCTGGCAGGATAACAGCATGAACATTATTCGCGATGACGAAAGCGGGCTGTCCGTGGTGGTCAGTCGCGGCGTTATCCCGGATGGCAGCAGCTATGAACAAGAGTTCCACCGCCAGTGGGATGTGCTGCGTCCTCAGATGGGCGAAATTGCCCAGAGTGAATTCCGGAAAGTAAAGGCCGGGCCTGACGGAAAAATTAACGGGCTGGAAGTTGAGACGACGTTTGACCGTAGCGGGCAGCGCCTGTGGCAAAAACAGCTGGCCGTACAGACGCCGGGCAAACCGGTACTGATGATTTTCACCCTCTCGGCACTCAGAGCATTCACCGAAGAGGACGAGGTGCGCTGGAGCGCGCTTAAGCAGAGTCTGACGCTAAACGACAACCGGAATGTGTAAGGCATGAGCGATAACAACGCGGCCCGTAAGGGCGACGAGATTATTCACTCCAGCATTTTTGCTGACATCACCAGCATTGTGGCGGAAGGTGCCGCCTATGCGGTGATCGGTGCGGCAGTCGGCGCTGCAGCCACGGTTGCGGCGCCATTGCTGGGGGTGGGGGCAGCAGCAGCAGGCGTTGCGGCAATTGGATCCAGCTGTCTGTTAAGCGGCATCATTGGCGGCGTGCTGGCGAACGTCGCGGGGATCACCGACGATATCAGCAACGCCGCTGAGGGGTTAGGCAATGCGCTTTTCCCGCCGTCGCCTGCGGGTAAAATCACCACCGGTTCGAATAACGTTCTGACCAACGCAATCCCCGCCGCGCGCGCGGCAGGCACGCTGACGCCCGCCGATACACCGTCCCCTGAGCCGCAGTCGCCGGGCAGCTTTGCCGACTACGCGGGGATGCTGCTTTCCGCCGCCGGACAGTTTGGCAGCGAAATGTGGCAGCCGAGCGTGGCCTCTGCCGCCGCGGGAACCTCGCCGCTGGAAGAAGACAAGGTGGCGTGCGAAAAGCATTCCGGGCCGCAGTATCTGGCGGAAGGCTCTAAAAGCGTCTTTATCAACGGGCAGCCCGCGGTGCGTGCCAAAGATCGCACCACCTGCGAAGGCACCGTTTCCGACGACGTCTCCCCGAACGTGATCATCGGCGGGGACACGCTCACGGTCCGCGATATCAAAAGCGGTAAAACGCCGGGTCTGGCGCTGGGGATGATTGCGCTCTCCCTGCTGCGCGGGCGTCCGGGCAAAATCCTGAAAAACATGCCCTGTGCGCTGGCGGCGGCCGGCGGCGGGATGCTGGCCGATATGGCAGTGAATGCCGTGTTTGGCTCCTCGCACCCGGTTCACGCCGCCACCGGCGTGAAGGTGCTGAATGACGACGACGAGCTCGATTTCTCGCTGCCGGGGCGCTTTCCGCTTCGCTGGCAGCGCAGCTACAACAGCCTGACCACCCGCGAAGGGCTGTTTGGTCTGGGCTGGGCAACCACCTTTGACAGCTATCTGGCGCTGGAAGAAAACAACGCTACCTGGTTCGACGAAACCGGGCGCGAGCTGAGCTTCGGGCTGCCGCCCGTCGACCACGCGTTTTACAGCATCAGCGAAGGCATCATTATCCGCCGTAATGAGAGCGGCGACGTGGCGATTGCCGACGATGACGGTGCGGTGTGGCGTCTGTATAAACCGACCCGGGCGAATCCATCCATCCTGCGTCTGGCCTCCCTCAGCGACGAATACGGCAACGCGCTGCTGACGGAGTGGGACGAGCAGGGCAGGCTGGTTGGTCTTCACGACGAGCCGCGGGCGATAGACGTCACCCTGCGCTATGAAGATGAGCGTTTCCCGCATCGCGCTACCGCTGCCAGCCATTTCGACGGCAGCCAGACATGGCCGCTGATGCAGTGGGGCTACGACGCGCGCGGCCAGCTGGCGAGCGCGACGGATGCCTCCGGCGTAGTGACGCGTGAATACCGTTATAACGAGCACGGGCTGATGGTCTGGCACCGGATGCCGGGCGGCCTGGAGAGCGAATACCGCTGGAAAAAACTCGATCACTGGCGCGTGGTGGAAAACCGCACCAGCACCGGCGACGGGTGCCGCTTTAGCTACGATTTAGCCGCCGGGCTGACGACCGTTGAGCACTACGACGGTCAGACGCGCCGCCACTACTGGAACGCGCAAAATCTGATTGTCCGCTACGTTGACGAGCGCGGTGAAAACTGGCGCTACGAGTGGGATGACAACGAACTTCTGACGCGTCGCATCGATCCGCTCGGAAACGCCGTCACCTTCGTCTACGACGAAATGGGCAACCGGGTTCAGGAGACCGATGCCGACGGCAATACCCGCACCACCGCCTGGCTGGAGCACCGCGCGCTTCCCGCAGCAATTATCGAGGCCGACGGCAGCGCCACCCGGTTCTGGTACGACGAACATCATGGGCTAAAGCGCGTGGTGGATCCGATGGGGCAGACCACGCAGCTGCGCCGGGACGAGTTCGGCCAGGTTGTTGAAGAGGTCGATGCCGCCGGAAACAGCCGCTACCAGGAGTACAACGAGGCAGGGCAGATCGTTCGTGCGACGGACTGTTCCGGGCGTATTACCCGCTATCGCTATCACCCGCTGGGCTGGCTGGTCGCCGAGATGAGCGCCGACGGTGAAGAGACGTGCTACCGCTACGACGCCGCAGGGCGTCCGGTGCAGCTCGACCGCCCGGAAGGCTGGACGGAATCGCTCAAATGGAACGAACGTGGCCTGCCGGTGAAGCATGCGGGCGCCGACGGTAAAGAAAGTGAGTTCAGATACGATGAGGCAGGGCGCTTAACCGCAACCCGCAATACCCAGGGCGAAGAGGTGCGCCGCCGCTGGGACAGCCGCGGGCGTCTGATTGCTCTTGAAAACGAAAACGGCGAAGCGTATCAGTTCCGCTGGGGCGCGGACTCGCTGCTGCTGGAAGAGGTAGGGCTCGATGGCGTGGCCTCGCAGTATCGCTACGACGCCTGCGGGCGCACGATAGCCCGCACGTTCGCCGCCGGTCATCCGGAGGCCATTACCCATGCCTTCGCCTGGAGCGCGAGCGGCCAGCTGGTCGCCCGCACCACGCCGGAAGGCCAGACCCGCTACCACTATACCCCGTCCGGGCTTTTGAGCCGGATTGGGCTGCATCCAGCGCTTGCAGCCGACGCGTGGACCACCGAGGCAGAGCAGGAGCTCGCCTTTGACTATGACGCGCTTGGTCGCGTGACGCGCGAAGCGGGCGAGCACGGCGAGCTGGCGTGGGAGTATGACGCGCTGGGCAACCGCACCTCCGTCACGCTTCCCGACGGCCGCGAGCTTAAGCAGTTTTACTACGGCAGCGGGCATCTGCTCAGCATTGCTCTCGATAAGCTATCGGTTTCTGATTTTACACGCGACGAACTCCACCGGGAGACCAGCCGCACGCAGGGGCTGCTGACCACCCGCAGCGAATACGACCGCCTTGGGCGACTGCATCGCCGGGACGTTTTTACCGGCAATGCCCAGCGCCCGTCGCCGCGCCGCTGGTCCCGCCGCTGGGATTACGACTACCGCAATAACCTGGTGCGGGAAGAGCGGGACGATAACCCGTTCAGCTGGTATCGCTGGCAGTACGACAGCGCCGGGCGCCTGCTCGTTCAGGACGGCACGCTGCCCGGCCAGGAGCAGTGGCGCTGGGACGCTGCCGGTAACCCGCTCGAAGGATCTGCTGAGCAGGTCACGCACAACCGCCTGACGCAGCTGAACGGCATTCGCTGGCACTATGACATCCACGGCCGAACCGTGGAGAAAGATAACGGCCAGACCCGCTGGCACTACCGCTACGACGGTGAACACCGCCTGACGGAGGTTATCAGCCAGCCGCGGGACCGCAACAAGCCGCAGACGCAGGTCAGCTTCCGCTACGATCCGCTTGGTCGCCGCATCAGCAAAACGCGATGCCAGATGCTGGGCGGACAGCTAACCGGCAAGCCGGTTACCACCCGGTTTGTCTGGGAAGGGTTCCGCCTGCTGCAGGAGGTGCACGGGGATGTGCCGCTCACCTACGTCTACAGCGATCAGGACAGCTACGAGCCGCTGGCGCGTATTGACGGCGTTGATGCCCCGGAGATTTTCTGGTTCCACTGCCAGCCCAACGGCACGCCGGAGCGGATGACGGATATCGAAGGGCAGGTACGCTGGGAAGGGGTTAACAGCGCCTGGGGCAAGCTGCTGTGGGAAAGCGAGACGCAGGTATCAGGATATTCTCAGAACCTGCGGATGCAGGGGCAATACCTGGACCGTGAGACAGGGCTGCACTACAATCTGTTCCGGTATTATGACCCGGACTGCGGGCGGTTTACGCAGCAGGACCCGATAGGGCTGGCGGGGGGGATAAACCTTTACCAGTATGCGCCGAATGCGCTGGGGTGGGTGGATCCGTGGGGGTTGAGTAGGTGTTCTGGAGGTACCCGCTTAACTGTCAATAAACCGAAGATTTTAAGCAGCACAAAGCTGTCATCAACTGAGAGAAAATTCCTCGAAAGACAGTTTATGAAAAAAATGAATGCCTTAAACCGAGCGGCTCAACGTGGAGAATTAGTTTGGTCTCCTGGCACCCATGAGGTTAGGATTTCATCTTTGCAAAGCTCTTACAGGCAGGCTGTTTCTGCACGCTTTGAAAAAATGTTTGGCTCAGCACCTGATCTAAGTAAGTTAAACGCTGATCACCCTGTTGATTTAATTGTTGGAGGTTCGCCTACACAAAGATTACAAATGCTGAATGAAACTATTAATAAAAGTGTCGGTAGTTCTTTGAAAAATGCAGGCAGAAAGGCGGGGCTTCAGCCCGGAGATGCCATCAGTGAAATAATATTTCAATAGGAGGTAAAATGAATAAATCCATTAATATACAGACGGATACTGCCACATTAGTAATTTATGATTTGATGTCATTAAAGCATAGGATTAATGATGATGCAGATTGGTGGAGTCTTCCAGAAGATGAAGTTGAAGAAATAAATAAAGGGAATGTGTTATTTCTCAATCTTGGAGATGATGGTACCTATAAAGTTGATATTAAAAATGACATTGGTGAATATACCGGATCGTTATTTTTAAACGTACCTACTGGAAAGGTTTTCATAGGGGCGGGAGAGGATGTCACTGGCGGAGATCTGGAGCCAGATGATTCAGATGCTATTTCAGGCGAGTTTATTACTTTAGAACCTGGTAGTTACGAGGTTAAATATAAAAAACAAGGTTCAGAAGTTCTAATTTCCTTTACAAAAGCAGTGTTTACTGAAAATTCATTAGAAGAGGGAGTTTATCTCTGAAAAAAAATCCACGCCTAAGCGTGGATTTTTTTCATTCAAAACAAATCAAACGTTAAACAAGAAGTTCATCACATCACCATCTTTAACGATGTAATCTTTCCCTTCCGCACGCATCTTGCCTGCTTCTTTCGCGCCTTGCTCACCCTTGTAGGTGATAAAGTCTTCAAACGCGATGGTCTGCGCACGAATAAAGCCTTTCTCGAAGTCGGTGTGGATTTTACCGGCCGCCTGAGGCGCAGTCGCACCCACAGGAATCGTCCACGCACGCACTTCTTTCACGCCAGCGGTGAAGTAGGTCTGCAGGTTCAGCAGCTCATAGCCTGCACGAATTACGCGGTTCAGGCCCGGCTCTTCCAGACCCAGCTCGGCCATGAACTCTTCACGGTCGGCGTCGTCCAGCTCGGCGATATCGGATTCAACGGCTGCGCAAACCGCCACAACCACAGAACCTTCAGCCGCTGCGATTTCGCGCACTTTGTCCAGGTACGGGTTGTTCTCGAAACCGTCTTCGTTAACGTTGGCGATGTACATGGTTGGCTTCAGGGTCAGGAAGCTCAGGTATTTGATCGCCGCCTTGTCTTCTTCAGTCAGGTTTTTCAGCGCGCGCAGCATGCCCGCGTTTTCCAGCTGTGGCAGACATTTTTCCAGCGCAGCCAGTTCCGCTTTCGCGTCCTTGTCGCCGCCTTTGGCTTTCTTCTGCACGCGGTGAATAGCGCGTTCGCAGGTGTCGAGGTCAGAGAGCGCCAGCTCGGTGTTGATGACGTCGATGTCGTCAGCCGGATCCACTTTGTTGTTTACGTGGATGATATTGTCGTTTTCGAAGCAGCGCACAACGTGGCCGATCGCTTCGGTTTCACGAATGTTGGTCAGGAACTGGTTACCCAGGCCTTCACCTTTGGATGCGCCTTTTACCAGGCCCGCGATGTCCACGAATTCCATGGTGGTTGGCAGAATGCGCTGCGGCTTCACGATTTCCGCGAGCTGGTCCAGACGCGGGTCCGGCATTGGCACAACGCCGGTGTTAGGTTCGATGGTACAGAACGGGAAGTTCGCCGCTTCGATACCCGCTTTGGTAAGCGCGTTAAACAGGGTGGATTTGCCCACGTTTGGCAGACCGACGATACCGCATTTGAATCCCATTTCTAAATCACCTTAATATCTTGATAATCAATCCGTTAACGATAACCGACTGATGAAAAGTAAATAACTACGCCTATTATACACGTAACCCGCATGACGCGCGGTAAAAAAGCCGTATCGGGCGGATTATTGCGCTTTGAAAGCGTGCAAGCGGTTTGTCGCTTTGGTTAACCCGTCTTTCAGCCAGATTTCGGTGCAGCGCGCCGCTTCGTCTACCGCCTCGTCAATCAGTTTCTGCTCAGAAACCGGGGGTTTACCGAGCACGAAACCGACAACTTTGTTTTTATCGCCCGGATGGCCGATTCCTACGCGCAAACGGTGGAAATTCGGGTTATTGCCCAGCTTGCTGATGATGTCTTTAAGACCGTTATGGCCGCCATGTCCGCCGCCCAGTTTGAATTTTGCCACGCCGGGCGGGAGATCCAGCTCATCGTGAGCCACCAGAATTTCATCCGGATTAATTCGATAAAACGTTGCCATTGCCGCCACGGCTTTACCGCTCAGGTTCATAAAGGTGGTGGGCACCAGTAAGCGAACATCCGCGCCAGCAAGGTTGATACGTGAGGTATACCCAAAGAATTTAGGTTCTTCACGCAGGGGAGCACGTAACCGCTCGGCCAGCAGATCGACATACCATGCCCCGGCGTTGTGGCGGGTGGCCGCGTATTCTGCGCCCGGGTTGGCGAGGCCGACAATCAGTTTAATCGTCACGATTCAATTCCTAATGGGTTCCAGATCTGGCGCGTAGTTTACTGTCTGGCGCGCCGCTTGACAAAATTCTGCGATCTTCTCAGCGAAATACGAATAATTTCTGATTTGAACAATTAGAATTTCAAGCTGTTCAAAGTCTTATTTGTAAACTTTTGTTTGGGAGTTATCTGTAATTGTGATCATTCACGCAACTCATAAAAGGGGCGTTGTCTATACTTTACACACAAGGATTAGGGGCTTTTCCCCTGACAACCCAAAGTTCCGGAGGTGACACATGAAACGCAAAAACGCTTCGTTACTCGGTAACGTGCTGATGGGATTAGGGCTGTTCGTGATGGTAGCCGGCGTGGGTTATTCAATTTTAAACCAGTTACCGCAGCTTGACCTCCCGCAATACTTTGCGCATGGCGCGATATTGAGCATCTTCGTTGGTGCGGTATTGTGGCTGGCAGGGGCTCGCGTGAGCGGCCATGAGGAAGTGTGTGACAAATACTGGTGGGTGCGCCACTACGATAAACGCTGTCGTCGCGACCAGCATAAGCACAGCTAGTGCTACGATAAAGAACACCGAAACGGCTCCCGAGGGAGTCGTTTTTTTTTGCATCAAGGGTTGACCCTCACGTAACGTAAGGCTCCAGAGTGGCGCCACTGGCAAAGAAAAAGGAGCAGTTATGTTGATTCAGGTGGGTGAGCTGGCGAAACGTGTCGGGATCACCGTGCGAACATTGCACCACTATGAGCAAACAGGGCTGTTGCTGCCTTCTGCCAGAAGCGCGGCAGGTTATCGGCTTTACAACCTGGCGGATGTTCAGCGTCTGCACATGATCCAGGCGCTGGCAAAAGCGGGGCTGGAACTTGCTGAAATCAGGGATTTCCTGGAACAGGAGTCGCTGTCGTTAACCGAGTTACTCGATGCGCAAATCACGCTGCTGGATAAACAGCTGCGCAGCATACATACGCTGCGCGACCGTCTGGTGGAGCTGCGAACCGGGCTTATCGACGATGCGACGCCGGATCTGGAAACCTGGCTACAGACTCTGGAGTTAATGAATATGTACGATCGCTGGTTTAGCAAAGAAGAGTTACAGCAGCTGCCGTTTGCGGTGCAGAAGGACGCGCTGACGGCTATCTGGTCAGGGCTGGTTGCAGAGGCCAAAACGCTTCTGGAACAAGATATACCCGTTACGGACGCTCGGGCGATGGACCTGGCGACGCGATGGATGGAACGCCTGGAGCAGGACACGGCGGGCAAGCCGGAATTTCTCACCCGGCTGAACGAGATGCACAGCGTTGAACCGCAGATGCAGGTGCAGACCGGCATCACGCCGGAGATGACGGATTACATCACGCGCGCGTTTGCGGAATCTAAGCTCAGCATATGGGAGAAGTATCTCACTGCCGAAGAGATGGCCTTTACCCGGGCACACTACTTTGACCGCATGATGGAGTGGCCGCCGCTGGTGGCGAAACTGCATCAGGCGCAGCGAGAAAATAGTGATCCTGCCTCGGAGGAGGCGCAAAAGCTGGCTGAAAACTGGCTGGCGCTGTTCCAGTCGTACGCGGGCACGAACCCGGAGACCCAGCAAAAGTTTCGCACTGCCATGCAGCAGGAGGCGCACCTGATGAAAGGAACATGGATGACGCCTGCCGTGATTGCATGGCTCCAGCAGGCGATCGGGGTGATGATGCAGAGACGTTTCTCTGCATCAGGTCACTCACAGATCCGCTAACGCGGCTTCACGGTTAGGGTAGAAGGAGAGTCGGCCAGGGATAGGCTGCACGCCCGCGCGCGCCATGGTGCGCAGGGGCTGGAACTCCAGGTTACTCACCCGCAGCTCGCAGCCTTCCGGCAGACGTGCAACAAAGCGCTGGAAGGCATCCAGGCCGCCTGCATCCAGCACGGGTACGGCATCCCACTTCAGCACCACAACCCGTTTGCCCGCGATGCGGGACTCCAGATCGCTGAACAGACCTTCCGCCGCGGCGAAGAACAGCGGGCCTATCACGCGCAGCACCAGCACATCGTCAGGCACCTCCACGTTAACCGGGGAAAGGCGCGTCATCTGCGCAATACGGCGCATAAACAGCAGGGACGCCAGCACGATCCCGACGCTGATGGCGATAACCATATCGAACAGCACCGTCAGCGACATGCAGATCAGCATCACGATGATGTCATCTTTCGGCGCGCGACGCAGCAGGTGAACGACCTTATGCGCCTCGCTCATGTTCCAGGCCACCATCAGCAGCAGGGCGGCCATGGCGGAAAGCGGCAGCCAGGAGAGCAGCGGGGCGAGGATCAGCAGCGCCAGAATCACCAACAGGGAGTGGATAACCGCCGAAACGGGTGAGGTTGCCCCCGCGCGCACGTTTGCTGCAGAACGGGCAATCGCAGCCGTAGCCGTAATACCGCCGAAGAACGGCGCGACGAGGTTGCCCAATCCCTGACCGACCAGCTCGCTGTTGGCTTTGTGTTTGGTGCCGGTCATACCGTCCAGAACGACGGCACAGAGCAGGGATTCAATCGCCCCGAGCATCGCCATAGAGAACGCGGCGGGAAGCAAAGCACGCAGGGAATCCCAGCTGAGGGTGAAGCTGGAGCCGGGCATGTCCCACGGCAGCACCAGCTGCGGCAACAGTTGCGGAATGCCGCTGCCCTGAGAACCGTCAGCCAGAACATAGTGGAACTGCGAGCCGATGGTCGCGACATGACCACCGAACATATTGACGATGGCCATCACCGCGCAGCCCAGCAGCAGCGCGGGGAGGTGGCCTGGCAGACGGATCCCCAGACGAGGCCAGACGATCAGCGTGCCCAGCGTCACAATTCCAATGGCGGCGTCGCCCAGGTTGGCCGTCGGCAGCGCCATAAACAGCGCCCCTACTTTTTGCAGGTAGTGCTCCGGTACGTGGGGCATCTGCAGGCCGAGGAAGTCCTTGATCTGCATGGTTCCGATGGTGATACCAATCCCCGAGGTGAATCCCAGCGTCACGGAAAGGGGGATGTACTCGATCAGCCGCCCAAAGCGGGCCAGGCCGAACAGAATCAAAAAGACGCCGGACATCAGGGTGGCGACCAGCAGGCCTGCCAGACCAAACTGCTGTGAAACCGGGTAGAGGATCACCACGAAGGCGGCGGTCGGACCGGAGACGCTGAAGCGCGAGCCGCCCGTCAGGGCAATGACTATCCCGGCAACGGCCGAGGTGTACAGACCGTACTGCGGCGCAACGCCGCTGCCAATCGCCAGCGCCATCGCCAGCGGGATGGCGATAATGCCGACGGTGATCCCGGCAATCAGGTCACGTATAAATCGTGACGAGGTGTACTTCTCTTTCCAGCAGGCGTCGATGAGGGCGCGAAAGGGCAGAACATGTGAGGAGGTTACGTTTTTCACAATTATCTTTCATCCGTATGCGCATCATCTGTCATGTGAATGGCAGGTGAAGGAGGCATTGATCATACAAATAAAACCCAGAGACAAAAAAACCCGCCGCAGCGGGTTTTTCGGCCGTGTTCGATTAGTGTTCGAACATTGCTGAGATAGATTCTTCGTTGCTGATACGACGAATCGCTTCGGCCAGCATCCCGGACAGGGTCAACGTACGCACGTTTGGCAGCGCTTTGATCTCGTCGCTCAGTGGGATGGTATCGCATACCACCACTTCGTCAATGACGGAGTTGCGCAGGTTGTTTACCGCGTTACCGGAGAAGATCGGGTGAGTCGCGTAAGCAAACACGCGCTTGGCACCACGCTCTTTCAGCGCTTCAGCTGCTTTACACAGCGTACCGCCGGTATCGATCATGTCGTCAACCAGCACGCAGTCACGGCCAGCAACGTCACCGATGATGTGCATCACCTGAGAAACGTTAGCGCGCGGACGGCGTTTGTCGATGATCGCCATGTCGGTATCGTTCAGCAGCTTAGCGATAGCACGGGCACGTACCACGCCGCCGATGTCCGGAGAAACCACGATTGGGTTATCCAGGTTCAGCTGCAGCATGTCTTCCAGCAGAATTGGGCTGCCGAATACGTTATCAACCGGGACGTCGAAGAAGCCCTGGATCTGCTCTGCGTGCAGGTCAACGGTCAGTACGCGGTCAACGCCGACGCTGGACAGGAAGTCAGCGACAACTTTAGCGGTGATTGGCACACGTGCGGAACGGACGCGACGGTCCTGACGGGCATAGCCGAAGTAAGGGATTACAGCAGTGATACGGCCTGCGGAAGCGCGACGCAGGGCGTCGACCATAACAACCAGTTCCATCAGGTTGTCGTTCGTTGGAGCACAGGTGGACTGGATGATGAAAATATCACCACCGCGTACATTTTCGTTAATTTGTACGCTGACTTCGCCGTCGCTAAAGCGACCTACGGCGGCGTCGCCGAGGGAAGTGTACAGGCGGTTGGCAATACGTTGTGCTAGTTCCGGGGTGGCGTTACCAGCAAAAAGCTTCATATCAGGCACGAGAAGAACCTCAGGCATGCGTCCAGTGGTGGATAGCGTTCGCCGCAAACTGTGCGGGCCAGGCAAATGCTATCCAGGCGGTGTATTAAAGAGCGCGATGCAACGTCTGGAACAGGGTGACGTTGTCACCGAAACTCAGTCTGCGCCAGAATGGCCTGCTGTAGGGGGGAGGTGTTCATCCCACGTGCTACAAAACCATGCAGCCAAACCGGCGCTTGCTCAAGCACCTGACGAGCGGCGGATTCGGTGTCAAATTCAGCAAAGACACAGGCCCCTGTACCAGTCAGGCGCGACGGCGCGTATTCTAACAGCCAGGAAAGCACCGCATCAACCTCGCGAAAACGTTTTCTTGCGATATCCTCGCAATCGTTGCTGAATTCACAATTTAATAACGTTTCTATTGACCGAACCGGGGTATTCCTTTTGAGGTCAGGATCTTTAAAGATGACCGGGGTCGGAATGCTCACGCCAGGGTGGGCCACCAGATACCATTTCTCCGGCGGTTCAGCCGGGGAGAGGATCTCACCCACGCCCTCAGCAAAGGCCGCATGACCGCGAACAAACACCGGGACATCCGCTCCCAGCGTCAGGCCCAGGGCTGCCAGTTCGTCTTTCGACAGCCCGCAGCCCCAGAGATGGTTCAGCGCAACCAGCACGGTGGCGGCGTTGGATGAGCCACCGCCCAGGCCGCCGCCCATCGGCAGGCGCTTCTCGATACGGATATCCGCACCGCTTCCTGCGGGCAAACGGCCTGATTCCGCTGCGGCTTTCATCAGCAGGCGCGCGGCGCGCACGATCAGGTTGTCCTCATGCGCCACGCCGTCGACCGGCGTTAGCAGGCAAATCTGCCCGTCCTGGCGCAGTTCAATGGAGATCGTATCGCCATAGTCAATAAACTGAAACAGCGTCTGCAGGGTGTGATAACCGTCAGCACGCTGGCCGGTGATGTATAAAAACAGGTTCAGCTTTGCCGGAGAGGGCCAGTGGGTCATCATTTAACGATCCAGTTGTCCATTTTCAGCTTAATACGCTGGCTGCCCTGGGTCAGTTCCATATTCGATGGCAGCGACGGTTTACTCTTACTGTCATAGGCGCTGTACACCACTTTCCAGGTTTTACCGTTCTGGGTGTAGTTCACCTGGCTCAGACGGTACTGGTCGTCAAGGCTGTAGTCAGTTGCCTCACCCGGCAGGCCAAGGATCCACTGGCGCAGGCTGTTGAGCGGGATAGGCATCCCGGTCAGCTTGCCAATCATCTCTTCGGCATCGGTCGCGGTATAGTGCTGGCCTTTGTTATCGGTGATCTGCGCTTCACCCGGTTTCGCGATAAGCTCCAGCTCGGTGCTGCCCAGCGGGTTCAGCAGCAGCAGGCGATAGTTGTCCTGACCCGTCTGCTGCCAGAAGAAGCGGGCATAAACCTTTTGTTCGTCAGAGAGATAAGCGAAAGCGCCGCGGGTCTGGTACTGGTTCAAATTACGGACGTCCTGCTGGTGCTGACGCCACTGCGGTGAATCAGGGCTTTTGCCCGGGCCTTTTGGTTGGGTGACGGTACAGGCGGTCAGAACCAGTGCTGCCAGCGGCAGCAGGCGAATCAGTCGGGTCATAATGAGGACAAATCCTTGAGATACGTTGCAGTTATAGTTGTTAATGCTAGCGTCGAAGGGGGCTACCGTCTACGTTCAAATTATCTCAAAGCGTTGTATCTACCCTAAATAATTCAAGCTGCATGAAGGCGGCAAGAGAGTGAATCCCCAGGAGCATAGATAACTATGTGATTGGGGTGAACGAGCGCAGCCAACGCGCATGCAGCTTGAAGTATGACGGGTATAAGCTATTACTCCGAAAGGGGGCAGTCCCTTTTATTGATCTCGCGCATCCTGTATGATGCGTTCTGCTAACCTTATTAACGCTGGTACTACTCCCGCTCAACATGACCCTATTAGCACTCGGCATCAACCACAAAACGGCCCCGGTTTCGCTGCGAGAACGCGTGACGTTTTCGCCGGATACGCTTGACCTGGCGCTGGACAGCCTGCTTGCACAGCCGATGGTGCAGGGTGGCGTGGTGCTCTCGACGTGCAACCGTACCGAGCTGTATTTAAGCGTGGAAGAGCAGGATAACCTGCATGAAGCGCTGATCCGCTGGCTATGCGACTACCACAATCTCAACGAAGACGAGCTGCGCAACAGCCTGTACTGGCATCAGGACAACGATGCGGTCAGCCATCTGATGCGCGTCGCCAGCGGGCTGGATTCGCTGGTGCTGGGCGAGCCGCAGATCCTGGGTCAGGTGAAAAAAGCGTTTGCGGACTCACAAAAAGGGCATCTGAAGGCCAGCGAGCTGGAGCGCATGTTCCAGAAGTCGTTCTCCGTGGCGAAGCGTGTGCGAACCGAAACCGACATTGGTGCCAGTGCGGTTTCCGTTGCTTTCGCGGCCTGCACCCTTGCACGCCAAATCTTTGAATCCCTGTCTACCGTCACCGTAATGCTGGTGGGTGCGGGCGAAACCATCGAACTTGTGGCGCGCCATCTGCGCGAGCATAAAGTGAAAAAGATGATTATCGCTAACCGTACCCGCGAACGCGCGCAGGTGCTGGCGGATGAAGTGGGTGCAGAGGTGGTTGCCCTGAGCGACATCGATGAACGCCTGAAAGAGGCGGATATTATTATCAGCTCTACCGCCAGCCCGCTGCCGATTATCGGAAAAGGGATGGTGGAGCGTGCGCTGAAGTCCCGTCGCAATCAGCCGATGCTGCTGGTGGATATCGCCGTCCCGCGCGATGTTGAGCCGGAAGTGGGCAAGCTGCCTAACGCCTACCTCTACAGCGTGGATGACCTGCAAAGCATCATTTCGCACAACCTTGCCCAGCGTAAAGCGGCGGCGGTTCAGGCGGAAACCATTGTTGAGCAGGAAACCAGTGAGTTTATGGCCTGGCTGCGCGCGCAAAGCGTCAGCGAGACCATCCGCGAGTACCGCGGGCAGGCGGAGCAGGTGCGTGATGACCTGACTGCCAAAGCGTTAGCAGCCCTTGAACAGGGCGGTGACGCAAATGCGATTATGCAGGACCTGGCGTGGAAACTGACCAACCGCCTGATCCATGCACCAACCAAATCTCTTCAGCAGGCCGCCCGTGACGGGGATGATGAACGCCTGACTATTCTGCGCAACAGCCTCGGGCTGGAATAGCGCCCTATACCCATTTTCTAAGACAAGGTGCACTTACGCCTATGAAGCCTTCTATCGTCGCTAAACTGGAAGCTCTGCACGAGCGCCATGAAGAAGTACAGGCGCTGCTCGGCGATGCCGGGACCATTGCGGACCAGGAACGTTTTCGCGCGCTCTCACGTGAATACGCGCAGTTAAGTGATGTTTCTAAATGCTTTACCGACTGGCGACAGGTTCAGGAAGATATTGAAACCGCGCAGATGATGCTCGACGATCCTGAAATGCGCGAAATGGCGCAGGAAGAGTTGCAGGATGCGAAAGCGCGTTCTGAAGAGATGGAGCAGCAGCTCCAGGTGCTTCTGCTGCCGAAAGATCCGGACGATGAGCGTAACGCGTTTGTGGAAGTGCGCGCCGGTACCGGCGGTGATGAAGCGGCGCTGTTTGCCGGGGATCTGTTCCGCATGTACAGCCGCTACGCCGAATCGCGTCGCTGGCGCGTGGAGATCATGAGCGCCAACGAAGGCGAGCATGGTGGCTACAAAGAGGTTATCGCCAAGATCAGCGGCGACGGCGTGTACGGTCGTCTCAAGTTTGAATCGGGCGGTCACCGCGTGCAGCGCGTACCGGCCACCGAATCTCAGGGACGCATTCACACCTCAGCCTGTACGGTAGCGGTGATGCCGGAGCTGCCGGAAGCAGAGCTGCCGGACATCAATCCGGCGGACCTGCGTATTGATACTTTCCGCTCCTCTGGCGCGGGCGGTCAGCACGTCAACACCACCGACTCCGCCATCCGTATTACCCACCTGCCAACCGGCATCGTCGTCGAATGCCAGGACGAGCGCTCACAGCACAAAAACAAAGCCAAAGCGCTGTCCGTGCTGGGCGCGCGTATCCACGCAGCCGAAATGGCGAAACGCCAGCAGGCGGAAGCGTCTACGCGTCGTAACCTGCTGGGCAGCGGCGATCGCAGCGACCGTAACCGCACCTATAACTTCCCGCAGGGCCGCGTAACCGACCACCGCATCAACCTGACGCTCTACCGTCTGGACGAGGTGATGGAAGGGAAGCTGGATATGCTGATTGAGCCTATCGTGCAGGAATACCAGGCCGACCAGCTGGCGGCACTGTCCGAGCAGGACTAATGGATTTTCAGCGCTGGTTACGTGAGGCGGCCGGAGAGCTTTCCGAAAGCGAAAGCCCGAAACGCGATGCCGAAATTTTGCTTGAGCATGTGACGGGTAAAGCCCGCACGTATCTGCTGGCTTTTGGCGAAACCGAACTGACCGCGGAGCAGGAAGCGCAGCTCGCCGCGCTGCTTGCCCGTCGTAAAACCGGCGAGCCGGTGGCGCACCTTGTCGGTGAGCGCGAGTTCTGGTCGTTACCGCTGTACGTCTCGGCGGCGACGCTGATCCCGCGTCCGGACACCGAGTGTCTGGTTGAGCAGGCGCTTGCGCGTTTGCCGGCGGCGGCCTGCAGCGTTCTCGACCTCGGGACGGGGACTGGTGCTATCGCGCTGGCGCTTGCCACCGAGCGGCCCGACTGCGCGGTGACGGCGGTGGATGTAATGCCCGACGCGGTGGCGCTGGCGCAGCGTAACGTGGAACGCCTCGGGGTCCGCAACGTGACGGTGCTGCAAAGCAGCTGGTTTGCCGCGCTGGAGAATCGCTTATTTGCGATGATTGTCAGCAATCCTCCTTACATCGACGAACATGATCCGCACCTTGCGCAGGGAGATGTTCGCTTCGAACCGCTGACGGCGCTCGTGGCCGCCAACGCGGGATTAGCCGATCTTGATCACATTGTGACAACGTCACGGGAACATTTACTTCCCGGCGGCTGGCTGCTCGTGGAGCATGGCTGGACGCAGGGAGAAGCCGTGCGGGCACTGTTTACGCAAGCTGGTTACGCCGCAGTCGAAACCTGCCGCGACTACGGCGGCAACGAACGCCTGACGCTGGGGCAGTGGTCTTGAGTTCCGGGTATCTGCCATTTACTGATAAAGGCGTAAGGCTGACTGAAAGGCAGTTTGGCGTTATCATCTACATCGTTTTGAGTTTTATCGCGCCTGAGCGTCATTGTACGCTCAGGCGTTACTGGGGTAAGTCATGAGGTCCTTAGCCGATTTCGAATTTAATAAAGTGCCGCTTTGCGATGGCATGATCCTGATTTCTGAGATGATTCGCGACGATTTTACGTCGCAGTTTGTCTACGATGAGCTGGAGAATCTGGTCAGCCTGGCGCGTGAAGAGATTAATCAGGCTCGCCCGCAAGACTGGCAATTAGAGAAGCTGCTGGAGCTTTTCTACGGCGAATGGGGTTTCTGCGACACGCGGGGCGTATATCGTCTGTCTGACGCGTTATGGCTGGACCAGGTCTTAAAAAATCGTCAGGGCAGCGCCGTGGCGCTGGGCTCTATTTTGCTGTGGGTCGCGCACCGTCTGGATATTCCGCTGGTCCCGGTCATTTTCCCGACGCAGATGATCCTGCGTGCAGAGTGGCTGGACGGCGAAATGTGGCTCATTAATCCCTTCAACGGCGACACGCTGGATGAACATACGCTGGACGTGTGGCTGAAAGGCAATATCAGCCCGGTGGCTGAGCTCTTTAACGAAGATCTCGACGAGGCGGATAACGCAGAGGTCATTCGCAAGCTGCTGGATACGCTGAAGTCCGCGTTAATGGAAGAGCGTCAGATGGAGCTGGCGCTGCGCGCCAGTGAAGTGCTGCTGCAGTTCAACCCGGAAGACCCGTACGAAATTCGCGATCGCGGGCTGATCTATGCGCAGCTCGACTGTGAGCACGTGGCGCTGAATGATTTGAACTATTTCGTCGAGCAGTGTCCGGAAGACCCCATTAGCGAAATGATTCGTGCGCAGATCAACGCGATCTCGCACAAACAAATTACACTGCATTAAATCTTAATTCCGATTCACACCTGAATAAGGCGATCCTATGAAACAAAAAGTGGTTAGCATTGGTGATATCAAGGTAGCAAACGACCTGCCGTTCGTACTGTTTGGCGGCATGAACGTGCTGGAATCCCGCGACCTCGCCATGCGTATCTGCGAACACTACGTGACCGTGACCCAGAAGCTGGGCATCCCGTACGTGTTTAAGGCCTCTTTTGACAAAGCCAACCGCTCCTCCATCAACTCTTACCGTGGCCCAGGCCTGGAAGAGGGAATGAAAATTTTCCAGGAGCTGAAGCAGACCTTTGGCGTGAAAGTGATCACCGACGTGCATGAAGCCTCACAGGCGCAGCCGGTGGCAGACGTGGTGGACGTGATCCAGCTTCCGGCGTTCCTGGCTCGCCAGACCGACCTGGTTGCGGCGATGGCGAAAACCGGTGCTGTTATCAACGTGAAGAAACCACAGTTCGTGAGCCCGGGTCAGATGGGTAACATCGTCGATAAGTTTATCGAAGGTGGCAACGACAAGGTGATCCTGTGTGACCGTGGCGCAAACTTCGGTTACGACAACCTGGTTGTCGACATGCTGGGCTTCAGCGTGATGAAAAATGTCTCCGGCCAGTCTCCGGTGATTTTCGACGTGACCCACGCCCTGCAGTGCCGCGACCCGTTCGGCGCCGCGTCCGGTGGCCGTCGTGCCCAGGTTACCGAGCTGGCGCGTGCCGGTATGGCGACCGGCCTGGCAGGTCTGTTTATTGAAGCGCACCCGGATCCGGCAAATGCGAAATGCGACGGCCCATCTGCGCTGCCGCTGGATAAGCTGGAGCCGTTCCTGAAACAGATCAAAGCGATT
The DNA here is from genome assembly GCF_041320715.1 of Enterobacter sp. KB-221C9. Taxonomy (NCBI): domain Bacteria; kingdom Pseudomonadati; phylum Pseudomonadota; class Gammaproteobacteria; order Enterobacterales; family Enterobacteriaceae; genus Enterobacter; species Enterobacter sp. KB-221C9. The sequence continues at coordinate 58,286 of NZ_JBGIWG010000002.1, forward strand.
GACGATCTGGTGAAGAGCTTCGACGAGCTGGATACCAGCAACTGATAAAAAAACCCGCTTCGGCGGGTTTTTTTATGGGGCATATTGCCGGGTGGCGCTGCGCTTACCCGACCTACAAAACCCGTAAAGGCTACGCAAAAATCGTCATCAAGTACGCAATAAACAACGCCATATGCGCCGCGCCGTTCAGCACGTTGGTGCGTCCGGTTGAGAACGAAATCTGGCACAGCAGCAACGAGGCGACCATCACAATCATCTCCGGCGCGCCCAGCGCAAACTGCAGCTCGTTGCCCGTCATAAAGGCAATCAGCGTCACCACCGGTACGGTGAGTGAAATCGTCGCCAGTACGGAGCCGAAAAACAGGTTCATTGCGCGCTGCACCTGATTATTCAACACCGCTTTCAGCGCACCCAGCCCTTCAGGGGACAGAATCAGCAGGGCTACCAGGAAGCCGGTAAACGCTACCGGTGCGTTCAGCTCGGTTAACAGCGTTTCCAGCGGGTTGGCATTCATCTTGGTGACCGCAATCACCGCAATCAGATGCACGATCAGCCAAACCGTATGCCACGCGCTGCTGTGGGCCGACGGTTTGCCGTGGTGCGGGTCATCATCGTCGCCGTCATCCTCATGCTCGTACACAAACAGGCTCTGGTGCGTTTTGGTTTGTATCAGCAGGAACACGCCGTACATGGCGGCGGAAATCAGTGCAACCAGCAGCGCCTGACCGGTGGTGAAGTTCGCACCCGGCAGCGCCATCGGGAAGACCAGTACGATAATGGCCAGCGGGAAGAGGGCAATCAGATACTGTTTGATGCCGAACAGGTTCATATACTGGGTCGCGAACTTACGGCCGCCCAGCAGCAGAGAGAAGCCCACCAGGCCGCCCGTTACAATCATAATGATCGAGTAGAGCGTGTCGCGCATCAGCGTCGGCGCGGCATCGCCCGTCGCCATAAGCGCGGAAATCAGGCTGACTTCGAGAATAACGACGGAAAGGCTGAGAATTAACGATCCGTACGGCTCGCCCAGACGGTGGGCCAGGACGTCCGCATGGCGAACGACGCTAAACGCGCTGGTTAAGATGCCGACCAGAGCAAGAATATTGATACCAACCACCACTGGCAGTGACTGACTGCTTCCCCAGAAGAGCAGCACAGCCAGTGCCAGAACCGGGAAAATGAGTGACGTCTCCTTGTGGCGGGTCTTTACCGCCTCTTGTGTTGCTGTCATGTGCTTCTCCATCAATGCAGGTGCTTGTAATTATAGATAGAATTTTGAGGTCATTAAACTAACAGATCTCTGTTAAATACCCTTTATTTTTTACTTAATTTTACCCTTTGTCGTAATTTCTTTGTTTGGTGTCCATAATTCGCTGTCTTTATTATATATTCATTAAATAACAATGAATTATAAAACGCATATATTCATAAATTATCGCGGAGTGGCACCATGCCATATCGTCGTCCACACTTATCTCTTTAGCCAAAAGAGAGGTCAGTGATGCCTTATAAAACGAAACGCGAATTACCCGATAACGTACAAAACGTGCTGCCCGCCCACGCGCAGGATATCTACAAAGAGGCGTTTAACAGCGCCTGGGATCAATACAAAGATAAGGACGATCGCCGGGATGATGCCAGCCGTGAAGAGACGGCCCACAAAGTCGCCTGGGCCGCCGTAAAACATGAATATGAGAAAGGAGACGACGATAAATGGCATAAAAAGAAATAGCCATGAAATAATTCGCTGCCTTCATTTTGACTTTTCAGGCGGTTGAACTTCCGTTGTATTGCAACTGGTCCGCTAATTGCTTATCGTTATTTAACTGCTGGCAAAATGACCAGCACATAATGCCGGGAAGGCGAACTACAGATGTCGCAAGGAAGCATGCAGTGGCGGAGGTGTAAAGTGTTAACGCGTGATTTCTTAATGAAGGCAGATTGTAAGACGGCATTTGGTGCTATTGAGGAATCGCTTCTCTGGTCAGCTGAACAACGTGCGGCGTCACTCGCTGCCACGCTTGCCTGCCGCCCGGATGATGGCCCGGTATGGATTTTTGGCTACGGTTCCCTGATGTGGAACCCGGCTCTGGAATTTGTCGAATCGGCAACGGGAACGCTGCCTGGCTGGCATCGCGCATTTTGCCTGCGCCTGACGGCCGGACGCGGCAGCGCGTGCCAGCCGGGGCGCATGCTTGCACTGAAAGAGGGCGGGCGCACCACGGGCGTGGCGTATCGCCTTCCGGATGCCACGCTGGAACAGGAGCTCACGCTACTCTGGAAGCGTGAAATGATCACCGGCTGCTATATGCCGAGCTGGTGCAAGCTGGAACTGGACGACGGACGCACCGTCAATGCGCTGGTGTTTATTATGGATCCGCGCCATCCGCTGTATGAAGCGGACACCCGTACGCAGGTGATTGCCCCGTTGATCGCCGCCGCGAGCGGGCCGCTGGGCACCAACGCGCAGTATCTCTTCTCCCTCGATCAGGAGCTAACCCGCCTCGGCATGAAGGACGACTGTCTGAATGAGCTGGTGGTGAAGGTGAAGGCGCTGCTGGAAGGGAACCCGCTCAACGGCGCGCTGCGACCGGGTTTTGCCTGATAATACGCCCGGCTTGCCGGGCGTTTGTCTTTATGCGGCCACGTAGCTGACGGAATGCTCCAGCGACTGACTGTGGCTGTCGATCAGCACATCCCACGTGCCGGTATACGGCACGGTAAGCCACGCTTTATCATCCTGCACGGTCAGAATATCCGCCTGGGATTGTTTTTGTGCTTTCGCACTCATCAGATGAATACGACAGCGCTCTGAGCAACGCACCACTACCGTATCCCCGCCAAACAGTTTCAAACTTGTTTTTACCAGTGCCATTTTTTACCCCGTCGATTTTGCCCATCCCGAGCGTGATATTGTTCACAAATTACTCATTGCATAACACCAAAGCGAGGGGCGAGGGATGATGATTTTGATCAAAAAATGGCATAACGTTTAAACAAAAATGACAAAATGCCTGAAAGCATTCAGCTGGCGCGGGTTTTACCCGGTAAACCCGCGCCGGAATAAAATTAAATGCGGAAATGGCCGGCTGTTTCAGCAAGGTCGCCCGCCTGGCTCTGCAGTGCACCCGCGGCGGCGGCGGATTCCACCACCAGCTCGGCGTTCTGCTGCACCATGCGGTCGAGATGGGTCACCGCGTGGTTGATCTCGTGAATGCCTTTCATCTGCTCGCTGGTGGCGATGGAAATTTCGCGCATGATGCCTGAGACGCTGCCGATGCTGGAGCGGATCTCATCCATGCTTTCCCCTGCCAGATGCACGTAGCGGGAGCCGGTTGCCACGCTGTTGGTGGTGGAATCAATCAGCGATTTGATCTCTTTCGCCGCCTGAGCGCTGCGGCTCGCCAGGTTACGCACTTCGCCTGCCACGACGGCAAACCCGCGTCCCTGCTCACCGGCACGCGCCGCCTCGACGGAGGCGTTCAGCGCCAGAATGTTGGTCTGGAAAGCAATGCCGTCAATCACGCTGGTGATATCGCCAATTTTTGCCGACGCGACTTCAATGGACTGCATGGTGCTGATCGCCTGCGATACCACCTCGCCGCCGCGCGCCGCGGCCGCTGAGGCTTTGCTCGCCTGATCGTTGGCTTCTGCTGCCGATTCATTCGACTGGGTCACGGAGGCGGTGATCTGCTCCACGGCGCTGGCCGTCTCGCGCAGACTGGATGCCGCCTGCTCGGTGCGTCCGGAAAGATCCTGGTTACCTGCGGCAATCTCCTGCGCCGCGTTTTTCACCGATTCACTGGCATCCCGGAGCTGTACCATCACCACCGACAGCTTATCACTGAAGGCATTAAAGGCCTGGGCAATCTGCGCGACCTCGTCCTCGCCGCTGTCCGGCAGGCGCTGGGACAGATCGTTAGTCCCGTTGGCAATGTTGTGCATCGCGTCGCGAATGTCGGACAGACGCTTCAGCAGGCGGGCAATCAGGAAGTGAACAATGGCCGCGCTCAGGAGTGCCAGGATCACCAGCGAAATCGCCGATGCTTTAAGCAGGGAACGCATGCCGGAGGTGGCGTCACCGTTGTCGAGCGCGACGACTAACAGCCAGTTAGTGCCCGGTACGGCTGTCGCCACGAAGGTTTTTTCAGCGTCGTTCAGCGTTCCGTCAACCGGCGTACCGCTTTTCAGCGCAGCAAAATCAATGCCTTTGATCGTCTCAGCAAACGGTTTGAGCGTCAGGGCCGGATCGTTAGCGGCAATCACGCTGCCGTCACTGTTCAGAAGCAACCCGCTGCTGGCCGGGGTTGGATGGATCCCGCGCACGTTAGCCACCACGCTGTCCATGGCGACATCGCCCGCCACCACCGCTTTCAGGGTGCCATTTTCTTTCACCGGCACGGCAAACGTTACCACCAGCTTACCGGTCCCCGCGTCAACGTAGGGTGCGGTGACAACCGGAGCGTCCGTGCTGACCACCTGCTGATACCACGGGCGAATGGTCGGGTCATAATCCGCCGGAACGCCCGCCGGTTCAGAGAATTTCGCCGTTTTGCTGGCGTAGCCAACATAGACGTTGGTGAATCCACCCGCCTGCGCAAGCTGTTTAAACACCGGAACCGGATCGTCGCTCAGCGCAACGGTCTGCGCGGAGGCAATCACCGTCATCTTGCTTTTTACCCAGTCGGCAATCGCCATGTTATGGCTGGCGCTGGTGCTGGTCAGAATATCGCGCTGGGACTGCTGGTTATCCTGACGTGTGACCTGGAAGTTAATAACGGTATTGAGGAGAAGGGCGACGACCAGACAGCCTGCCGTCGCAGCGATGATGCGTGCACGAATCGATCTGAACATAAGTGAAATACCTGCTGTGTTGTTTCCATGCCTATCGGCAACCCCGCAGGTAAACTTGATGCTGAAACCGCGTCCATAAGAAAATAATATTTTTACGAGTTTATTATTAAAAAGTTAATACTTTATCTGCGGACAGCGTCCACTCGGCCAGCTCAACCAGCGTACCAATTTCTACGCCATCAATCAGCGGCAGGCCGGTAATGCCGCGACCGTCGGTGCAGGTCTTGCACAGCTTCACCGGCACGTTTTGCGCGGTCAGGATCTCCAGCATCTGCTGAATGTTATAGCCCTCTGCCGGTTTTTGACCTTTCAGCCCGGCGGTGACCGCATCCGACATTAAAAAGAGCCGTAACGCCAGGTCGCTCTCTTTTTCACGCAGCGCAATGGCCAGGCGCAGGCTGTTAAAAAGGGATTCGCTGCCGTAGGCCGCACCGTTGGCGACGATCACAATCTTTTGCATGTTGACTCCTGTTCTTATAAAGGCACGAATAATATAGGGTTTACCGAGTTTACGCTGCTTGCAGCCGACAATAAACCTCAGGATATTCCTGAAATGTCCCGTAAGGCTGCAATTCTTTCCCAATGACGTTAAGGTAAGAGGGTCTTTAACAAAACTCAGGCGCAAATCCCGACGTTGATGGCTGTATCGTCCTGCATTCGTTTGCTGTTATTACTCCCCCTTCTTGCGGCCGGAGCCGTTCACGGTGCGCCGAATTCCTTTTTGCATCAAGCACAGAATCCCTTCGATAACAATGGGGATAGTTTGCCTGACCTCGGCATGGCGGCACCAACGGGCGAGGGGGAGAAGCATCTGGCCGAAATGGCGAAAGCCTTCGGTGAAGCCAGCATGACCGACAACGGCCTGACAACGGGCGAGCAGGCGCGTCAGTTTGCGTTTGGTCAGGTGCGCGACGCGGTGAGCGGCGAAGTGAACCAGCAGATTGAATCCTGGCTTTCGCCCTGGGGGAACGCCAGCGTGAACTTACTGGTAGATAACGATGGCAAATTTAACGGCAGCAGCGGGAGCTGGTTTATCCCCTGGAACGATAACAACCGTTATCTGAGCTGGAGCCAGCTTGGCCTGACCCAGCAGACGGATGGCCTGGTCAGTAACGCTGGAATCGGTCAGCGCTGGGTCGCCGGGAAATGGCTGCTGGGTTACAACACCTTTTACGATAACCTTCTGGAGGAAAACCTGCAGCGTGCCGGGCTGGGCGCGGAAGCGTGGGGAGAAAATCTACGCCTGTCAGCCAACTATTATCAGCCCTTTGCCGGCTGGCGCGAGCGCTCCGACGTCCAGGAGCAGCGCATGGCGCGCGGATATGACGTCACCGCTAAAGCCTGGCTGCCGTGGTTCCATCACCTCAATACCAGCGTCAGCTTCGAGCAATACTTTGGCGATAACGTTGACCTCTTCAACAGCGGAACCGGCTATCACAATCCGGTAGCGGTGAATCTGGGGCTTAACTATACCCCCGTTCCGCTGGTCACCTTGACCGCCGCGCATAAGCAGGGCGAAAGCGGCGAGAGCCAGAATAACCTCGGACTGAAGCTCAACTATCGCTTTGGCGTACCGCTGGCTAAGCAGCTTTCCGCCGGTGAAGTTGCCGCCACGCGCTCCCTGCGCGGAAGCCGCTATGACTCGCCGGAGCGCAATAGCCTGCCGGTGATGGAGTTTCGCCAGCGTAAAACGCTGTCCGTGTGGCTGGCAACGCCGCCGTGGGATCTGAAAGGGGGCGAGACCGTTATGCTGAAGCTTCAGGTTCGCAGCGCGAACGGTATTCGCCAGATCCACTGGCAGGGGGATACGCAGGCATTGAGCCTGACGTCGCCGGCTAAAAGCAACAGCAGCGACGGCTGGAGCGTGATTATGCCTGCCTGGGATGAGCGTGAGGGGGCGACAAACCGCTGGCACCTGTCGGCGGTAGTGGAAGATGAGAAGGGCCAGCGCGTCTCGTCTAATGAGATCGCGCTGACCGTCGTGCAGCCGCTGGTCGCATTGCCGGACAACGACCCGCGCTGGAAGCTTCTGCCGGAGGAGTAATCCTTAAAAAATGCGTTCCTGATGCACCCACACCGCGGCCTCAACGCGGGATTTTAACTTCATTTTCTTCAGCATATGCTTCACGTGCACTTTGACCGTGCTTTCGGTGATGTCCAGGCGGCGGGCGATCATTTTGTTCGGCAGTCCCTGAGCAATGAGTTTGAGAATATCGCGCTCGCGCGGGGTTAACTGGCTGACGTCACGGTCAGAGGTGGCGCGATTGGCGCGCAGGCTGGCGGCCAGGACCGGCGTTAAGGCTTCGCTGAGCACCATCTCGCCCGCCGCGGCCTGCTGCAGCGCCTTAAGCAAGTCTTCCGGCTCCATATCCTTCAGCAGATAACCATCCGCTCCGCGCTTCAGCGCCGTGACCACATCCTCTTCATGGTTTGACACGCTAAAGACGACGATGCGCCCGGAAAGCGATTTTTCCCGCAGCTTGTCGAGGGTTTCCAGACCGTTCATGCCGGGCATATTCAGATCGAGCAGGATCAGATCGGGATCGAGGGATTCGGCAAGCTCAATGCCCTGTTCACCGTTGCTGGCTTCGCCAACCACGGTGATATCGGGTGCCATGCTGACCAGCTGTTTCACGCCAGTACGCAGCATCGGATGGTCGTCGATCAACAGGATGGATGCCGGTTCCTGATTAGTCATGGGTTTCTCCTTGAGCAGTTGTAAGCGGTTTCTCGGGAATAAAGGTGACGACAACTTCCGTGCCGCCCGTCTCTCTCCGACGAACCTGGCAATCACCGCGCAGGCTTTGGGCGCGGTCTCGCATAATAATTAAACCATAGTGGTTAGTGCGTTCGGCATTTTCCGGCACGCCGCGGCCGTTGTCATGAACCGTGAGCTTCACCTGATTGTTGTGCTGGCTGACGGTGACCGTTACCGCCGTCGCGCCGGAGTGCTTGAGCACGTTGCTCAGCGCTTCACGGGCGATCTGCAGTAAATGTATGGCCTGGTGGGAGGGAACAAACCGCGGCGGCAGCTGGTAGTCCAGCTTCACCGGGAACCCCAGCCGGGCGCTAAATTCGTGACAGCTGGACTCCAGCGCCGGGCGCAGGCCCGGCTCGGTCAGCTGCAGACGGAAGGTGGTCAGCAGCTCGCGAAGCTGTATCCAGGAGGTGTTCAGCTCGTTGCGGATCTGGCTGAGCAGCTGCTTATTGCTTTCCGGCATCTCCGCATCCTGCATCTGCAGGCAGCTCACCTGCATTTTCATACAGGAGAGCGACTGGGCGATAGAGTCGTGGAGCTCGCGGGCGATGGTCGCGCGCTCTTCCATGACGATCAGCTGCTGCTGCTTTTCCTGATGCCTGTCGAGCGCCAGCGTGGCCGTGAGCTGTTCGACCAGCGTATCGACCAGCTGCTGCTGGTCGTGGCTCAGGTGACGCCCCGCCGGCAGGGTTGCCAGCAGAATACCGTACTGGGTGTGGCTGTCCGTCAGCCGCCACTTCAGGGTGGTGCCGCTGGAGGTGAGCGGCGGCAGGCCGCGAGGGCAAAGATGGCAGCCTTTGTCATCGCAGGACATATCGGACTGGCAGGTAAATTCCTGATGGTTTTCTTCGTCTTCCACATCGTAGACGCGCAGCTCAAGGTCGTGGAGCAGGGTCAGATTTTGCAGGCCGTTCAGCACCGGCGAGAGGCGTTCACAAAGGGGCACCTGCATGTGCAGCCGACGGTTGGCCTGCCACAGGAAGGAGAGGATCTCGTTTTTCTGCTCCAGCCCGGCCGTTTTTTCCTGAACGCGCTGTTCCAGCACCGCGTAGCTCTCGGAGAGCTCTGCCGACATGGTATTGAGTGCCTGGCCGAGCATGGCCATCTCGTTGCGCCCGCTGATGTGCGTGCGCTGGGTAAAATCGCGTGCGGTAACCGCGCGGGCCATTGCCAGCAGCTGTTTCCACGGGTTCAGCAGCCGCGCGCGGAGCCAGAGGATGGTGAAGATCAGCAGCAGCCCCATAAACAGCGCCATCGCGCGGTGCACCATCACCACCCGGTCGATGCGTAATTCGGTGGTTTGGTCAAAAGAGGAGACCAGCGCATCAATGCGTGAGACAAACCCCGCCACGTCCTGCGCAACGGTTTCTGTGCTGCGCGCCTGTTTCAGCCCAGGCTCCAGCTGGGTGTGCCAGTAGCCCTGAAGGGCGTTAAGCTGGGACTGCTGGCCGGCGCGGATGGCGGCGTTTTCCAGTTCGGGGCTGAAGACCGTGCGCTCCATTTCATCAATCAGGGGCCTATCGCCCTGCGTCAGGGGAACCGATGCCAGCAGGCGATAACTCTGCATGCGTAGCGAGCCTGCCTCGTTGATGGCATGCGCATTACCCTGTACTCCCTGTACCAGCCAGCCGGAGATCGCCATGCCGGTCACGCCGATGGCGGTGGACAGCAAAACAATTAGGGCTAGCTGATTCACGAGCGTCAGCGGAGATAAACATCTTTTTAACATAGAGGTGGCGTGCTCCTGACGTGGCCTGCCTGCAGGAATGGCGCTATTCTGGTGCATACCCTGGAGTATACCCATACCAATAAAGGATTACCCCTAAATTGCCAGCGGAGTAGGGGGAAGGAGGTGGGGGTAGCCAGGAACCGTCAGTGCCGTGAAAAACCACGTCTTTTTTACCGAATTAGCCTACTCACTAAGGGTAAGGCCTTATTTTGCGCCGCAAATCCTCCCACTTTTCCTTTGATTTATATCAACTTACCGCCGCCCTAAAACCCTAATGTTTGCAGCATCATTCGAGAATCAGAGGTGTCTATGAGTCACTCATCCGCTCCCGAAAGGGAAAATGGTGCCGTTATTACAGACTGGCGTCCAGAGGATCCGGCGTTCTGGCAACAGCGCGGCCATCGTGTAGCAAGCCGGAATCTATGGATTTCGGTGCCGTGTTTGTTATTAGCGTTTTGCGTATGGATGTTGTTTAGCGCGGTGGCGGTCAATCTGCCAAAAGTTGGGTTTACGTTTACGACCGATCAGCTGTTTATGCTGACCGCGCTGCCGTCGCTTTCAGGCGCGCTGCTGCGTGTGCCTTACGCGTTTATGGTGCCGGTGTTTGGCGGTCGTCGCTGGACGGCGTTCAGTACGGGCATCATGATCGTCCCTTGCGTGTGGCTCGGCTTCGCGGTGCAGGATACCTCTACGCCGTTCAGCGTATTCGTGATTATCTCCCTGCTGTGCGGTTTTGCGGGTGCGAACTTCGCCTCCAGCATGGCAAACATCAGCTTCTTCTTCCCGAAAGCGAAGCAGGGCGGCGCGTTGGGGATTAACGGCGGTCTGGGGAATATGGGCGTCAGCGTAATGCAGCTGATTGCTCCGCTGGCGATCTCGGTCTCCATTTTTGCGGCCTTTGGCGGCGGTGGCGTTGAGCAGGCGGATGGTTCTTCCCTCTATCTGCAAAACGCAGCCTGGATCTGGGTACCTTTCCTGGTGGTCTTCACCCTCGCAGCCTGGTTCTTTATGAATGACCTGTCCGCGTCGAAGGCGTCGCTGAGCGAACAGCTGCCGGTGCTGAAGCGTGGACACCTCTGGGTAATGGCGCTGCTGTATCTGGCCACCTTCGGCTCGTTTATCGGCTTCTCGGCGGGCTTCGCGATGCTGTCGAAAACGCAGTTCCCGGAGATTCAGATCCTGCACTTTGCCTTCTTCGGGCCGTTTATTGGTGCCCTGGCGCGTTCGCTGGGCGGCATGGTGTCTGACCGCCTCGGCGGCACCCGCGTGACGCTGGTTAACTTCGTCGTGATGGCGGTCTTCTGCGCGCTGCTGTTCCTCACGCTGCCCGTCGACGGACAGGGCGGTAACTTCATCGCCTTCTTCGGCGTGTTTATGGTGCTGTTCCTGACGGCCGGGCTGGGGAGTGCGTCTACCTTCCAGATGATCTCCGTGATCTTCCGTAAGCTGACGATGGATCGCGTGAAGGCGCAGGGCGGGAGCGAAGAGCAGGCGATGCGCGAAGCGGCGACGGATACGGCTGCGGCGCTGGGCTTTATCTCTGCCATCGGCGCGATTGGCGGCTTCTTTATCCCGAAAGCGTTCGGTATCTCTCTGGACCTGACCGGCTCTCCGGCCGGTGCCATGAAGGTCTTCCTCGTCTTCTATATCGCCTGCGTTGTGATTACGTGGCTGGTATATGGCCGTAATACCAAGAAAAATAAGTAAGTGTGATTATCCGTTTACGCGGCCTTCGGGTCGCGTTTTTTTTGCGCTGGAAATAGTTACAACATACTGGTGGGTTTACAGAGGAAGCCTGCGGGAAACGCTGCGATCGCCATCGATTTACAGGTCGCTCTACCCCTTAATACCTGAGATGTTAAATATTGACCGGTTTTTTGTACGATAAAATAAAAATGGTCATATATTTCATATATATATGAAATTTCATAAGATACCGCTTTGGTGGTATTCGGCATAACCCCTCGCCTGAAAGTCCCTCCTCGTCTTGATCGTTATCAATTCTCCCCCTCTTTCAGGGCGTTACCTTCGCTGCAAATCAGCAATGTCGATTTAGAGAGCCACAGGCTCCACACAGGAGATACCCGATGAGCAAATTTTTGGACCGGTTTCGCTACTTCAAACAGAAGGGTGAAACTTTTGCCGATGGGCACGGCCAGGTTCTGGATACCAACCGGGACTGGGAAGACGGTTACCGTCAGCGCTGGCAGCATGACAAAGTCGTCCGTTCGACCCACGGCGTGAACTGTACTGGCTCATGTAGCTGGAAGATTTTCGTTAAAAACGGTCTGGTGACCTGGGAAATGCAGCAGACCGACTATCCGCGCACCCGCCCGGATATGCCAAACCACGAACCGCGCGGCTGCCCGCGTGGCGCCAGCTACTCCTGGTATCTCTACAGCGCTAACCGTCTGAAATACCCTCTGATGCGCAAGCGCCTGATGAAGATGTGGCGTGAAGCGAAAGTGCAGCACAGCGATCCGGTGGATGCGTGGGCGTCCATCATCGAAGACGCTGACAAAGCAAAAAGCTTCAAGCAGGCTCGTGGTCGCGGTGGTTTCGTTCGCTCCTCATGGAAAGAAGTGAACGAGCTGATTGCCGCCTCCAACGTCTACACCGTCAAAACCTACGGTCCTGACCGCGTGGCGGGCTTCTCGCCAATCCCGGCGATGTCGATGGTCTCTTACGCCTCCGGAGCTCGCTATCTGTCACTTATCGGCGGTACCTGCCTGAGCTTCTACGACTGGTACTGCGATTTGCCGCCTGCGTCTCCGCAGACCTGGGGCGAGCAGACCGACGTGCCGGAATCCGCGGACTGGTACAACTCCAGCTATATCATCGCCTGGGGCTCTAACGTTCCTCAGACGCGTACGCCGGACGCGCACTTCTTTACCGAAGTCCGTTACAAAGGCACCAAAACCGTAGCGGTGACCCCCGACTACGCGGAAATCGCCAAGCTATGCGATCTGTGGCTGGCACCGAAACAGGGTACCGATGCCGCAATGGCGATGGCGATGGGCCACGTCATGCTGCGTGAATTCCATCTTGATAAGCCAAGCCAGTACTTCACCGACTACGTTCGCCGCTACACCGACATGCCGATGCTGGTCATGCTGGAAGAGCGTGAGGGTTACTATGCCGCGGGCCGCACGCTGCGCGCTGCCGATCTGGTGGATTCGCTGGGTCAGGAAAATAACCCTGAGTGGAAAACCGTTGCGTATAACAGCAACGGCGAGCTGGTGGTGCCAAACGGCTCTATCGGCTTCCGCTGGGGCGAGAAGGGCAAGTGGAACCTTGAGCAACGCAACGGCACCACCGGCGAAGAGACGGAGCTGCGCCTGAGCATGCTGGGCAGCCAGGACGAGATCGCTGAAGTCGGGTTCCCCTATTTTGGTGGCGAAGGTTCAGAGCATTTCAACAAGGTTGAACTGAAAAACGTTCTGATGCACAAACTGCCGGTTAAACGCCTGCAGCTGGCCGACGGTTCTACCGCACTGGTCACCACCGTTTATGACCTGACCATGGCGAACTATGGTCTGGAACGCGGTCTGGGCGATGAAAACTGCGCAACCGGCTATGACGACGTGAAAGCCTACACCCCGGCCTGGGCGGAGCAGATTACCGGCGTGCCTCGCGCGCACATTACCCGTATCGCACGTGAGTTCGCAGAAAACGCGGACAAAACGCACGGTCGTTCGATGATCATCGTCGGTGCGGGTCTGAACCACTGGTATCACCTCGATATGAACTATCGCGGTCTGATCAACATGCTGATCTTCTGCGGCTGCGTTGGTCAGAGCGGCGGCGGCTGGGCACACTACGTGGGCCAGGAAAAACTGCGTCCGCAGACCGGCTGGCAGCCGCTGGCGTTTGCCCTCGACTGGCAGCGTCCGGCACGCCACATGAACAGCACTTCCTACTTCTATAACCACTCCAGCCAGTGGCGCTACGAAACGGTCACCGCGCAGGAGCTGCTGTCGCCGATGGCGGATAAATCCCGCTACAGCGGCCACCTGATTGACTTCAACGTGCGCGCAGAGCGCATGGGATGGCTGCCGTCGGCGCCGCAGCTGGGCACTAACCCGCTGCGCATTGCGGAAGCGGCGAAGCAAGCGGGCATGTCACCGGTGGATTACACCGTGAAATCCCTGAAGGATGGCTCAATCCGCTTCGCGGCTGAACAGCCGGAGAACGGTAAAAACCACCCGCGTAACCTGTTCATCTGGCGCTCCAACCTGCTGGGCTCGTCCGGTAAAGGCCACGAGTACATGCTGAAATACCTGCTCGGTACCGAAAACGGTATCCAGGGGAAAGATCTCGGCAAGCAGGGCGGCGTGAAGCCGGAAGAGGTGGAGTGGAAAGATAACGGTCTCGACGGCAAGCTGGATCTGGTGGTAACGCTCGACTTCCGTCTGTCCAGCACCTGCCTGTACTCCGACATCGTGCTGCCAACCGCGACCTGGTACGAAAAAGACGACATGAATACCTCGGATATGCATCCGTTTATTCATCCGCTGTCTGCGGCCGTTGACCCGGCGTGGGAATCGAAAAGCGACTGGGATATCTACAAAGACATCGCGAAGAAATTCTCTGAAGTCTGCGTAGGGCACCTGGGCAAAGAGACCGACGTGGTGACGCTGCCAATCCAGCACGACTCCGCCGCCGAACTGGCGCAGCCGCTGGACGTGAAGGACTGGAAAAAAGGCGAATGCGACCTGATCCCGGGCGTGACCGCGCCGCACATTATTCCGGTTGAACGCGACTACCCGGCAACCTACGAACGCTTTACCTCTATCGGCCCGCTGATGGAAAAAATCGGTAACGGCGGTAAAGGGATCGCCTGGAACACCCAGAGCGAAATGGATCTGCTGCGCAAGCTTAACTACACCAAAGCGGACGGCCCGGCGAAAGGCCAGCCCATGCTGAACACGGCGATTGATGCGGCTGAAATGATCCTGACCCTGGCCCCGGAAACCAACGGCCACGTTGCCGTGAAGGCCTGGGCGGCACTGAGCGAGTTCACCGGTCGCGACCACACGCACCTGGCGAAGAATAAAGAGGAAGAGAAAATCCGCTTCCGCGATATTCAGGCGCAGCCGCGTAAGATTATCTCCAGCCCGACCTGGTCAGGCCTGGAAGATGAGCACGTGTCTTATAACGCCGGCTACACCAACGTTCACGAGCTGATCCCATGGCGCACCCTGTCCGGCCGCCAGTCGCTGTATCAGGATCACCAGTGGATGCGCGACTTTGGTGAAAGCCTGCTGGTCTACCGTCCGCCAATCGACACCCGCTCCGTGAAGTCCGTGATGGGGGCGAAATCGAACGGTAACCCTGAGAAGGCGCTGAACTTCCTGACGCCGCACCAGAAGTGGGGTATTCACTCCACCTACAGCGACAACCTGCTGATGCTGACCCTGTCGCGCGGCGGTCCGATTGTCTGGATGAGCGAAGCGGACGCCAAAGATCTGGGTATTGAAGATAACGACTGGATCGAAGTGTTCAACAGCAACGGTGCCCTGACGGCGCGTGCGGTGGTGAGCCAGCGCGTACCGGCCGGGATGACCATGATGTACCACGCGCAGGAACGTATCGTTAACCTGCCGGGGTCAGAAATTACCGAGCAGCGCGGCGGGATCCACAACTCCGTGACCCGTATTACGCCGAAGCCGACCCACATGATCGGTGGCTATGCGCAGCTGGCCTACGGCTTTAACTACTACGGCACCGTAGGATCGAACCGCGATGAGTTCGTGGTGGTACGTAAGATGAAGAACATTAACTGGTTAGACGGCGAAGGTAATGACCAGGTACAGGAGAGCGTAAAATGAAAATTCGTTCACAAGTCGGCATGGTGCTGAATCTGGATAAATGCATCGGCTGTCATACCTGCTCGGTCACCTGTAAAAACGTCTGGACCAGCCGTGAAGGTATGGAGTACGCCTGGTTCAACAACGTGGAAAGCAAGCCGGGCACCGGCTTCCCGACAGACTGGGAAAACCAGGAGAAGTGGAAGGGCGGCTGGATCCGTAAAATCAACGGCAAGCTGCAGCCGCGCATGGGTAACCGTGCGATGCTGCTGGGTAAAATCTTTGCTAACCCGCACCTGCCGGGCATTGACGATTACTACGAGCCGTTTGACTACGACTATCAGAACCTGCACAACGCGCCGGAAAGCAAACACCAGCCGATCGCCCGTCCTCGCTCGCTGATCACCGGTCAGCGCATGGACAAAATTACCAGCGGTCCAAACTGGGAAGAGATTCTGGGCGGCGAGTTTGAGAAACGCGCCAAAGACCAGAACTTCGAGAACATGCAGAAGGCGATGTACGGCCAGTTCGAAAACACCTTCATGATGTATCTGCCGCGCCTGTGCGAGCACTGCCTCAACCCGGCGTGCGTGGCGACCTGCCCGAGCGGCGCCATCTACAAGCGTGAAGAAGACGGCATCGTGCTGATCGACCAGGACAAGTGCCGCGGCTGGCGTATGTGTATCACCGGCTGCCCGTACAAAAAAATCTACTTCAACTGGAAGAGCGGCAAGTCTGAGAAGTGCATCTTTTGCTACCCGCGTATTGAAGCCGGTATGCCGACCGTCTGCTCCGAAAGCTGCGTAGGCCGTATCCGCTACCTCGGCGTGCTGTTGTATGACGCGGACGCGATTGAAAACGCAGCCAGCACCGAGCACGAGAAAGATCTGTATCAGCGTCAGCTGGACGTCTTCCTCGATCCAAACGATCCGAAGGTGATTGAGCAGGCGCTGAAAGACGGCGTGCCGCAGAGCGTCATCGACGCGGCGCAGCAGTCTCCGGTGTACAAAATGGCGATGGACTGGAAGCTGGCCCTGCCGCTGCATCCGGAATACCGCACCCTGCCGATGGTCTGGTACGTGCCGCCGCTGTCGCCGATTCAGTCTGCGGCTGACGCGGGCGAGCTGGGCAGCAACGGCATTCTGCCGGACGTGGAAAGCTTGCGTATTCCGGTTCAGTACCTGGCGAACCTGCTGACCGCAGGGGATACCCAGCCGGTACTGCTCGCGCTGAAGCGTATGCTGGCGATGCGTCACTTCAAGCGTGCGGAAACCGTAGACGGTGTTACCGATACCCGCGCGCTGGAAGAGGTCGGTCTGACCGAAGCCCAGGCGCAGGAAATGTACCGCTATCTGGCGATTGCCAACTACGAAGACCGTTTCGTGGTGCCGAGCAGCCACCGTGAACTGGCCCGCGAAGCCTTCCCGGAAAAAAATGGCTGTGGCTTTACCTTTGGCGACGGCTGCCACGGGTCAGACAGCAAATTCAACCTGTTCAACAGCCGCCGCATCGACGCCATGGATGTGACCAGCAAAACGGAGCCGCACCAATGATTGAACTCGTCATTGTTTCGCGTCTGCTCGAGTACCCGGATGCTGCGCTTGCGCAGCATCAGCAGGAACTTTTTGATGCACTCGCGTCATCTGAAAACCTGGATAAAGAGGATGCCCAGAAGATGGGCGTCTTCCTCCGCGATCTGCTCGCGCGCGACCTTCTGGATGCCCAGTCGGACTACAGCCAGCTGTTTGATCGAGGCCGTGCAACGTCTCTGCTGCTGTTTGAACACGTGCACGGTGAATCCCGTGACCGCGGTCAGGCGATGGTAGACCTGATGGCCCAGTACGAACAGCACGGCCTGCTGCTCGACAGCCGCGAGCTGCCGGATCATCTGCCGCTGTACCTGGAGTACCTGGCGCAGCTGCCGAAAGAAGAGGCGTTAGGCGGTCTGCAGGACATCGCGCCGATCCTGGCGCTGCTCGGCGCGCGGCTTCAGCAGCGCGAGAGCCGCTATGCGGTACTGTTCGATCTGCTGGTGAAGCTGGCCAACGCCGCGGTCGACAGTGAAAAAGTGGCGGAGAAAATTGCGGATGAAGCCCGCGATGATACGCCACAGGCGCTGGATGCGGTCTGGGAAGAAGAGCAGGTGAAATTCTTTGCTGACCAGAACTGCGGCGAGTCTGAAATCTCCGCTCACCAGCGTCGTTTTGCCGGCGCGGTTGCCCCGCAATATTTGAATATCTCTAACGGAGGACGGCACTAATGCACTTCCTGAATATGTTCTTCTTTGACATTTACCCGTATATCGCGGGCACCGTGTTCCTGGTGGGAAGCTGGCTGCGTTACGACTACGGCCAGTACACCTGGCGTGCTGCCTCCAGCCAGATGCTGGATCGTAAAGGGATGCATGTGGGCTCTAACCTGTTCCACATTGGTATTCTGGGGATTTTTGCCGGACACTTCCTGGGAATGCTGACGCCGCACTGGATGTACGAAGCGTGGCTGCCGATTGAGGTGAAGCAGAAGATGGCGATGATCGCCGGCGGTGCCTGCGGCGTGATGACCCTGGTGGGCGGCCTGCTGCTGCTGAAGCGTCGTCTGTTCAGCCCGCGCGTGCGTGCGACCACGACCGCAGCGGACATTCTGATCCTCTCCCTGCTGATGGTGCAGTGCGCGCTGGGCCTGCTGACCATTCCGTTCTCGGCGCAGCATATGGACGGAAGCGAAATGATGAAGCTGGTCGGCTGGGCGCAGTCCGTGGTGACCTTCCACGGCGGAGCGTCCGCGCACCTGGACGGCGTGGCGTTTATCTTCCGCGTTCACCTGGTGCTGGGCATGACGCTGTTTGTGCTGTTCCCGTTCTCTCGCCTGGTGCATATCTGGAGCGCGCCGGTGGAGTACCTGACGCGCAAATATCAGATTGTGCGCGCCCGCCGCTAATTCACCGTTTTGATACCAACCCCGCACTCGCGGGGTTTTTTTTCGCCCCAGCCCAGGTTGTTGCCCGCTGCAGCAAACAGGATCAGCGCACCGCCCGCCAGCTGCGTCAGGTTCAGCGAGTGTCCGAATACCAGATTATCGACAACGATCGCCACCACCGGATAGATAAACGACAGGGAACCGGTTATCGGCGTAGGCAGCTTCTGAATTGCGCTGTAGAGCAGCTGGTACATAATGCCTGTATGGACGATGCCCAGCGTCAGCAGGATCGGCCAGGGAAAATCACCTGAAAATGATGGCATGCTGGCAAACGGTAAAAGCATCACGACGCCCGTCAGCACCTGGATAAAGGCAATATGCTGCGGCGCAACGGATCTGAGTTTGCGGGCAATAATGGCCGTGACCGCGTAGAAGAAAGCCGCGGCCATCGCCAGACCGATTCCGGCGAGCCATTCACTGCCATGCGCGCCGGTCAGCTCGCTGGAGAGCAATATCACCACGCCGCCAAAGGCGAGGAACAGCCAGCCCCATTTCGCCACGCTGACGCGTTCACCTAAAAACATTCCCATCAGGACCAGCATAAACGGCTGGGTGTTATAGACCACGGTAGAAAGACCAATAGAGATCCGTTCATAGGCTGCGAAGAGCAGCAGCCAGTTCACCACTAATGCCACGCCGCCGAGAATGGCCAGCAGCAGCGTGGTGCGGGTGAGGGGACTAAAGGGCTTTTGACTTACCCGGATAAAAATAAAAAGCGCTATAGCCCCGATAAGACAGCGCCAGAACACCACTTCCGTCACCGGCAGACCGCTGAGTAAAACAAACGCACCAATAGAGCCGGAAATTAACATCGCCAGGCTCATTTGCCAGACGCCTTTATGTAAATCACGCATCATCCACCTCCTGATTAGTGACGCTATTGTCGAAAATTGCTGTCGGGTTTTACAGAGGTGAGATAAGGTTGAATACGTTAATGGCTTTTTAAAATTAGGTAAAAGCGATGGAATACCTTCTCGATGATATCGATCGACAAATTTTAGCCTGCCTGGTCGAGGATGCGCGCATGTCTTTGAAGGTGCTCAGCGGACGCATCGGTCTGACTTCACCCAGCACGGCAGAACGCCTGAAAAGGCTGGAAGAGCGCGGTGTGGTTCAGGGGTATGGCGCACGGGTGAATCTGGCGGCGCTGGGGTATACGCTGCAGGCGCTGGTGCGCGTGCGGCCTTTGCCGGGGCTGTTGCATAAGGTGGATAAGTACATTCAGGCGATGCCGGAGTGTATTGAGAGCGACAAGGTCACCGGGGAAGATTGCTTTGTGATTAGGCTGGTGGTGCGGTCGATAGAGCAACTGGATGCGTTGCTGGACGGCCTGGCAGATCATGCCCAGTGTAATACGTCGATTGTGAAAAGTTCGCCGGTGAAGAGACGGTTGCCACCGATGTAGGTTTCTGTCGCCGGGTGGCGGCTGCGCCTTACCCGGCCTAAAACGACGGATTCGGTTCAGTTTTATAATGATTTTTTTGGATTATTCGGGAAGTGATGGTGGTGGGGGAAGGATTACTCGGCGCGTTGCGCCTCGCCCTTCGGGTCGTTGCCTGCGGCAACGCTTTCTCGCTACGCTCGAATCGAACCTTAGTCGAAGCTTCTCATCCTTCCCCGTGACGGAAATGCCTGATGCCTGGTGCGAACAGAAGGTTTGGAGTTATTTGGAAGTGATGGTGGTGGGGGAAGGATTCGAACCTTCGAAGTCGATGACGGCAGATTTACAGTCTGCTCCCTTTGGCCGCTCGGGAACCCCACCAGGGGTAATTCAAATTTTGAGGTCGTGCTGAGAGATGGTGGTGGGGGAAGGATTCGAACCTTCGAAGTCGATGACGGCAGATTTACAGTCTGCTCCCTTTGGCCGCTCGGGAACCCCACCACGGGGTAATGCTTTTAACTGGCCTGCTTCCTGCTGGAAGCGGGGCGCATCATATCAAATGAGACGCCCCTGTAAAGCATTCCTTTAGGGAAATGAAGTTGTTTGCCTGCTTTTTATCCGTA
This sequence comes from Enterobacter sp. KB-221C9, assembly GCF_041320715.1. Lineage (NCBI taxonomy): Bacteria > Pseudomonadati > Pseudomonadota > Gammaproteobacteria > Enterobacterales > Enterobacteriaceae > Enterobacter > Enterobacter sp. KB-221C9. The sequence continues at coordinate 78,417 of NZ_JBGIWG010000002.1, forward strand.
AAGGCGCAAAGCTAATCAATTCATTTTCCGAAAGATTAAAGAATGATGGTTCTGTTGCCGTACACGAAGACCCGCTGCGCCAGCACCTGATACAGCGCACGGCTAAGCACGTTCTTCTCGACGTCACGTCCGGCACGCATCATATCCTCGGCGGTGTAGGTGTGGTCCACATGAATCACGTCCTGCATAATGATTGGGCCTTCGTCGAGGTTGTCGTTCACGTAGTGCGCGGTCGCACCGATGATCTTCACGCCGCGCTCGTACGCCTGATGATATGGGCGAGCACCGATAAAGGCCGGCAGGAACGAGTGGTGAATGTTGATGATCTTGTTCGGGAAACGCGCCACGAAGGAGGGCGTCAACACGCGCATGTATTTCGCCAGCACAACGTAGTCCGGATTATGCGCTTCAATGGCCTGTGCCATCAGATCGTCGTGTTCTTCACGGGTATGGCCTTCGTGGCTCACCAGCTCGAACGGAATATCAAAACGCTCGACCAGCGTGCGCAGCGTCTCGTGATTGCCGATGACGGCAGCAATTTCGACATCCAGACCGCCGTAGTTTGCTTTCATCAGCAGGTCGCCCAGGCAGTGTGCTTCTTTGGTCACCAGAATCACAACGCGGCGTCGGCCTGCTGGGGTTAACTCGCGCACGGAACCTTCCGGCAGCGCGCTGTCCAGATCGGCAAGCAGGGTGGTGTCGTTGAAAATACCTTCCAGCTCGGTACGCATAAAGAAACGGCCGGTACGGTGGTCAACGAACTCGTTGTTCTGCACGATATTCAGTTCATGTTTGTAGCAAATGTTGGTAATTCGTGCGATCAGCCCTTTTTGATCGGGACAGATGGTGCGCAGAACTTTACGTTGTAATGATTGCATCGCCGGGAAATCCTGTTTGTATTTGCGAAATCTGGGTTGTCAGGCGTTACTGCCCGCAACACTTTTTAAATTTTTTACCTGAACCACAAGGGCAGGGATCGTTACGACCAAACTGCGGGCGCGTTCCGTCAATATAATACCACTGCCCGCTTTCCTTTAAGAACCGGGAACGCTCGATAATGGCACCAGGTTTATTATTCTCGGTAAAGCGGGCAACAAAGCTGACGTAACCTTCATCAACATGACTGCCTGTTGAGGATTCATAGACGGTGAGGCCGAGCCACTGCGTGTTCGTAAACCCGGCTTCGATGTCCTGTCTGAATTCGGCAGCGCGGCAGGAGGGATGCCAGGTTTTAATCAGATAGTCTGCGTCTTTGATCACAAAAGCAGTGTAACGTGAACGCATAAGGTGTGACGGGTCTGGTGCAACCTGATCGCCAGACAGATATCGCTGGCAACATAGGCTATACTCCAGAGCGCTACCACAGGGGCAGAGTTGAGACACGATTCTCTTCCTGGAACAAAATATAAAGGCGTAAAACGCTTCGGGTAGCACTATGTTAACTGAGGCGTTGCGTTGACGCTATGTCAGGAATCCAGGGGAAGTAAAACAGGACTAATGAGAAAGGTTAAAATTGGGCTGGCGCTGGGTTCAGGTGCCGCCCGGGGATGGTCACACATCGGCGTAATTAATGCCTTAAACAAGATGGGCATTGACGTTGATATCGTCGCAGGGTGTTCAATCGGATCGCTTGTCGGCTCCGCTTACGCGTGCGGGAAGCTTCCGGAACTCGAGACCTGGGTGCGCGCCTTCAGCTACTGGGACGTGCTGCGTCTGATGGACCTCTCGTGGCAGCGTGGCGGGCTGCTGCGCGGAGAGCGCGTCTTTAACCAGTTCCGCCAGGTTATGCCTCTCGAAGACTTCACGGATTGTCAGATGCCTTTCGGCGCCGTCGCGACGAACCTCAGCACAGGACGCGAACTCTGGCTAACCGAAGGGGATATTCACCTTGCGGTGCGTGCCTCCTGCAGTATGCCGGGGCTCATGGCACCTGTCCCACACAACGGCTACTGGCTGGTCGACGGTGGCGTCGTGAACCCGGTCCCCATCTCTCTGACCCGTGCTATGGGAGCGGATATCGTGATTGCCGTCGACCTGCAGCACGACGCCCACCTGATGCAACAGGACCTCATGCCGGTCAATCTCCAGAGCGAAGATGCCGAAGGCGAGAAACTGGCCTGGCATGAACGCCTGCGAGGAAGAATCGGGCGTATGGCCGCACGTCGCTCGGTTGCCGCGCCGACGGCAATAGAAATCATGACCACGTCAATCCAGGTACTGGAGAATCGCCTTAAGCGCAATCGTATGGCAGGCGACCCGCCAGATATTCTTATTCAGCCTTACTGTCCGCAAATATCTACCCTTGATTTCCATCGGGCTGAGGCCGCCATCGCAGCGGGCTCGTTAGCCGTCGAAAAGAAAATGGACGAATTGTTGCCTTTTGTGCGAGCAGCACGTTAAGCACCTTTTTTTGATTACTTCAGCAAAATCTGACAGGCGATAGTGCCGATCGCATGCCACTATTTAGTTACTGTCAGCCAGGGGAGGAACCATGACGCAGCCATTGGCCGGAAAACACATTTTGATTGTTGAAGACGAGCCCGTTTTCCGATCGCTACTGGATTCGTGGTTATCCTCGCTGGGAGCAATCACTTCACTGGCTGAAGATGGCATCGACGCTCTGGAAAAAATGATCAGCATTACGCCCGATTTGATGATTTGCGACATTGCGATGCCGCGCATGAATGGGCTGAAGCTGGTTGAACATCTGCGCAACGAAGGCAATCAGACGCCGATTCTGGTGATCTCTGCCACAGAGAATATGGCGGATATCGCCAAAGCATTACGTCTTGGGGTGCAGGATATTCTGCTTAAACCGGTCAAGGATCTTAACCGGCTGCGAGAAACGGTTTTAGCGTGCCTATATCCGAATATGTTTAATTCCCGGGTAGAGGAAGAGGAGCGTCTTTTCCAGGACTGGGATGCTCTGGTGAGTAATCCACCTGCCGCAGCGAAACTGTTGCAAGAACTCCAGCCGCCCGTACAGCAGACTATTTCACACTGTCGCGTAAATTATCGCCAGCTGGTGGCGGCCGATCAGCCAGGACTGGTGCTGGATATCGCACCGCTATCTGATTCCGACCTTGCATTTTATTCTCTGGATGTCACCAGGGCGGGGGATAATGGCGTATTAGCCGCGTTACTTCTTCGCGCGCTATTTAATGGTTTGCTGCAGGAACAGTTATCGCATCAGGGGCAACGGCTGCCGGAGCTGGGCAGTTTACTCAAACAGGTTAACCAGCTTTTTCGGCAGGCCAATTTGCCCGGACAGTTCCCGCTGCTGGTCGGCTATTACCACAGCGGTTTAAAGAATCTGATTCTGGTTTCAGCAGGTCTCAACGCTTCACTGAATACCGGTGAACACCATATTCAGGTGAGTAACGGTGTGCCGCTTGGGACATTGGGAACGGCGTATCTTAATCAAATTAGCCACCGCTGTTCCTCCTGGCAGTGCCAAATTTGGGGTGCCGGGGGACGGCTACGCCTAATGTTGTCCACAGAATAAGCAATCGGATCTTAATTTTAAGATTGCTTTACCTGTGTTTTACGGGGAGTGCTACTATCGCTGCCCAGTTTCATGCGTATTTATCCTAATTGATCGGCAACGCGTTCTTTTCAGACCCGGACTGCGGGGCGAGGCTGATATACTCAACGCGTTATTTATTGCATAAAAGTTCAAAACTTGAACAGCTCAGGAGAATTTGAATGGCTGCCCTAAATTCGAAAGTCAGAAAGGCCGTCATCCCGGTAGCGGGATTGGGGACCAGGATGTTACCAGCAACTAAGGCGATTCCTAAAGAGATGCTGCCTCTGGTTGATAAGCCATTAATTCAGTATGTCGTTAATGAATGTATCGCTGCCGGCATCACTGAAATTGTGCTGGTTACGCATTCATCAAAGAACTCTATCGAAAACCATTTCGATACAAGCTTTGAACTTGAAGCCATGCTGGAAAAACGTGTTAAGCGTCAGCTGTTAGAAGAAGTTCAGTCTATTTGCCCTCCACACGTCACCATTATGCAGGTTCGTCAGGGCCTGGCTAAAGGTCTGGGCCACGCTGTTATGTGTGCACATCCTGTTGTGGGTGATGAGCCTGTAGCGGTAATTCTGCCAGACGTTATTCTGGACGAATACGAATCCGATCTTTCTCAGGATAACCTGGCTGAGATGATCAAACGTTTTGACGAAACCGGCAGCAGCCAGATCATGGTTGAGCCTGTTGAAGACGTGACGGCATACGGTGTGGTTGACTGCAAAGGCGTTAACCTTGAGCCGGGCGAAAGCGTGCCAATGGTTGGCGTGGTAGAGAAGCCTAAAGCCGACGTAGCGCCTTCAAACCTCGCCGTTGTAGGTCGCTATGTCCTAAGCGCTGAAATCTGGCCTCTGCTGGCGAAAACGCCTCCAGGAGCAGGTGATGAGATCCAGCTGACGGATGCCATCGATATGCTGATCGAGAAAGAGACCGTTGAGGCTTACCATATGAAAGGTAAGAGCCACGACTGCGGTAATAAGCTCGGTTATATGCAGGCGTTTGTTGAATATGGTATTCGCCACAATACCCTTGGTGAAGAATTTAAAACCTGGCTCAAAGAGAACGCAGGTATTAAGAAATAAGCCACGGCTGCAAATGTTCGAAACCGGTGAGGCGCTGCCCACCGGTTTTTTTATGCCAAAAACCCCCCGCAATCAGCATGGTTGTAAGCGTTGTGAAATAGCCAAATAACGCTTTATGACAGAGTGTAAGGGGATGTTTGCGACAAATTTTGGTTAAAAAAAATCCCGCGTTACGCGGGATTTTTCTGAATGTGGGGTGATTAATCCTTGATCAGGAAATCATCCAGCTGTTTACCTTGCTCATCCATGGCTTTCTTGATAACAGCAGGAGTACGACCCTGGCCAGTCCAGGTTTTAGTTTCGCCGTTCTCGTCAACGTAGCTATATTTAGCAGGACGAGCAGCACGCTTGGCTTTGGTACCGGTTTTAGCTGCAGCGATGCTGTTCAGCAATTCATTTGGATCGATACCATCAGCAATCAGCATTTCACGATATTGCTGCAGTTTACGAGTACGCTCTTCGATTTCAGCAGCAGCAGCGCTTTCTTCTTCGCGACGTTCATTAACTACAACTTCTAATTTTTCCAGCATTTCTTCAAGCGTTTCGAGGGTGCATTCTCTTGCCTGCGCACGAAGAGTACGGATGTTGTTCAGAATTTTAAGTGCTTCGCTCATTGTAGTAATCTCAAACTTATAATGGGGGGTGGTTTGTTGTCCTAATAATAGAGCCATAAATTCAGATGTGCAATAGCCAGGAATGTAAGGAATTCAAAAAATACTAAATAATGCCGCTATTATTAATTACGCTAACTTAAATTTCATCACCCGACAGTCTCGCTTGTTATCACGTAAACCTGCTTAACCCGGTCGATTGCATCTTTTTTTTGTGACATTTACCGCAGGAATTATAGTTGCGGCGGATAAATATCAGCCTTTTGTATTAGTTCCCAGCCGTGATGTTAAGTCTGAAATAGTTAATAAATAGTGAATTTTAATGAACGGTGATTCCACTATAAAAAGAAGTGTTATGTTTGGCTGAACTTATAACATATTGGCCTTGCTGAATGCGTTTACTTCATGTTTTAACGGATTATTTTCGAAAACAGAAGGTTCTGAACTCCGCGCTGGACCGCGTCCTCTGTGCGCTGTATCGCTGATGACCTGACAAAATATGGTACAATGACTCATCGGGAATATTACACATTGATTAGGGTTTTACGGCCAATGGCACAACTTTATTTCTACTATTCGGCGATGAATGCCGGTAAATCCACCGCGTTGCTGCAATCCTCATACAATTACCAGGAACGCGGGATGCGTAGCGTTGTTTATACGGCTGAAATTGACGATCGCTTTGGCGCAGGGAAGGTGAGTTCCAGAATAGGGCTCTCGTCGCCTGCCAGGCTGTTTAACCCGAAAACCGATCTGTTTGAAGACATTCGCGCAGAACATGCTGATCGGCCCATTCACTGTGTCCTGGTAGATGAGAGCCAGTTTCTGACGCGTGAACAGGTTCACGCCCTTTCCGAGGTGGTTGATGAGCTCGATATCCCGGTGCTTTGTTACGGTCTGCGTACGGATTTCCGCGGTGAGCTCTTTGCCGGGAGTCAGTATTTGCTTGCCTGGTCGGATAAACTCGTTGAGCTAAAAACGATCTGCTTCTGCGGTCGCAAAGCCAGTATGGTGCTTCGTCTCGACCAGGCCGGAAAACCTTATGCAGATGGTGAGCAGGTGGTGATAGGCGGCAATGAGCGCTATGTATCGGTATGTCGTAAGCATTATAAAGAAGCGCTGTCTGTAGGCTCGCTAAGCGCGATTCAACACGACGACAGAATATAACGTTAGCCTTGTTATTCAGACATAAAAAAACCCGCCATAAAGGCGGGTTTTTCGTTTGCTGTCAGTTAAGCGCTTTTCTTCGCTTTCTTGTCAGCTTTGATGACAGGAACTTCTGTTTTCACAGCGGCAACGTCATTTTCTTTGAACTCACGACCGTAGAAGGTATCCAGAAGAATCTGTTTCAGTTCGGAGATCAGTGGGTAGCGCGGGTTAGCACCAGTACACTGATCATCGAATGCATCTTCAGACAGCTTGTCTACGTGAGCGAGGAAGTCAGCTTCCTGAACGCCCGCTTCACGGATAGATTTTGGAATACCCAGTTCAGCTTTCAGGCTTTCCAGCCATGCCAGCAGTTTCTCAATCTTCGCAGCAGTACGGTCGCCCGGTGCGCTCAGACCAAGGTGGTCTGCGATTTCAGCATAACGACGACGTGCTTGCGGACGGTCGTACTGGCTGAAAGCAGTCTGCTTGGTTGGGTTGTCGTTAGCGTTATAACGGATAACGTTGCTGATCAACAGGGCGTTCGCCAGACCGTGAGGAATGTGGAACTGAGAACCCAGCTTGTGCGCCATAGAGTGGCAAACACCCAGGAAGGCGTTCGCAAACGCGATACCGGCGATGGTTGCTGCACTGTGAACGCGTTCACGTGCTACCGGGTTTTTAGACCCTTCGTTGTAGGACGCTGGCAGGTTTTCTTTCAGCAATTTCAGAGCCTGCAGAGCCTGACCGTCAGAGAACTCAGACGCCAGTACAGAAACGTAGGCTTCCAGGGCGTGAGTTACCGCATCCAGACCACCGAACGCACACAGTGATTTCGGCATTTCCATGACCAGGTTCGCATCAACGATAGCCATGTCTGGGGTCAGTGCATAGTCAGCCAGTGGGTATTTCTGGCCTGTTGCATCGTCTGTTACTACCGCGAATGGTGTCACTTCTGAACCGGTACCGGAAGTGGTGGTTACCGCGATCATTTTCGCTTTTACGCCCATTTTCGGGAACTTGTAGATACGTTTACGGATGTCCATAAAGCGCAGCGCCAGTTCTTCGAAGTGGGTTTCAGGATGCTCGTACATGACCCACATGATTTTCGCGGCGTCCATTGGGGAACCACCGCCCAGTGCGATAATCACATCTGGTTTGAAGGAGTTAGCCAGCTCAGCACCTTTACGCACAACGCTCAGGGTAGGGTCAGCTTCAACTTCAAAGAACACTTCAGTCTCAACGCCAGACGCTTTCAGCACAGAGGTGATCTGGTCAGCGTAGCCGTTGTTGAACAGGAAACGGTCAGTCACGATGAGCGCACGTTTGTGGCCATCAGTAATCACTTCATCCAGCGCGATTGGCAGTGAGCCACGGCGGAAGTAGATAGATTTCGGAAGTTTGTGCCACAACATGTTTTCAGCTCGCTTAGCAACGGTTTTCTTGTTGATCAGGTGTTTTGGACCAACGTTTTCAGAGATGGAGTTACCACCCCAGGAACCACAACCCAGAGTCAGGGAAGGTGCGAGTTTAAAGTTATACAGGTCACCGATACCACCCTGAGAAGCAGGGGTGTTAATCAGGATACGTGCAGTTTTCATCATCTGACCGAAGTGAGCAACACGTTCTGGCTGGTTATCCTGGTCGGTGTACAGACAAGACGTGTGGCCGATACCGCCCATGGCAACCAGCTTCTCGGCTTTCTCTACCGCGTCTTCGAAATCTTTCGCACGGTACATTGCAAGCGTTGGAGACAGTTTTTCGTGTGCAAACGGCTCGCTTTCGTCGACAACTTTCACTTCACCGATCAGGATTTTGGTTGTCGCCGGAACGGTAAAGCCTGCGAGTTCAGCAATTTTGTACGCTGGCTGACCCACGATAGCGGCGTTCAGCGCGCCATTTTTCAGGATGATGTCCTGAACCGCTTTCAGCTCTTTGCCCTGCAGCATGTAGCCGCCGTGGCTGGCGAAACGTTCGCGAACGGCGTCGTACACGGAATCGACAACAACAACAGACTGTTCAGATGCACAGATCACGCCGTTATCGAAGGTTTTAGACATCAGTACAGACGCAACGGCACGTTTGATGTCAGCGGTTTCGTCGATAACAACAGGGGTGTTACCTGCGCCCACACCGATGGCTGGTTTACCGGAGCTGTATGCAGCTTTAACCATGCCAGGACCACCGGTCGCCAGGATCAGGTTAATGTCCGGGTGATGCATCAGGGCATTGGAGAGCTCAACGGAAGGTTGGTCGATCCAGCCAATCAGATCTTTTGGTGCGCCAGCAGCGATCGCCGCCTGCAGGACAATATCCGCAGCTTTGTTAGTCGCGTCTTTCGCACGTGGGTGTGGTGAGAAGATGATTGCGTTACGGGTCTTCAGGCTAATCAGTGATTTGAAGATAGCAGTAGACGTTGGGTTAGTAGTCGGAACAATACCGCAGATGATGCCGATAGGTTCAGCGATGGTGATGGTACCGAAGGTGTCGTCTTCGGACAGCACGCCACAGGTTTTCTCATCTTTATAGGCGTTGTAGATATACTCGGAAGCAAAGTGGTTTTTGATCACTTTATCTTCCACGATACCCATGCCGGATTCGGCAACGGCCATTTTAGCGAGAGGGATTCGAGCATCTGCAGCAGCCAGTGCGGCCGCGCGGAAGATTTTATCAACCTGTTCTTGGGTGAAATTGGCATATTCACGCTGGGCTTTTTTAACGCGCTCGACGAGTGCGTTCAGTTCAGCGATATTAGTAACAGCCATAATGCTCTCCTGATAATGTTTAAACTCTTTTAGTAAACCAGCGCTCGATACGTCACACAGTATAGACAGAGCCGATACGACTTGCGTAACACAAAGTAAAACAAAGAGTTACTTTCTGCGTCAGCACACTAATTTACTAAAAGAGCCTTACCTTAGCATCATCCCTTTTTGTCAGGCGATCTCCCTGGGGGCGTAACCAAGATTACTCACTTCTGAGTACGAAAATTATGATCTGTGTCAATTTTCTCCCAAGCTGATACCTTTCAGCAGGGTTATTTTGTGCTGATTTTTCCAGTGTTAAATAATTACGTAAGTATTGGAAGCGGCACTATCATTGATTATACATATGTTTAACATCCTGAAATGATAAAGTTTTGGTACAGATTTCAAGTGAAGTATGCGGATAAAAAGGGTATCTTCAGCGCGATTTCTCATGACAAATTGTCAGTCCCGGGCATGTGTATAAGCGGAGCAAAACGTGATCCAAACGCTCTTTGATTTTCCAACGTATTTTAAATTTTTTATTGGTTTGTTTGCCCTGGTCAACCCGGTGGGGATCATTCCTGTCTTCATTAGTATGACGAGTTACCAGACGGCGGCGGCCAGGAATAAGACCAACCTCACCGCTAACCTGTCAGTGGCTATCATATTGCTCACCTCCCTTTTTCTGGGTGACGCCATTCTCCAGCTCTTCGGGATCTCGATCGACTCTTTCCGCATTGCGGGTGGGATCCTGGTCGTGACCATCGCCATGTCCATGATCAGCGGTAAGCTGGGCGAGGATAAACAGAACAAGCAGGAGAAGTCAGAAACCGCCATCCGCGAAAGTATTGGCGTGGTGCCGCTGGCCTTACCGCTCATGGCTGGCCCCGGTGCCATCAGTTCAACTATTGTCTGGGGCACGCGTTACCATAGTCTGATGCACCTGATTGGTTTTTCCGTCGCCATTGCGCTTTTCGCGCTCTGCTGTTGGGGCGTATTCCGCATGGCACCCTGGCTGGTGCGCCTGTTGGGACAGACGGGCATTAACGTCATAACGCGTATCATGGGCCTGCTGTTGATGGCATTAGGGATTGAATTCATCGTGACGGGGATTAAAAGCATCTTCCCCGGTTTGCTGCACTGATATTTCGTATGAAAGAACGGAGCGACGGCTCCGTTTTTTTTTACGTCATTATCAGTAAATCCTATAACTAAAGTTGAAATGCTCACATATCATAATAAATTCTACTAATAATGTTCATTGCTTGTATTTCAACAAGTTATTAATTCCCTTAAAACCCGCCTGCGCAGAAAACCTGCGATCGCTCTGTTATTTTACTCACATGATAGTCTGGGGCTTGCTGAGAGATAACCGAAATGATATTAGTAATTTCAACATTCCCCTAGATGAATGTGCTAAATAATAACCAGTTGTTAAATTTTTGTACAAAATCACTCGATGATAGCGCAGCGACGCGCTTGTAGAGAAAAATTTCTCTATCTTGTTGAATGCCATGCTTTTTAAGCGGTGTTCGATGTCCGGCAGGGCTGCCCTCAACGATGCGGTACTCACCGTAAAAGAGAATTGCTTAACAAATTTGCAAAATGTATTGGCGCGCGTTTACGCCATTTGATACTTTCCGGCCTAATATTTTGCAGCATAAAACAAGCAGATGAGAATTATTTTCATATGGTTCTCTTCTCAGATATCCAGCGCAGGTCTCAAACAGGGGAGGCCTGTAAAGAATCGACGCAAGACGGCCATACGAGCGGTCAGTAATAAAAAAGTCGGTGATAGCAAGCAGTAAAAGAAGAACCTGACAGCAGCAAAAAAAACTCCTGCGCTGTACAGGCCCCAACAGGGGATTACACAGCTGGCGAAGGCCAGTCATTATAATGAGTGGAGTACCAACACAATGTCCATCATCACAAAAAAAAATCTGGTAGCGGCGGGGATTTTAACTGCGCTAATCGCGGGCAACGCTGCAATGGCTGCGGACGTTCCTGCAGGTGTTCAACTGGCGGAGAAGCAGACGCTGGTGCGTAACAACGGTGCGGAAGTTCAGTCTCTCGACCCGCATAAAATTGAAGGTGTTCCTGAGTCTAACGTTAACCGCGACCTGTTCGAAGGCCTGCTGGTGACAGACGTAGACGGCCACCCGGCGCCGGGTGTGGCAGAAAAATGGGAAAACAAAGATTTCAAAGTCTGGACCTTCCATCTGCGTAAAGATGCGAAATGGTCCGACGGTACACCGGTTACAGCCGAAGATTTCGTTTATAGCTGGCAGCGTCTGGCGAATCCAACGACCGCCTCTCCGTATGCGAGCTACCTGCAATATGGCCACATCGCCAATATTGATGACATCATCGCGGGCAAAAAACCGATCACCGATCTGGGCGTAAAAGCGATCGATGCCAATACCTTCGAAGTGACGTTGAGCGAACCTGTTCCGTACTTCTATAAGCTGCTGGTTCACCCGTCCGTCTCCCCGGTTCCAAAATCTGCCGTGGAAAAATTTGGTGAAAAATGGACGCAGCCTGCCAACATCGTAACCAACGGTGCCTATAAGCTGAAAGACTGGGTGGTCAACGAACGTATGGTGCTTGACCGTAACCCGCAGTATTGGGATAACGCGAAAACCGTGATTGACCAGGTGACCTATCTGCCAATTTCGTCCGAAGTGACTGACGTTAACCGCTACCGCAGCGGTGAAATCGACATGACCTATAACAACATGCCGATTGAACTGTTCCAGAAACTGAAAAAAGAGATCCCTAAAGAAGTTCACGTCGATCCGTACCTGTGCACCTACTACTACGAAATCAACAACCAGAAAGCACCGTTCACCGACGTACGTGTACGTACTGCGCTGAAGCTGGCACTGGATCGCGATATCATCGTGAACAAAGTGAAAAACCAGGGCGACCTGCCGGCGTACAGCTATACCCCTCCATACACCGATGGCGCAAAACTGACCGAGCCAGACTGGTTCAAACAGACTCAGGAACAGCGTAACGCCGAAGCGAAGAAATTGCTGGCCGAAGCGGGCTACACCGCAGATAAGCCGCTGACCTTCAGCCTGCTGTACAACACCTCCGATCTGCACAAAAAACTGGCTATCGCCGTCGCCTCGATCTGGAAAAAGAACCTGGGCGCTAACGTGAAGCTTGAGAACCAGGAGTGGAAAACCTTCCTAGACAGCCGTCATCAGGGCACCTTTGACGTGGCGCGTGCTGGCTGGTGCGCGGACTATAACGAACCGACCTCCTTCCTGAACACCATGCTGAGCGACAGCTCGAACAACACCGCTCACTATAAGAGCCCGGCGTTCGACAAGCTGATTGGCGACACGCTGAAAACCACTGACGAAGCGCAGCGTAAAGAACTGTACTCTCAAGCCGAGCAGCAGCTGGATAAAGATTCCGCGATCGTTCCGGTTTACTACTACGTTAACGCCCGTCTGGTGAAACCGTGGGTAGGTGGGTATACCGGTAAAGACCCGATGGATAATATCTACGTTAAAAACTTGTATATTATCAAGCATTAATGGCAATGAGTGGGGCGGGCGTGCTCGCCCCACGGTGTCTAACCAACGTCACATAATATAGGCACACGCCAGAAGGTACGGGCAATGTTGAAATTTATCCTACGTCGCTGTCTTGAAGCGATTCCAACGCTATTTATTCTCATCACGATTTCCTTCTTCATGATGCGCCTTGCGCCGGGAAGTCCATTTACCGGTGAGCGTACGCTGCCGCCTGAAGTCATGGCGAATATCGAAGCGAAATACCACTTGAACGATCCTATCTCCACCCAGTACTTCAATTATCTGAAGCAATTGGCTCACGGCGATTTTGGACCGTCATTTAAATATAAAGACTATTCCGTTAACGACCTGGTCGCGTCCAGCTTCCCGGTTTCGGCTAAGTTGGGTGCTGCGGCATTCATTCTGGCCATCGTTTTCGGGGTCACCGCAGGCGTTATCGCCGCGCTCAGACAAAATACCAAATGGGATTATGCCGTAATGGGGGTGGCAATGACCGGGGTAGTAATACCCAGCTTCGTTGTCGCGCCATTACTGGTGATGATATTTGCCATCACGCTGAAGTGGCTGCCTGGCGGCGGCTGGAACGGCGGGGCATTGAAGTTCATGATTTTGCCGATGGTTGCATTATCTCTGGCGTACATCGCCAGTATCGCGCGTATCACCCGTGGTTCAATGATCGAAGTGTTGCACTCGAACTTCATTCGTACCGCGCGCGCGAAAGGGCTGCCTATGCGTCGGATTATCTTCCGCCACGCGCTCAAGCCGGCGCTGTTGCCCGTGCTCTCCTACATGGGGCCGGCATTCGTCGGGATCATAACCGGCTCTATGGTTATCGAAACAATCTACGGTCTGCCTGGCATTGGTCAGCTGTTCGTTAACGGCGCGCTCAACCGCGACTATTCGCTGGTACTGAGCCTGACGATTCTCGTCGGTGCGCTGACCATTCTCTTTAACGCAATCGTCGATGTGCTGTATGCCGTCATCGACCCGAAAATTCGTTACTAACGCTGGAGCACGCCATGATGTTGAGTAAGAAAAACAGCGAGGCGCTGGAAAACTTCAGTGAAAAACTGGAAGTAGAAGGTCGTAGCCTCTGGCAGGACGCGCGCCGTCGCTTTATGCACAACCGTGCAGCGGTTGCCAGTCTGGTTGTTCTGGTGATCATCGCGCTGTTTGTGACCCTGGCGCCGATGCTGTCGCAATTTACCTATTTCGACACCGACTGGGGCATGATGTCCAGCGCGCCGGATATGGAATCAGGCCACTATTTCGGCACGGACTCCTCGGGACGCGACCTGCTGGTGCGTGTCGCTATCGGTGGCCGTATCTCGCTGATGGTCGGTATTGCTGCCGCGCTGGTGGCGGTGATCGTGGGTACGCTCTACGGCTCACTTTCCGGCTATCTTGGCGGCAAAATAGACTCGGTAATGATGCGTCTGCTGGAAATCCTGAACTCCTTCCCGTTCATGTTCTTCGTCATCCTGCTGGTGACCTTCTTCGGCCAGAATATCCTGCTGATCTTCGTGGCCATCGGGATGGTGTCCTGGCTGGATATGGCGCGTATCGTTCGCGGCCAGACGCTGAGCCTCAAACGCAAAGAGTTTATCGAAGCCGCGCAGGTAGGCGGTGTATCTACCGGGAATATCGTGGTTCGCCATATCGTTCCTAACGTGCTGGGCGTGGTGGTGGTCTATGCCTCACTGCTGGTGCCAAGCATGATCCTGTTTGAATCTTTCCTGAGCTTCCTTGGTCTCGGTACACAAGAGCCACTGAGCAGCTGGGGCGCGCTGCTGAGCGATGGCGCAAACTCGATGGAAGTTTCACCGTGGCTGCTGCTTTATCCGGCGGGTTTCTTGGTCGTCACCCTGTTTTGTTTTAACTTTATCGGCGATGGCCTGCGTGATGCCCTCGACCCGAAAGACCGTTAAGGAGCGCCGTCATGACAATTATTGAAACGGCCACTGCGCCACAGGTGCAACAGCAGAACAATCTTCTGCTGGATGTGAAAGACCTCCGCGTGACCTTTAAAACGCCGGACGGGGATGTTACCGCCGTCAACGATCTCAACTTCAACCTGCGCGCGGGTGAAACGCTGGGGATCGTGGGGGAGTCCGGCTCCGGAAAATCCCAGACTGCCTTTGCGCTGATGGGCCTGCTGGCCTCTAACGGTGTGATTGGAGGCTCCGCTAAATTCAACGGTCGTGAAATCCTCAATCTGCCGGAAAACGAGCTGAACAAGCTGCGTGCCGAACAGATCTCGATGATTTTCCAGGATCCGATGACCTCGCTGAACCCGTACATGCGCGTCGGCGAGCAGCTGATGGAAGTCCTGATGTTGCACAAAGGCCTGGGCAAAGCGGAAGCCTTTGAAGAGTCGGTCAAAATGCTGGATGCGGTGAAAATGCCGGAGGCGCGTAAGCGTATGCGCATGTTCCCGCACGAGTTTTCTGGCGGTATGCGTCAGCGCGTGATGATTGCGATGGCGCTGCTGTGCCGGCCAAAGCTGCTGATTGCCGATGAACCTACCACCGCGCTGGACGTTACCGTTCAGGCGCAAATCATGACCCTGCTGAACGAGCTGAAGCGTGAGTTCAACACGGCGATTATCATGATCACCCACGACCTGGGCGTGGTGGCGGGCATCTGTGACAAAGTGCTGGTGATGTACGCCGGTCGTACCATGGAATACGGCAAAGCGCGCGATGTCTTCTATCAGCCTGCGCACCCGTACTCGATTGGTCTGTTGAATGCGGTACCGCGTCTGGATGCGGAAGGGGAATCTCTGCTCACGATTCCGGGCAACCCGCCAAACCTGCTGCGTCTGCCGAAAGGCTGCCCGTTCCAGCCGCGCTGCCCGCACGCGATGGAAATCTGCAACAGCGCTCCGCCGCTGGAAGAGTTTGCACCAGGCCGTCTGCGCGCCTGCTTTAAGCCGCAGGAGGAGCTGGTATGAACGCATTAGATGAAAAACGCAACGTGCTGCTCGAAATCGCTGACCTTAAAGTGCATTTCGATATCAAAGACGGCAAACAGTGGTTCTGGCAGCCGCCGAAGACCCTGAAAGCGGTGGATGGCGTCACGCTGCGCCTGTACGAAGGGGAAACCCTGGGCGTGGTCGGAGAGTCCGGCTGCGGTAAATCGACCTTCGCGCGAGCCATTATCGGTCTGGTAAAAGCTACCGACGGAAAAGTGGCCTGGCTGGGCAAAGATCTGCTGGGCATGAAACCCGACGAGTGGCGCGCGGTGCGCAGCGATATCCAGATGATTTTCCAGGATCCGCTGGCATCACTTAACCCGCGTATGACCATCGGCGAGATTATTGCCGAGCCGCTGCGGACCTATCATCCGAAGATGTCTCGTCAGGAAGTGCGCGATCGCGTTAAGGCGATGATGATGAAAGTCGGCCTGCTGCCTAACCTCATCAACCGCTATCCGCATGAATTCTCCGGCGGTCAGTGCCAGCGTATTGGTATTGCCCGTGCGCTGATCCTCGAACCGAAGCTGATTATCTGCGATGAGCCGGTTTCCGCGCTGGACGTCTCCATCCAGGCGCAGGTGGTTAACCTGCTGCAGAAACTGCAGCGTGAAATGGGGCTGTCGCTGATCTTCATCGCGCATGACCTGGCCGTGGTGAAACACATCTCTGACCGCGTGCTGGTGATGTACCTGGGTCATGCCGTGGAGCTGGGCACCTATGACGAGGTGTACCATAATCCATTGCACCCATACACCAGAGCGCTGATGTCCGCGGTGCCGATCCCCGATCCCGATCTGGAGAAAAATAAAACCATCCAGCTTCTGGAAGGGGAATTACCCTCACCGATTAACCCGCCGTCGGGCTGCGTCTTCCGCACGCGCTGTCCGATGGCCGGGCCGGAATGTGCAAAAACGCGACCGGTTCTCGAAGGCAGTTTCCGACATGCGGTTTCCTGCCTGAAAGTAGACCCGTTATAATCGCAAGGGCTGACATGATGTCAGCCCTTATTTTTTGCGAGGTTACTGTGTCGCGTTTATTCACGTCAGCCCGTCGGCGGCTATATCATTTTTTATTCGATCCTGAAACGGTTTCCGGGCGACGCTTCGAAGGTCTTTGCGGTTTATTTGCGCTCCTCAGCGTGGTTGTCATCTTTATTGAATCGGGTGCCGGGACGCAATACCACCTGACGTTTGACGAATGGCATATCTTTGTCTGGCTTGAGCTGGCGATTACCCTGGTCTTCACCGCCGAATATCTCCTCCGGGTAATAGCCTGGCCCAACCCGGCCAGATATGTTTTCAGCTTCTGGGGATTTATCGATTTAGCCACCATCCTGCCGCTCTACGTGATGTGGCTTTGGCCGGAGATTAGTCTGAGCTATGTCTTTGCCTGGCGAGCGATGCGCGTGATTCGGGTATTACGTATTCTGAAATTACTGCGTTTTATGCCGTCACTGCGCATATTCTGGAGTGCGATCGTCAGCGCCCGGCATCAGCTAATTCTGTTCTATTCGTTTATTGCCATCGTCATGATTGTTTTTGGCGCGCTGATGTATTTAATAGAAGGGCCCAAATATGGCTTTACGACGCTGAATGCGTCCGTCTACTGGGCGATTGTAACCGTCACTACCGTGGGCTACGGAGATATCACGCCCCATACGCCGCTGGGGCGTATCGTTGCGTCAGTGCTGATTTTGATTGGCTATTCGGTGATTGCGATCCCGACAGGACTGATTACCACACACATGAGCAGTGCATTTCAGAGCCGCAAGCAGCAGCGCAAGTGTCCTCATTGCCAGCAGGGCGAACATGAACACAGCGCGCGGTTTTGTTACCGCTGCGGCAGTGAATTGCCGGAGTAAATAAAAAAGGCTGCAATCGCAGCCTTTTTTATTATTCGCGCCAGAGTATATGGCACAGCTTATGGTCTTTCTCACGACACAGCAGGACGCGCGCGAAGATATCGTTAATTTCGCCGCCGTCTTCATCGGCCAGCCCAATCACCACTTCGGCAAAGAAGTCAGGATTAAGGTCGAAATCCACATGCTCAGCCCAGTCTTCTGAAGGGTCGAACAATTCAGCGCCGCCGCGCTCTTCGAACTGCAGATTAAAGAGGATCACGTCTGCGGGATCGAGGTTATCAACCGCCAGTTCGAGAAAAATGTCATAGGCCTGCTCGAGCGTTTCGTCTTCGGTCAGGCGATTGTTCAGATCCATTTCCATGATGACTACCTGTTTAACATCGTTGGGCACGTTTTACAGCAACGGACTAAAGAAGTAAAACAGTCGTTCGGCAATTCTCTGCCACAGCGGACGTTTTACCCACAGTCTGGCATCCAGCAGCCGCGAGCGGGAGATATAATCATCCTGCACCGCGGCGAGATCGCCGCCAAAGCCGGCATCATCAATGACCAGCGTAATTTCAAAGTTCAGCCACAGGCTACGCATATCCAGGTTGACCGTTCCCACCAGGCTCAGTTCACCGTCGACGAGAACGCTCTTGGTGTGGAGTAATCCGCCTTCAAACTGGTAAATTTTCACCCCAGCGGCCAGCAGTTCGCTAAAGAATGCCCGGCTGGCCCAGCCTACCAGTAGGGAGTCATTTTTGCGCGGCAAAATGATGCTCACATCGACGCCGCGCTGCGCGGCGGTACAGATCGCGTGCAGGAGGTCGTCGCTGGGGACAAAATAGGGCGTCGTCATGATCAGGTATTCACGCGCTGAGTAGGTTGCCGTCAGCAGGGCCTGATGAATTAAGTCCTCAGGGAAGCCCGGTCCGGAAGCAATGGTATGAATGGTGTGACCGCTGGCCTCTTCAAACGGCATAATATTGCCGTCCGGCGGCGGAGGCAGGATACGCTTGCCGGTTTCAATCTCCCAGTCGCAGGAATACACGATGCCCATCGAGGTGGCAATCGGCCCCTCCATTCGCGCCATCAAATCAACCCATTGGCCTACGCCCGAGTCCTGTTTAAAGAAGCGCGGGTCAACCATGTTCATGCTGCCGGTGTAGGCAATATAGTTATCGATCATGATCATTTTGCGATGCTGGCGGAGATCCATTCGGCGCAGAAACACGCGCAGGAGGTTTACCTTCAACGCTTCAACCACTTCGATCCCGGCATTGCGCATCATGCCCGCCCACGGGCTGCGGAAAAACGCCACGCTGCCCGCGGAATCAAGCATCAGACGGCAGTGAATGCCGCGTCGCGCGGCGGCCATCAGCGATTCAGCAACCTGGTCAGCCATTCCTCCGGGCTGCCAGATATAAAAAACCATCTCGATATTATGACGAGCCAGTTGGATATCGCGGATTAACGCCTGCATGACGTCGTCGGATGAGGTCAGCAGCTGTAGTTGATTGCCCTTAACACCGCCAATCCCCTGACGGCGCTCGCACAGCTTAAACAGTGACGAGGCGACGCTGCTGTTCTCCTCGGCAAAGATATGCTTGCAGGCTTTAAGGTCGTGGAGCCACTTCGCGGTTGAGGGCCACATGGCACGGGCCCGCTCGGCGCGGCGTTTACCCAGATGAAGCTCGCCGAAAGAGAGATAGGCAATAATTCCCACCAGCGGGAGGATGTAGATTATCAGAAGCCAGGCCATGGCAGAGGGTACGGCTCTGCGCTTCATCAGGATGCGTAATGTCACACCCGCGATTAACAGCCAGTATCCCAAAATGACCAGCCAACTCACCACGGTGTAGAAGGTTGTCATAGGTAAAAAAATCCTTTTGAAAGCGTATTGTTATGAGTGTACGCATCAGGATTCATCTGGCAAATAAAAACGCCAGGTAAAAGCGCTGGTTTGCTGCCGGGTTGGGTTTATAATGGCGATTCTGTTAGTGAAAGAGTTGTAGACATGAAGCGCAGTAGAACAGAAGTAGGGCGCTGGCGCATGTTGCGACAGGTGAGTCGTCGCAAGGCTCGTTGGCTGGAAGCACAATCCCGCCGCAATATGCGTATTCACGCCATCAGAAAATGTGGATTGACCAGGCACCGCAATGCGTTGCTGTTCGCAGTCCAGGATATCTGAAACCATGAGGGCACCGTAATGGTGCCCGCTGATTTTATAGCGTCTGATTTTTTGGGAATAGCGTATTTGCAGCGTTGTTCCTGTTGCGTTTAGCAAAAGGAGGGAGAAGTGTTTGCGGAGTTTGGCGTACTGAATTTCTGGACGTATGTTGTTGGCGCGTTTTTTATCGTGCTGGTGCCAGGGCCGAATACCCTGTTTGTGCTCAAAACCGGGATCGGTCACGGCGTTAAAAAAGGGTATCTCGCCGCCACAGGCGTATTTATCGGCGATGCGGTGCTGATGTTTCTGGCATGGGCGGGCGTCGCGGCATTAATTCAGACTACGCCGGTACTGTTCAATATCGTGCGCTATCTCGGGGCCTTCTACCTGCTCTGGCTGGGGGGCAAAATGCTCTGGTCGGTGGTGAACCGTCAAAAAAACGCTCATGAGAGCGGGCCTGAACCGGCCAGTATGATCATGAAACGTTCGCTGGTGTTAAGCCTGACCAACCCCAAAGCGATTCTGTTCTACGTATCGTTCTTCGTTCAGTTCATTGACGTGAATGCACAGAGTACCGGCACTTCTTTCCTGATCCTCGCGACGACGCTGGAGTTAATAAGCTTCATGTACATGAGCTTCCTGATCTTCTCCGGCGCGTTTGTGACGCGTTATCTGAAAACGAAAAAGAAACTGGCAAAGCTGGGGAACGGTCTGATAGGGCTGCTGTTTGTCGGGTTTGCGGCGAGGTTGGCGTCGCTGCATTGATGTATGAAAGGCTCCTGAGGGAGCCTTTTTTATTATGTTTGACAACCTCTCATCATTTAGTTGTATAGTACAACTAAATGATGAGGACAGAACATGCACAGCGAAACCCCGGTAGTCAGTGTTATTCGACGTTCCTCGCGCCTGATGGTGCGAGAGTTAGGTTTTATGGCCTCGACCCTGGCCTCAACAAATTACTCGCCTTCGGCCGTCCATACCCTGGTCGAAATAGCCCTACGCAAAGAGATGACGGCGAGTCAGCTGGTGCAGCTGCTGGGCCTGGAAAAGTCCAGCGTCAGCCGGATGCTGGCTCGCCTGATTGCCGCGGGTGAACTCGAGGAGGTGACTTCACCTGAAGATGCGAGAGCGAAGAGCCTCAGGCTGACCGCGAAAGGTCATGAGACGGTCAGTAAAATTAATACCTTTAGCAATGAGCGCGTGGTCTCAGCAATAAAGCGTCTTGCTCCTGCCCAACAGCAGACCATTTCTGAGGGACTCTCCCTTTATGCCAACGCGCTGCTGGCGTGCCGTGAGACGTCCAACGACACGCGCCCCGACGAGCTCACGGTAGTGCAGGGGTACATTCCCGGGATGATTGGCCGTATCGCGGAGATGCACGGGGTCTATTACGCGCGCGAGCATCATTTTGGCCGCTTTTTTGAGGCCAAAGTGGCTACAGGGGTTGCAGAATTTAGTGAGCGGTTGGATAAACCGTTCAACCAGATCTGGCTGGCGGTGATGAACGGCAGGATAGTGGGATCGGTGGCGATAGATGGCGAGGATTTAGCGCCGGGTGAAGCCCACCTTCGCTGGTTTATTCTTGACGATGGCTGCCGGGGGCACGGGGTGGGGAAAAAACTGCTGACCGAAGCGATGCGCTTTTGCGACAGCGTTGGTTTTTCTGCCGTGCATCTCTGGACATTCAATAAGCTGACCGCCGCCCGGCGTCTGTACGAGTCGTTTGGGTTTACGCTGGTAAAAGAGTGGGAAGGCGACCAGTGGGGAAGCCTGATTACAGAGCAGCAGTTTACCCGGCATAGAGACGCATTACCGCCGCGATAAAAAAGGCTCCTTTCGGAGCCGCTTTGGTATCAGAACACTTTCTTATACGGTCGAACCGTCACTTTCGCATACACACCTGCTGCGACATACGGATCTGCGTCAGCCCATGCCTGAGCGGTTTCCTGAGATTCAAACTCAGCAATCACGGTGGAACCGGCAAAACCGGCGGCGCCCGGATCGTTGCTGTCTACTGCGGGCATTGGGCCGGCGGTCAGTAATCGGCCCTCATCCTGGAGCAGCTGCAAACGTGCCAGATGTGCAGGGCGCACAGCCTGGCGTTTTTCGAGCGAATCAGCAACATCTTCAGAGTAAATCACGTAAAACACGGCGAAGCTCCTTAACCGGTAAAAGTGTCAGTTACGTTATGTGAAAGGGCAAACGACTGCAATGTAAAATAAAAACAATGTTAATACCCTGATCTGAATGCGCCTTTTTTGGCCTCTCATGCGCTAAAGTTGCGCCAGAACAAAGTGTCTTATTGAATATGATTGCTATTTGCATTTAAAATCAGTGTTCGGTTTTTTAACGTTGATGATTATGACTTCGATGACCCTTGATTTACCTCGCCGCTTTCCCTGGCCGACGCTGCTTTCCGTCGTGATTCACGGTGCTGTTGTGGCGGGCTTGCTGTATACCTCGGTTCATCAGGTTATTGAAATGCCCGCGCCCGCGCAGCCGATTTCGGTGACGATGGTCTCGCCAGCGGATCTCGAACCGCCGCAGGTTGCCCCTCCGCCGCCGCAGCCGGTAGCTGAACCTGAGCCAGAACCCGAGCCCATTCCGGAGCCACCGAAGGAAGCGCCGGTGGTGATCCACAAGCCTGAACCGAAGCCTAAACCTAAGCCGAAGCCAAAACCGGTGAAGAAGGTCGAGGAGCGTCCAAAACGCGAAGAACGTCCGGTCGAACCGCGCGCGACCCAGACTGTCGAGAATGCGGTGCCTTCGCGTCCAGTGATGAATAACACCGCGACGGCGCCTAAGCCTACAGTCAGTGCCCCAGCGGGCCCGCGCGCGCTGAGTCGCAACCAGCCTCAGTATCCGGCGCGTGCTCAGGCCTTACGTATTGAAGGCCGCGTACGGGTTAAATTTGACGTCACTGCGGATGGCCGCGTGGATAACGTGGAAATCTTGTCGGCTCAACCTTCTAATATGTTTGAGCGTGAAGTGAAATCGGCGATGCGCAGATGGCGCTATGAAGCCGGAAAACCGGGCAGCGGACTGATTGTGAATATTGTTTTCCGCCTGAACGGCGGGGCGCAGATGGAATAAAAAAAAGCCTCCTGATGGAGGCTTTTTTATGCCTGTCGATCAGGCCTGCGGAAGTTGACGAGGTTTACCCTCGCTATCCACGGCGACATAAATAAACAGCGCTTCGGTGGCCTTATAACGCTGCCCAATAGGTTCGGAAGAGACTTTCTTAACCCATACTTCAATGTTGATTGAAATAGAGGTGTTGCCGCGTTTGACGCAGCGCGCGTAGCAGCAAACGACATCTCCCACCGCAACCGGGCGCAGGAAGGTCATGCCGTCCACTCGCACAGTCACCACGCGCCCGTGGGCAATCTCTTTTGCCAGAATTGCGCCGCCCATATCCATCTGCGACATCAGCCAGCCGCCAAAAATATCGCCATTGGCATTGGTGTCAGCGGGCATTGCCAGTGTGCGTAAAACCAGTTCGCCCTGCGGGGCGTTATTTGTTGTCATTGTTTTAACTCGTAACGGAAGACTTCAGGCGGGATGCTACTATGATTTCACAGCGGAGAGAATAGACCAGAACGCCTGTCGCTGACGTTCTGGTCAGTCATTAATCAGTGCTTATCGTCCTGCGGCATGTGGCGATAGATGTATACGCCGCTTAACAGCGTGAAGATAAGCGTCAGCGCGGTCAGGCCGAAGACCTTGAAGTTGACCCAGATATTCTGCGGCAGCCAGAAGGCGATATAGATATTGGCAAGACCACAGAGAATAAAGAAGACCGCCCAGGCGATATTCAGGCGGGACCAGACTTCCTGAGGCAGCGTTAGCTCTTTGCCCAGCATGCGCTGGATCAGCGGCTTTTTCATGACCCACTGGCTAATTAGCAATGCGCCCGCAAACAACGCGTAAATAACGGTCACTTTCCACTTAATAAATTCATCATTGTGGAAGAACAGCGTAAGCCC
This sequence comes from Enterobacter sp. KB-221C9, assembly GCF_041320715.1. Classification (NCBI taxonomy): domain Bacteria; kingdom Pseudomonadati; phylum Pseudomonadota; class Gammaproteobacteria; order Enterobacterales; family Enterobacteriaceae; genus Enterobacter; species Enterobacter sp. KB-221C9. The sequence goes on from NZ_JBGIWG010000002.1 coordinate 102,059, forward strand.
GCCGAACACGGCGACCAGGACGAACGTTATCAGCGCCATTTTTTCGACTTTACGATAGCGAACCCAGCTGTAGATCAGGACAACGGCGGTCGCAACGATCAGCGCAGTGGTCGCGGCATAAATGTCATACAGCTTATAAAAAGCAAAAAAGACCACGAGCGGTAAAAAATCAAGAAACTGCTTCATTCTGTGATTCCATCTTCTGAACGGGGCGGGAGACAGCACTGCCCCCCGTCTCAGGATTACTGACGAATTAACATATACAGGCGGAACAGATAGACCAGCAGTACCGCTGAAATCAGGTTGCTCAGCGTATTCGCCACTACCGCGCCAACATTGGGCGTTAATACCGCAAAATTCGGTGCAAACAGCAGCAGGAGCGTTTTGGCGAGCAGCCAGCCGATCACGGCGGGCGCTACCAGACGCATATTAGCCCATGCCAGTCTGATGCTGCTGCGCATTGCGGTAAAAATCCCCATCTTTTCCTGCACGACCATCACAGGCGCAAATGAGAGCACGATAGCCAATAATACGCCCGGCACCACGACCAGCATAATCCCCATTTGCACCAGCATGGTGGTTAAAAAGATCAGGATAAACAGCTTAGGTAGGACTGGCGCACTGGCACCAATCGCCCGTAAGGCGCTGACCCGGTGACCCGCCGATACCAGCTGAATCATCAGCAAAACGCCGCCCGCCAGAACCGCATTACCAATCAGGCCTGAGAACGTGGATGCGGCAGACGCCCGCAGCAGAATTTGCTGCTGCTCCGGCGTCATGTTTTGCACCAGTTCAAATAGCCCCACGCTTCCGGCAAGGTGGTCACCCTGGCTCAGGCTGGCAATCTGTTCATCACTCGGTGAGAAGGCATGGCCCAGCACCACCGTGATAAAGGCACATAACAACGCGATCAGTAAAAAGGTTATGAACTGATTGCGGAAAAAGTTTCCCGTGTCACGGTAGACAGACTTCGCCGTGATAGACATGCACTCTCCTTGAGTATTGCAGGTGTTAATTAGCCGGCAATTGTACACCGGATGCAGCTGCTGTGGCAGCATCAAGGCTTGTATGGAAAAGCATATCTTTGTAAAGCGGCGGTAATCCAACGCGCGCCCGGGCGCGATTGCAGGCTTCGTTGACCTGCCCATCCTCCCCCGACATGGCAAATTCCCGGCACGGGCTGGGCCGATCCTCATAGATGGAACACCGGGTAGAGACCCCGGGCTCACCCTGTAGCGCGACGCAGCGCACCTGCTTTTGGTTTGTGCCGCTCATGCAGCGTAGAAAAGGCGTTAGCGGCTCTGTGAGATGAACCGGAACGGCACCGCCGCCATCGCTGGCTTCGGCCCAGTAGAAAGAGACTCGAAAATACGCACAACAGGCTCCGCACGTCATGCACGGGTTGATATCACTCATGGCACACCTGCTAAAGAAGAACGCATCAAATCAACTTGTAAGAGCGATAAATTATCCAGCCGCCTGAGGAAGAGCAAGAGGGGGGAAAGGGAAAATTTTGTAACTGTGAAATGCCAAAAATTGACATGGAAACAACTTATCGCTTTTGGATGCGTAACAAAAAATTAATCCAGATCAATGAATGTTAAGTTACTGGTTTTAATGTGATCTGTAGCAGATCACTTATTACTCATTTATGAGTATATTCTCACCCGCTATTAAAACCACAACGATGGAGCGGATATGAAAAAATTAGCGGTGGCAGCCCTTGTATTAAGCAGTCTCTCTGGCGGCGCGTATGCGCATGAAGCAGGCGAATTCTTTATTCGTGCCGGTTCGGCTACGGTTCGCCCAACTGAAGGATCCGATAACGTGCTGGGTATGGGCGGTTTTAACGTCAGTAATAACACCCAGTTAGGGTTAACCTTTACTTATATGGCGACGGAAAACGTGGGTGTTGAGCTTCTGGCTGCAACGCCGTTCCGTCATCGCGTGGGTCTGGGCGCAACCGGTGATATCGCTACGGTTCACCATTTACCGCCAACGCTGATGGCGCAATGGTATTTTGGCGATGCCAGCAGTAAGGTGCGTCCTTATATTGGTGCCGGCGTGAACTACACCACCTTCTTTGACGAGAAGTTTAACGATACCGGTAAAGAGGCCGGTCTGACTGACCTTAGCCTGAAAGATTCATGGGGTATGGCGGGGCAGGTAGGGCTGGATTATCTGATTAACCGCGACTGGCTGATCAACGCCTCGGTCTGGTATATGGATATTGATACGGACGTACGCTTCAAGGCGGGCGGTCAGCAGCAGAGTATCAATACTCGCCTGGATCCGTGGGTGTTTATGTTCTCTGCGGGTTATCGTTTCTGATCCGCCGTCAAACTGGCCACAGGGTGGCCAGTTTGCTTTGCTCACATCAAAACGACGGATAAACCGGCCGCTCATCAAGCTTTTCGCAGTGCCTCAGGATCTTTTCCCCATCATATAAATAGCTGAAAGCGTCGCTGGACAGGGAATGGAAAAGAACATCGCCGTTGGCAAACGGGATAATTTCGGTATCACCAGCACGTTTATGTCCCGCACCGGTTTCAAAATGACCGTGCCATCGTTCCTGGGTATGGTCGTAAACGTGCAGAATGACCTCGACAAGTCCTCTTTGCGGACAATTAAGGCGCAGGAAGGTAGAAGAGAAATTCAGGGACAGCGCATGGAAGGGAATCAATAAGGCGAAAACCAGTAAAGCTCGTAAATACATCAAACCGCGAAAACCTCCTTCAAAAGGGAAATGAGATTTTACTTAAGTCAAAAATTGCGTTTTTGCCGTGGATCAAGATGTCTTATAATTCAATACGATAAAGGCCCCTGACGAGGCCCGTAGCGATCACTTCTGAATCAAATAGCGAATGGTCGGGCCATCCTGCTGGATATCCAGCACCGTGTAGCCGTGGTTTTTCGCATCCAGCGGAATGTTGTTAATGGACTGCGGGCAGTCGCTGACCACTTCCAGAATTTCACCTTTCTTGAGCTGCGGTAGCGCTTCAAGCGTGGCAACAGCCGGATAAGGGCAGGGTTCACCAACCATATCCAGACGGTAATCGGGCACGATCTCTTTCATACAGCATTCTCCTGGGTTTCTGTTTTAACACTCGCACGTCGGAAGAAGCGTTTCTCCTGCGCGACAACCAGTAAAAAAGCGACCAGCAGCAGGGCGTAGGTGACGAGCAGGCCGCCGAGAGGCCCGAAGGTGTTTAGCAGATTAACCTTGTCCCAGCTGGTGGCCAGGACGGGAGACAAGTCATCCCAGTAGTACGCCAGGATCGTAGAGCCAATCACATTTCCCAGACCCACCCACCAGTAATGCACCTGGCCTTCAACGGCGCGATACATCCAGCCGGTTTCACACCCGCCAGCCAGTACGATCCCGAAGCCGAACAGCAGGCCGCCAATGACCGCGTTAGGACCGGCCCACATGATTTTCGGTTCGACGCCTAGCTGAACATAGCTGAAGATGCCGATGGCGCTGACCGCCATCCCGGCGATAATCGCCTTCGCCATCATCGTCCGGCCGGTGATCCACATATCGCGAAACGCGGAGGTAAAGCAAATCTGCGCGCGTTCAATGAGCAGACCAAAACCCACGCCGAACAGCATCGCCAGGCCGAGTTTGGGCTGGTTCATCGCCGTGCACATTGCCCAGGCGACCATCGCAAAAAAGACCAGCATGCCGAGACGGAAACGGCGGCGTGCCTGTGAGGGTTTCTGGGTTAACGGAGACGCGCCGGTCACCTTGACCATTTTAACGGGGATCCGGAACAGCGGCAGAAGGGTGAATTTTGCACCAAAGTAAGAGCCGATGGCCGTGGCGACAGCAAAGAACCAGGCGTGAAGTGAAAACTGAGGAATACCCGTAAAGAAAGCGGCCAGGTTACAGCCCATCGCCAGACGGGCCCCAAACCCGGCAATGATACCGCCGATCACCGCCTGCATAATGCGAATACGGCTTTTGGGCATACGCAACTTAACGTTGTTTGCCCACAGCGCCGCCGCGAAACAGCCGCCGAACATGCCGATGATCATCATCCCGTCGATGCGGGTGAGCGGTGTGCCGTCCAGATGAATAAGTTTAAAGTACCCCCACTCTTCGGCATGCACGCCTGCGAGCTGCAGCAGCTGCCCACCCCAGCGGGTAAACTCGCCGGTCACCGCCCAGAAGGTACCGGTAATGCCAAAATAATAGGTAGAGAGAATGCCTGCCGCGATAACGGCCGGAACAGGTGACCAGAACTTAACCAGGTAAGTCTGTTTGAAGAATTGCCATGACATGAATAAGCCTCTGAACTCAGAAGGATTAAAGATAAAAAAGAGTCCAGATCATACGCTTACATAGCAGTTTGAAAAGTCATTCACACCGAAAATATCGAAAGGATCAATTTTGACGTAATCCTTTGTTGAGGGTGGGGAAGAAAGGGTAACCGTCTGGCAGGGATGCCAGACGGTGAAGGGATTATGCTTTACGCGTCGCCGCTTTCATTGCGGTCACAAACGCTTTCAGCTCGGCCAGCATCTGCTCGGGCTTGTCCACGTTCTTCTCAATGATCTTCACAATCGCAGAGCCGGAAATGGCACCTGCCGCCTTCGCGTCAACCGCCGCGGCGACCTGATCCGGAGAGGAGATCCCGAAGCCCTGCAGCGGCGGTGCGGCATGGTACTCGGCCAGCTTCTCCACCAGGTGATGCAGCGGCAGTGCGGCTTTATTCTCGGCACCGGTCACGCCAGCGCGTGAGAGCAGATAGGTATACCCGCGCCCGTAAGAAGCAATCTGGCGCAGCAGTTCGTCATCAGCGTTCGGTGGGCAGATGAAAATCGGGGCGACGTTGTGGCGCATCGCCGCCTGACGGAATGGCGCAGACTCCTCAACCGGCACGTCTGCCACCAGAACGGAGTCGACGCCCACGCGAGCGCACTCGGCGTAAAACTCATCGATACCGCGGTTGAACACCAGGTTGGCGTACATCAGCAGGCCAATCGGAATGGTAGGATGCTTCTGGCGGATCGCCGCCAGCATCTCGAAGCACTGGGTCGGCGTCACGCCGGAGGCAAATGCGCGCAGCGTCGCGTTCTGGATGGTCGGGCCATCCGCCAGCGGGTCAGAGAACGGAATACCCAGCTCCAGCGCGTCGGCACCGGCTTCAATCAGGGTGTCGATAATCTTCAGCGACTGTTCCGGGCCCGGATCGCCCAGGGTGACGAAGGGAACGAACGCGCCTTCCTGGCGGGATTTCAGCTCTGCAAATACGTTATCGTAGCGTTCCATCAGATTTCCCCTCGTGCTTTCAGAATATCGTGAACGGTGAAGATATCTTTGTCACCGCGGCCGGAAAGGTTCACCACCAGCAGCTGTTCTTTTTCCGGGTTTTCTTTAATCATTTTCAGCGCATGCGCCAGCGCGTGCGAAGACTCCAGCGCCGGGATGATCCCTTCGCTGCGGCACAGCGTTTTAAAGGCTTCCAGCGCTTCGTCATCGGTAATGGAGACATAGTCCGCGCGTCCGATACTGTTCAGGAACGCATGCTGTGGTCCAACGGACGGGAAGTCGAGGCCGGCAGAAATAGAGTAAGACTCTTCAATCTGGCCCTCATCGGTTTGCATCATCGGGGATTTCATACCGAAGTAGATCCCCACGCGGCCATGCTTCAGCGGCGCGCCGTGTTCACCCGATTCAATGCCGTGACCGGCAGGCTCGACGCCAATCAGACCCACGCTGGTGTCGTCGATAAAGTCTGCGAACATGCCGATGGCGTTAGACCCGCCGCCAACGCAGGCGATAACCGCATCCGGCAGGCGACCCTCTTTTTCCAAGATCTGCGCTTTGGTCTCTTCACCGATCATGCGCTGGAATTCGCGCACGATAGTCGGGAACGGGTGCGGGCCCGCCGCGGTACCGAGCATATAGTGTGCGGTTTCATAGCTGCCAGACCAGTCGCGCAGCGCTTCGTTACAGGCATCCTTCAGCGTCGCGGAGCCGCTGTGCACCGGGATCACTTCCGCCCCCATCAGACGCATGCGGAAGACGTTCGGAGACTGACGCTCAACGTCTTTCGCCCCCATATAGATGCGGCATTTCAGGCCGAGCAGGGCGCTGGCAAGCGCAGAGGCCACGCCGTGCTGACCTGCGCCGGTTTCGGCGATGATTTCGGTTTTACCCATACGCTTCGCGAGCAGCGCCTGGCCCAGCACCTGGTTAGTTTTATGCGCGCCGCCGTGCAGCAGGTCTTCACGCTTCAGATACAGCGTGGTTTTGGTGCCTTCCGTCAGATTGCGGCATTTGGTCAGCGCGGTCGGACGACCGGCGTAATTTTTCAGCAGGTCGGTAAATTCCGCCTGAAACGCTGGATCTTTCTGCGCGCTGACAAACGCTTCTTCCAGCTGGCGCAGCGCGGGCATCAGGATTTGCGGGACGTACATCCCGCCGAACTCACCAAAATACGGGTTAAGTAATGTCGTCATCTTCTCTTCCTTAATATGCACGCAGAGTTTTAAAAACCGAGGCCAGCTTGCTGGCATCTTTGATACCCGGTTCTGACTCTACGCCTGAATTGAAATCGAGGCCTGCGCAGCCGGTTTTGGCGGCTTCTACGCAGTTATCCGGGCTTAATCCGCCCGCCAGCAGGAGGTTGTCCAGCTTTTCGCCGTTAAGCAGCGACCAGTCAAAACGCTGGCCGGTGCCGCCCTGGCCGTTATCGAGCACGTATCTGTCCACATGGTTCAGGTTACGCGAGGGCAACGTATCGCCAACGCTTTGCGCCTTCCAGATCTGCACCTGTGGTGGCAGCGCGGCGCGCAGGGTATCGATGTAGCGCTGGTCTTCATCGCCGTGGAGCTGCACCGCGCTCAGGGATAGCGCGTCGGCTTTTGCCGCAACGTCTGCAATATCTGCATTGCGGAAAACGCCCACGTAGCTGAGCGGAGCCGCTGCGATAACCTTACGCGCCTGCTCTTCGCTGACCGCGCGAGGAGAGGAATCCACAAAGATCAGCCCGCCGTAAATTGCCCCCGCTTCATACGCGGCCTGGGCATCCTGTTCGCGGGTTAAGCCGCAGACTTTGTTCTCACCCAGCAGCACGCGCCGCACGGCCGCGTTGAGATCGTCATGCTCCATCATGGCCGAGCCAATCAGGAAACCGTTGGCGAAGTGGCTCAGCTCGCGCACCTGGGCGTAGCTGTTAATGCCGGATTCGCTGATCACCGTGACGCCAGAACCCAGACGCGGCGCCAGCTGGCGGGTACGGTTCAGGTCAATGGACAGGTCGCGCAGATCGCGGTTGTTGATCCCGACGACTTTGGCTTCCAGCGCAATCGCGCGCTCCAGCTCCTCTTCGTTGCTCACTTCGGTCAGCACGCCCATGTTCAGGCTGTGCGCCACGGCGGAAAGCTGGCGATACTGGTCGTCATCAAGCACCGAGAGCATCAGCAGGCAGGCGTCGGCCTGGTAAAAGCGCGCCAGCCAGATCTGATACGGATCGATAATAAAGTCTTTGCACAGGATCGGCTGCGGCGCGATGCCGCTGACGATCGGCAGAAAATCGAAACTGCCCTGAAAATATTTCTCATCCGTCAGCACGGAGATGGCTGACGCATGATGCTTATAAATGCCGGCAATACGCGCCGGGTCGAAATCGTCACGAATAACGCCTTTAGACGGGGACGCCTTTTTGCACTCAAGAATGAACGCGGTGCGCGCACCCTGCAGGGCGTCGTAGAAACGACGGCTGCTCGGGACGACGTCGTTCTGGAAACTGGCAAGCGGCTGCTGTTGCTTGCGGGCTTCCACCCAGATGGCCTTATCGGCAACGATTTTCGCTAAAACGGTCTGCATTCTTTACCCTCTTGCCGCAAGTGCGGTAACGCGATCGTAAGCTGCACCGGAGCGCAGTACATCCAGAACTTTTTGAACGTTGGCCTTCAGGTCTTCCTCACCGTGCAAACGCATTAGCATAGCGACGTTGGCAGCAACGGCGGCCTCATGGGCGACCTCTCCCTTACCTTGTAATAAGCGCGTCAGAATGTCACGGTTTTCTTCCGGCGTACCGCCAGCCAGCGCTTCCTGGTGATACGGCGCGAGGCCAAAGTCGGCAGCGTCCAACTGATAGCTGAGGATTTCACCGTCGCGCAGTTCGGCCACCAGCGTCGGCGCATGAAGAGAAACCTCATCCATACCGCCGCTGTGCACCACGGCGGCACGTTGATAACCCAGCACGCGCAGCGTCTCGGCAATCGGCAGAACCAGTTCCGGGCTATAGACGCCAATCAGCGCCAGCGGCGGATGCGCCGGGTTGATCAGCGGGCCGAGCACGTTAAACAGCGTGCGGGTTTTAAGCTGCTGACGAACCGGCATCGCGTGGCGGAAACCGGTGTGATACTTCGGCGCAAACAGGAAGCAGACGCCCAGGTCATCCAGCGCTTCACGGGAACGCTCGGCGTTCATATCGAGATTAATACCGAATGCGGCGAGCAAATCGGAAGAACCTGACCGGCTGGAAACGCTGCGGTTACCGTGTTTTGCGACCTTCAAACCACACGCCGCGGCCACGAAGGCGCTGGCGGTGGAGATATTGATGCTGTTACTGCCGTCTCCCCCGGTGCCGACAATATCGGCAAACTGATAGTCCGGGCGCGGGAACGGGGCGGCATTTTCCAGCAGGGCCGTAGCGGCACCGGCGATCTCCTGCGGGCTTTCGCCGCGCACCTTCATACTCACCAGCGCGGCCGCCAGCTGTTCAGGCTTCAGCTCACCGCGAACCACGGCGGAGAAGAGCTGGTGGCTCTCCTGCTGGCTCAGGGTCTGCGCCTGGTACAGTTTTTCCAGAATCGGCTGCAGGGTATTGGTCTGCTCCAGCTTCTGTAACGCCCAGTCGAGCGTCTGCTCCAGCAGGCGGGCACCGTGGGAGGTCAGGATCGATTCCGGGTGGAACTGCAGGCCGCAGACGCGGTCCGCATCGTGGCGCACCGCCATCACCATGCCTTCAAACGAGGCGTTGATGGTCAGCCCGGCTGGAATATTGCTGCCAACCAGCGAGTGATAGCGCGCGACCGGGAGCGGGTTCGGCAGCCCGGCAAACATTGCCTGGCCGTCATGTTCAATGCTGGACGCTTTACCGTGCAGGATCTCGCCCGCCTGGCCAACGTAGCCGCCATAGGCTTCAACAATCGCCTGATGACCGAGGCAGATGCCGATAATCGGCAGCTTGCCGCGCATACGGGTCAGCAGCTCCGGCATACAGCCCGCTTCGCTCGGTGCGCCTGGCCCCGGAGAGAGCATCAGCACCGGGCTTTGCATGGTTGCCAGACGGTCAATCAGGGTCTGCGCCGGAACGTGGTTGCGGTAGATAACGACGTTATGGCCATTCGCACGCAGCTGATCTGCCAGGTTATAGGTAAAGGAGTCGATATTATCGAGCAGCAGAATGTCAGCCATCAGAAAATCTCCTGTGCATGGTGTGCGGTAGCAATGGCGCGAAGGACCGCACGGGCTTTACTGCGCGTTTCGTCAGCTTCAGACTGCGGAACAGAATCAAGGACAATCCCGGCACCCGCCTGGACAGTGGCAATACCGTCTTCAACATAGGCGGAGCGGATCACGATGCAGGTGTCGAGGTCACCGTGAGCCGTGAAGTAACCCACCGCGCCGCCGTAGCTGCCGCGACGGCGCCCTTCGGCGGCGGCAATCAGCTGCATGGCGCGCACTTTCGGCGCGCCGCTCAGGGTGCCCATGTTCATGCAGGCGCGGTAGGCGTGCAGCACGTCGAGGTCGTGGCGCAGCTCGCCGACCACGCGGGAGACGAGGTGCATCACGAACGAATAGCGGTCGACTTTAGTCAGGTCCGCGACGTAGCGGCTGCCTGGGGTGCAAATGCGTGCCAGATCGTTACGCGCCAGGTCAACCAGCATCAGGTGCTCGGAGAGTTCTTTGTGGTCGGTACGCATTTCCAGTTCGATGCGGCTGTCCAGATCGCGATCCAGGGAGCCATCGGCGCGACGTCCGCGCGGACGGGTTCCGGCAATCGGGTAGATCTCAATCTGACGGCTGGTGGCGTCGTACTTCAGCGAGCTTTCCGGCGAGGCGCCGAACAGCGTGAACTCATTGTCCTGCATGAAAAACATGTACGGACTTGGGTTACTCTTTTTCAGCACGTCGTAGGCGGCGAGCGGCGACGGGCAGGGAAGGGAGAAGCGACGGGAAGGTACGACCTGGAAAATTTCCCCGGCGCGAATCGCCTTTTGCATCTGGCGAACCACGGCGCCGTACTGGTCGTCAGTCTGGTTAACATCGCAAGTCATTTTTTCCACCCGCTGCACCGGCAGCGCAGGCGGCGCTTCCGTCATCTGCTGCTGCAGCTGAGCGATGCGGTGCTCGAGACGGTTTTTCTCAGCGGGAGAGGACGTGAACAGGCTTGCCTGGATGCGGGTATATTGCTTCTGGTGGTCGATCACCAGCAGGGTTTCAGCCAGATAGAAACAATAGTCCGGGCAGCGATTACCCTGCTCGGTTTCCGGCAAATCTTCAAATCCGGCGACCAGGTCATAAGCAAACAGCCCACCAAAGAACATCGCCTCACGCTCGTCTTCCGGCACGGTGACCAGGTTCTGCAGCAGGCGGAAGGCATCGAAAACGGACAGGGAGCAGAGACGCGCGTCTTCGTCCAGCAGCTGGCTCACCGGCGGGAAATGCAGAATGCGCATTTCCGGATGACGTTCGTTTTCAATCCCTGAAGGCAGGGCGGCGTCCAGCAGCGGCAGGAGCGATGCGCCATTGTCTGACAGTGCCTTGATTGTGACGGTGTCACCTAAAGCGGTAATGCGCAGCGCGCTGTCGACCAGCAGCAGGCTCTTAAGGTCGTCTTTACTGTCGATATCCGCAGATTCCAGCAGTAGGGTAGCCGGACGCGCTCCGCAAACCTGATGAAACAGCGCGGTGGGGTTATGGCGATAGGCCGCCTCGCAGGTCAGCAGTTCGAGGTGTGGTTTGGCTGTTTGCATGATTTTATTCTCATTTTCTGTTCAAAAAAAAGCCCGCTTGGAAGCGGGCTGGGTATCTGTTTGCATTTCGCAGACGCGTGAAACTGCCCGATGATCAGGAAGTACGCCACCAACCGTGCAGAGTGAAATGTGCTGTCATTTTCAGATACCTTTCTCGTGTGAACTTGCGTACTAGTTAACTAGTTCGATGGCAAGTTGTCAACCCTTGATTTCAGAATTTCGCGTTAAGTCGGTATCATGGTGTTTTCGGATGTCTCTAACCTGCTATGGGAAGTGCTTTGAGCGATACCACCTACGCCATTATTTATGATTTACACAGCCATACTCAGGCCTCTGATGGCCTGCTGACACCCGAAGCCCTGGTTCATCGTGCCGTTGAAATGCGCGTCGGTACCCTGGCGATAACCGATCACGATACGACAGATGCCATTCCTGCGGCGCGTGCTGAGATCGCCCGCAGCGGGCTGGCGCTGAATCTGGTGTCCGGCGTCGAGATCTCAACCGTTTGGGAAAACCATGAGATTCATATCGTTGGCCTGAACATCGATATAGACCATCCGGCACTTGTTGCATTTTTGCAAGAACAAAAAACGCGCCGCAATCAGCGTGCAGAGATGATCGGCGAGCGTCTCGAAAAGGCGCATATTCCGGGCGCGCTGGAAGGGGCGCAAAAGATGGCGAACGGCGGGGCGGTCACTCGCGGTCATTTCGCCCGTTTTCTGGTCGAAGCGGGGAAAGCGACGACCATGGCGGACGTCTTTAAAAAGTATCTGGCGCGCGGGAAAACCGGATACGTTCCGCCACAGTGGTGTACAATAAAACAAGCTATTGATGTGATTCATCATTCTGGCGGAAAGGCCGTGCTGGCCCATCCGGGACGGTATAATCTTTCTGCTAAATGGCTGAAAAGGCTGCTGGCACACTTTGCCGAATGCGGTGGCGAGGCGATGGAAGTCGCCCAGTGTCAGCAGGCGCCCAACGAGCGCGCGCAGCTCGCGACCTATGCCCGCCAGTTTGGCCTGCTTGGGTCACAGGGGTCTGATTTCCATCAGCCCTGCGCCTGGATCGAACTGGGGCGCAAGCTCTGGTTGCCCGCTGGCGTTGAGCCGGTCTGGCAGCTCTGGGAACAGCCGCAGCAAATTGAAGAGAGGGAAGTATGAGTCAGTTTTTCTATATCCATCCGGATAACCCGCAGCCACGTCTGATCAACCAGGCCGTGGAGATCGTCCGTAAAGGCGGCGTGATTGTCTACCCGACCGATTCCGGCTACGCGCTGGGCTGCAAAATTGAAGATAAAGGGGCGATGGAACGCATTTGCCGTATTCGCCAGCTGCCGGACGGCCATAATTTTACCCTGATGTGCCGCGATCTCTCTGAGCTGTCAACCTATGCGTATGTCGATAACGTGGCGTTCCGCCTGATTAAGAACAACACGCCAGGTAACTACACCTTCATCCTGAAGGGCACGAAGGAAGTACCGCGCCGTCTGCTGCAGGAAAAACGTAAGACTATAGGCATGCGCGTGCCGTCTAACCCGATTGCGCAGGCGCTGCTGGAAACCCTCGGCGAACCGATGCTTTCTACCTCGCTGATGCTGCCGGGAAGTGAGTTTACCGAGTCCGATCCGGAAGAGATCAAAGATCGTCTGGAGAAGGTGGTCGAGCTGATTATCCACGGCGGTTATCTCGGCCAGCAGCCGACTACCGTGGTCGACTTAACCGAAGATGCACCGGAAGTGATTCGTGAAGGCGTGGGTGACGTAAAGCCTTTCTTGTAAATAAGGTTTTTAATGCCTGAAATTAAGGGAAGAGCGGAGGCTGGATCTCTCCAGCCTTTGTCAGTCATCTCACTTTCTTGAAGATGAGCAGGATCAGAGGGACGCATACAGCGAAACCAATTATAGAGGCTAAAGCCGAATCAGAGTGATTTTGCGATAGATCCATAACAAACGACGTTGGCTGAGAGGGAGTAAAATCCCACCCTTGGCTCACTGTTTCTGAAAAGTTAACGGCGAAGACCAGATCGAAGTAAAGGACGATAACGTAATACGCTGCGCAGATTAGCGCGATACTGACCCATCTGATCCAGAAATTCTTATTCATCATCTTACCTTTTTAAAGATAAGCAGAATAAGAGGCATGCAGATCGCAAAACCAAAAAAGGCTACATTAAAAACGCCATCAGTGGCTTGCATGATCGATTCTATCGAAGCTTGGTAAGCTTTAAATGAGATTGGGCCAGAAAAACGCATACTTTCTCTTTCCATGAATGCACTAAAAGTGAATGTTGATGCTATCAGAGTAATAAGGTAGCAAAGCGATACGGCGACTATTCCAGCCCATCTAAGAATGGTTTTATTTGAACTACTCATCATAATCTCCAAGAACACCGCCAACATTTTCGCCTGAGTATGGAGAAATCGAACCTATTGAAGACATTGTTTCTGCGGCGTATCGTTTGGCTTTGCCTGCCATTACTTCCGGGAATACGTGTTGTCCGTTCACGTTCGGATAAAGGTTTTTAAACTTGTCAGTAACTTCTACAACAGCCATTGACTGTAGGCTACGGCTTTTGCTGAGAAGATAAGTTTGCAGTGATAGAGGTATGGTAAAATGCTCTTCTGATTCAATAGGAAGCTGAGTGCTTTTTGAGTTGTAGCTTGTATCAAAAATCGTTGAGCCTGCGGCTTTTATGCCAGCAACAGTGTGTGTTGTGCAGTTGCTTCCCGTTACATCGTAGGAGTCAATAGAGTGACCAGTTCGATCTGTAGCACCGTTTTCCTCTATCCCTATGGGTTTTCGCCCCTCTTTCCACAAAATTTCAAAGAAAGCACGGGTTTCTGGTATACCAGCATCATTGATTTTAAAAACTCGAGCGTTGTTTTCGTAAAGTTCTTTTCTGTAATAGTCTCGGGCATCATCACCTTTCATAAAATCGAGAATGCCATCACCCGTCATTCCAAATGGCCCACCAGTTCTTCCGTATCTGCCATAGGTGTAAAGGTATACAGTATTATTTTCATGCACGGAAACAAAAGCGTGTCCGGTTTCGATGGTTTCAGTCCATATGTAAACACCGTTCAATAAAGGGTTATCTTCTGGCTTGCAGATGTCAGCAAAGCTGTTTTGCTTCTTCGCTACCTGTGCGTGTTGCTCTGGCTCTACAGGCGCTATAGCCCTGGAGGGGGTATTAACCTCAACGGTGCCAGGCGCGATAAGAAAATTAGTACCCTGTGGACAACCGCAGTGGATTTCTGCACCATCTACGGCGACTGCGGCACTATTTGAGCAACGAGGATCACCGCTCACAATCACCCCCACTTTTCCGCATTTCGGGCAAGGAGTGGTCTTATCGCCGATGTAGAGTTTCCACAAGCCCATAACAGACATACCGGGGCGGGCGGCAATACATCGTGCGCCTGTAGAGGTTTTATCTCCGTGTAGACCAACGTTCTTACCGTGAACTGTGCAGCCTCTGTTAACCGATGCCATAGTGACCGCCTTATTTCAGAAAGTTTTCTGGCAACGATTCCCCTGCTCGGAGTACCCTTCTTCCGGCATTTTGTGGGCAGCTAATATTTTCATCGCCGTTATCCAGCGAGCTACCAGCCAGGGCAATAGATTCGCCTGGTGTGTTCCCAGCACCAGTGATGATCTTCGCTGTCGTTCCATCTGGGTAACGAACCTCATCGCCAACACGAGACACCTTTAGCATTGTGCCGACATTAAGTTTGATCTGCGGTCCCTTATATTCACTGAGAACTTTCGCACCATTACGTGTCAAGCTTCCCTCTGTAGCGAACAGATAAGCTGCTGTAAATGGATGAGCGAGATTGTAGGAGTTTTGTTTTTCGATGAGTGAACGGGCTTCGTCGTTCATTCCGGCGAGTTGTTCGGCTGTAAATGGTGACTGGTCAAAGGCTCCCAGCATCTCAGGTGTAAGGTTGTTGGTGTACTGCTTCATAAATCCCTCTACTTGTTATGGATATAATCGTGGCGGTCATTTTACAAGCAATGGTTACATGCGCAACAAGTATCAGACTTAAGCGAAACTGCGTTACGTAACAGAAGGTTATCAGTACCGAGAGTCAGACATCCAAAACTTGTTGAATCATTTAATCTAAAATTCGTGTAGTATGTGCGCCCACGAATCATTGTGTGTGACAGCTTGTATGACATATTGTTTGCCATGCTGTGTACCATGAAAGAGTTACAGATCAGTGAGTTAAGTTGATTTTTTGGCTAACTCGTTGTTTTAGAAAGTATACCAGACGCCTGTGAAGGCGACACCTGAGGAAGCTCAATGAGCGAGAAGTTACAGAAAGTGCTGGCGCGCGCCGGCCACGGCTCACGCCGTGAAATCGAAGCCATTATTGAAGCGGGCCGCGTGAGTGTGGACGGTAAAATCGCCACGCTGGGTGACCGCGTTGAAATCGTACCGGGGCTGAAGATCCGCATCGACGGTCATCTTATCTCCGTGAAAGAGTCCGCCGAACAAATCTGTCGCGTGCTGGCTTACTACAAGCCGGAAGGCGAGCTGTGCACCCGCAACGACCCGGAAGGTCGTCCGACGGTGTTTGACCGTCTGCCTAAACTGCGTGGCGCTCGCTGGATTGCCGTCGGTCGTCTGGACGTAAACACCTGCGGTCTGCTGCTGTTTACCACCGATGGTGAACTGGCTAACCGTCTAATGCACCCAAGCCGTGAAGTAGAACGTGAATACGCGGTGCGCGTATTTGGCCAGGTTGATGAGAATAAACTGCGCGATCTGTCGCGTGGCGTTCAGCTGGAAGACGGTCCTGCGGCGTTTAAAACCATCAAGTTTACCGGTGGGGAAGGCATTAACCAGTGGTACAACGTGACCCTGACCGAAGGCCGTAACCGCGAGGTGCGTCGTCTCTGGGAAGCGGTAGGCGTCCAGGTGAGCCGTCTTATCCGTGTCCGTTACGGCGACATTCTGCTGCCGAAAGGACTGCCACGTGGTGGTTATACCGAACTGGATCTGACGCAAACCAACTACCTGCGCGAGCTGGTTGGTCTGACGCCAGAAACCACCTCTAAAGTGGCGGTAGAGAAAGATCGTCGTCGCATGAAGGCGAATCAGATTCGCCGTGCGGTGAAGCGCCACAGCCAGGTGAGCAGCAGCCGCCGCTCCGGCAGCCGTAACAACAACGGTTAAAAACGAAAGCCCGGTCAGTGACCGGGCTTTTTTTTAGTAATCAATCCCGATTTGCGCTTTGATGCCCGCATCAAATGCATGTTTGACCGGACGCAGCTCGCTGACGGTATCTGCCAGATCCAGAATATCCCGATGACACCCGCGCCCCGTGACGATAACCGTCTGATGCGCTGGGCGGTTTTTCAGGGCTGTCAGCACGGCCTCCAGCGGCAGATAATCGTAGGCGACCATATACGTTATCTCATCCAGCAGAACCATATTCAGCGTGGGGTCGGCCAGCATTCTTTTAGCGTGCTCCCAGACGGCGAGGCAGGCTGCGGTATCGGTTTCCCGGTTCTGCGTGTCCCACGTAAACCCGGTCGCCATCACCTGAAACTCAACGCCGTGAGGCTCAAGTAAATTTCGCTCGCCGTTGGGCCATTCGCCTTTAATAAACTGGATCACGCCCACTTTTTGCCCGTGACCGACGGCGCGTGTCGCCGTGCCGAACGCGGCGGTGGTTTTCCCCTTGCCGTTGCCGGTAAAGACGATGACGATCCCACGCTCGTCCTGTGCCGCCGCGACGCGCGCATCGACCTGTTCTTTCAGACGCTGCTGGCGTTGCTGATGACGTTCTTCACTCATTGCGAAATTCCTGGTTTACGGCCCGGCTGGGCGTCAAAGGTCATCCCGGTTTTGCGGCGGCTGTCGTCGCCCATCAGCCAGAGATAGAGCGGCATAATGTCTGCCGGGGTTTTCAGCTTCTGCGGATCTTCGCTCGGGAACGCGCTGGCGCGCATTTTGGTGCGCGTACCGCCCGGGTTAATGCAGTTTACGCGCAGATGGCGGCTCTGATACTCCTCCGCCAGCACCTGCATCATGCCTTCGGTCGCGAATTTTGATACAGCATAGGCTCCCCAGTTTGCGCGTCCCTCACGGCCAACGCTGGAAGAGGTAAAGACCAGGGACCCCGACTCGGATTTCAGTAATAAAGGAAGCAATGCCTGTGTGAGGAAAAACGTGCCGTTGACGTTGACCTGCATCACCTGCTGCCAGATATCAGGATCCTGTTCATCCATCGGACGTACTTCGCCTAACAACCCGGCGTTATGCAGCACGCCGTCGAGTCTCGGATAGTGGGCGCTGATGCGCTGGGCTAACTCCTGGCACACCGCGGGCGTGCAGGTCAGCAAATCCAGCGTATACCACGGGGCCGGCGTGCCGCATACAGCCTCAATCTCCTGAGCGACGTTTTTCAGTTTTTCTTCGTTGCGCCCGATCAGAATGACGTTCGCGCCGTATTCGGCGTATGTCAGGGCCGCCTCGCGGCCAATCCCGTCGCTGGCACCGGTGACAAGAATAATCCGGTTTTGCAGCAGATTTTTTTGCGGTTGATAATGCACGGTGACTCCTCAGGCGACCGGTAACGCAGTGGCGCCTTTATGATGACTTTTCGGCTTTATGCCCGAATTAGCCTAATAATTCAATCAGTCTACAGGACGCATTACTGTAAAATTAACAATTTGCAAATATTTAAACTCCAGTTCGGGGATTCCTGAAGGCGGCTCGCAGAGGTAATGTCACGAGCGAGACGCATGGGCAGGGCTGTTGTACACTGCCGTGAAAGATTCGTGGTTAAATCAAGGTGGAACGCGTGGAATTACTTTCTCAATATGGGTTGTTTTTGGCCAAAATCGCGACGGTGGTGATTGCCATTGCGGTGATTGCCGTTCTGATTGTCAACCTGACGCAGCGCAAGCGTCAGCGTGGGGAGTTACGCATCACCCGCCTGAGCGAGCAGTATAAAGAGATGCAGGAAGAGATGTCTCTGGCGCTGCTTGATACTCATCAACAGAAACTCTGGCTGAAAGCGCAGAAGAAAAAGCATAAACAGGAAGCTAAAGCGGCCAAGGCAAAAGCAAAGCTCAATGCGCCGCAGGATAAGGCTACGCCACGTGTCTATGTGCTCGATTTTAAAGGCAGTATGGATGCGCATGAGGTTTCTTCTCTGCGGGAGGAAGTGACTGCCGTTCTGGCCGTGGCGACGCCGCAGGATCAGGTTGTCGTGCGTCTTGAAAGCCCGGGCGGGGTGGTTCACGGTTACGGACTGGCCGCCTCACAGCTGCAGCGCCTGCGTGAAAAACAGATCCCGCTGACCGTGGCGGTGGATAAAGTGGCGGCCAGCGGTGGCTACATGATGGCCTGCGTGGCGGACAAAATTGTTGCCGCGCCGTTTTCCATTATTGGCTCGATCGGCGTGGTCGCCCAAATTCCGAACTTTAACCGCTTCCTGAAAAATAAAGAGATTGATATCGAACTTCACACGGCGGGTCAGTATAAACGTACCCTGACGCTGCTGGGGGAAAACACGGAAGAAGGGCGTCAAAAATTCCGTGAAGATCTCAACGAAACGCATCACCTCTTTAAAGATTTTGTGCACCGTATGCGCCCGACGCTCGATATTGAACAGGTCGCGACAGGGGAGCACTGGTACGGCGTCCAGGCGCAGGAGAAAGGGCTGGTGGATGAAGTCGGAACCAGCGACGATCTGCTGCTCAACCTGATGGAAGGCCGTGAACTGGTGGGCGTGCGCTTTACCCAGCGTAAGCGACTCCTTGACCGCTTTACCAACAGTGCGGCGGAAAGCGCGGACCGCCTGCTGCTGCGCTGGCTACAGCGCGGACAAAAACCGCTGCTGTAAACAAAAACGCGAGGCACATGCCTCGCGTTTTGCTTTAATCGACCAGGTGATATTTCTCAGAAAGCGTATGCGCCAGGTATTTGAACATGTTAAACACGGCGGTGCTTTTCGGGGTCGGCAACCCCTGTTCGTCAAGGAAGTATTCGCCGCTGAAAATCAGCACGCCATTACGCTGCTCTACGCCGGTGGCTTCAATGCCCGCCAGCGTATCTTCATGGTCACGGATAAGCTTGTTTGCTTCGATAAGCAGAGAGGCTCGGTCAATAGGTTGGGTCGTATTCTGCATAATCCACTCCTTAAACAGTGACAATAGTCTACGCCGAGGGCGCTTTGGGGGCAAATTTTCCCTGTAATGTGAGGGGATAAGGTGCAGGGGCCTGGCTGGCGGGATTTGCTTTTGCATGCTAATAAAGTTGCGTAACGAATTTTATCAGGTAGAGTGTGC
Source organism: Enterobacter sp. KB-221C9 (assembly GCF_041320715.1). Classification (NCBI taxonomy): domain Bacteria; kingdom Pseudomonadati; phylum Pseudomonadota; class Gammaproteobacteria; order Enterobacterales; family Enterobacteriaceae; genus Enterobacter; species Enterobacter sp. KB-221C9. Next base: position 121,360 of record NZ_JBGIWG010000002.1, read on the forward strand.
GCTTTCGTCATTCTGGCAACAGAATTGCTTGACATTCAACCTGGAATTCGTCACGAATTACACGAGATGTGAGAAAAATACCCGAAAACTCAATCACCTGGGCGTCTTTTCTTTAACGCCCGGTAAGACAAAGGGGTTGATATCCCCTGACGCAGTCGCAATATCATTGGCTCGTCGTCAGCGGAAGGGAAATCAACGTGCGGCGTATTCCTGGAAGAATTAAATTAGGTAAAGGTGAATATGGGTAAAGCTCTCGTCATCGTTGAGTCCCCGGCAAAAGCCAAAACGATCAATAAGTATCTGGGTAATGACTACGTGGTTAAGTCCAGCGTGGGTCATATCCGCGATTTGCCGACCAGTGGCTCAGCCAGCAAAAAGAGCGCAGACTCTACCTCCACCAAAGGGGCTAAAAAGCCTAAAAAGGATGAACGTAGCGCGCTTGTCAACCGCATGGGTGTGAACCCATGGCATAACTGGGATGCACAATATGAAGTGCTGCCCGGAAAAGAAAAAGTCGTTAACGAGCTGAAGCAGCTTGCTGAAAAAGCAGACCACATCTATCTCGCAACCGACCTTGACCGCGAAGGGGAAGCCATTGCGTGGCACCTGCGGGAAGTGATTGGTGGTGATGACAAACGCTACAGCCGTGTAGTGTTTAACGAAATTACGAAGAATGCGATTCGTCAGGCGTTTGAGAAGCCGGGCGAACTGAATATTGACCGTGTAAACGCACAGCAGGCACGTCGCTTTATGGACCGCGTTGTGGGCTACATGGTTTCTCCATTGCTGTGGAAGAAGATTGCCCGTGGCCTGTCCGCAGGTCGTGTGCAATCCGTCGCGGTGCGTCTGGTCGTTGAGCGTGAGCGCGAAATTAAAGCCTTCGTGCCGGAAGAGTTCTGGGAAGTTGATGCCAATGTGACCACGCCGGGCGGTGACGCTCTGCCGCTGCAGGTGAGCCATCACAACGATAAGCCTTTCCGTCCAGAAAACCGCGACCAGACCATGGCCGCCGTGGCGCTGCTGGAAAAAGCACGCTATCAGGTGCTGGAACGTGAAGACAAACCGACCAGCAGCAAGCCGGGTGCTCCGTTTATTACCTCTACGCTGCAACAGGCTGCAAGCACGCGTCTCGGTTATGGCGTGAAGAAAACCATGATGATGGCCCAGCGCCTGTATGAAGCGGGCTACATCACCTACATGCGTACCGACTCAACCAACCTGAGCCAGGACGCAGTTAACATGGTGCGCGGATACATCAGTGACAGTTTCGGTAAGAAATACCTGCCGGAAAGCGCTAACCAGTTCGCCAGCAAAGAGAACTCTCAGGAAGCACACGAAGCGATTCGTCCTTCTGATGTCTCTGTGTTAGCGGAATCGCTGAAAGATATGGAAGCTGACGCGCAGAAGCTGTATCAGCTGATCTGGCGCCAGTTCGTGGCGTGCCAGATGACCCCGGCACAGTACGACTCCACAACGCTGACCGTCGGCGCGGGTGATTTCCGCCTGAAGGCGCGCGGTCGTATTCTGCGCTTCGACGGCTGGACGAAAGTGATGCCTGCGCTGCGTAAAGGCGATGAAGACAGAACGCTGCCTGCCGTTAATAAAGGTGACGAGTTGTCGCTTGTCGATCTTGTTCCGGCACAGCACTTCACCAAGCCGCCTGCGCGCTTCAGTGAAGCGTCCCTGGTGAAAGAGCTGGAAAAACGCGGTATTGGCCGTCCGTCGACCTACGCGTCAATCATCTCGACGATTCAGGACCGTGGCTACGTACGCGTTGAAAACCGTCGTTTCTATGCGGAAAAAATGGGTGAGATCGTCACCGACCGTCTGGAAGCTAACTTCCGTGAGTTGATGAACTACGATTTCACCGCGCAAATGGAAGACAGCCTCGACCAGGTTGCCAGCCATCAGGCGGAATGGAAAAAGGTACTCGACAGCTTCTTCAGCGACTTTACCGACCAGCTTGAAAAAGCGGAGAAGGATCCTGAAGAGGGCGGCATGCTGCCTAACCAGATGGTTCTGACCAGCATCGACTGCCCAACCTGCGGCCGCAAGATGGGGATCCGCACCGCAACCACGGGCGTGTTCCTTGGCTGCTCCGGCTACGCGCTGTCACCAAAAGAGCGCTGCAAAACCACCATCAACCTGGTGCCTGAGAACGAAGTTCTCAACGTGCTGGAAGGTGATGATGCGGAAACTAACGCTCTGCGTGCCAAACGCCGCTGCAAAAAATGCGGCACGGCGATGGACAGCTACCTGATCGATCCAAAACGTAAGCTGCACGTCTGCGGTAATAACCCAACGTGTGACGGGTATGAGATCGAAGAGGGTGAGTTCCGCATTAAAGGCTATGACGGCCCGATTGTGGAGTGCGAGAAGTGTGGTTCTGAAATGCACCTGAAAATGGGGCGTTTCGGTAAGTACATGGCCTGTACCAACGACGAGTGTAAAAACACGCGTAAAATTCTGCGTAACGGTGAAGTGGCGCCGCCGAAGGAAGATCCGGTTCCGCTGCCAGAGCTGCCGTGCGAGAAATCCGACGCGTACTTCGTGCTGCGTGACGGCGCTGCGGGTGTTTTCCTGGCCGCCAACACCTTCCCGAAATCGCGTGAAACCCGCGCACCGCTGGTGGAAGAGCTGCATCGCTTCCGCGATCGTCTGCCTGAGAAACTGCGTTATCTGGCCGATGCGCCGCAGCAGGATCCGGAAGGCAACAAAACCGTGGTGCGGTTTAGCCGTAAAACCAAGCAGCAGTATGTTGCGGCCGAGAAAGAGGGTAAAGCGACCGGATGGTCAGCCTTCTTTGTCGATGGCAAATGGGTTGAAGGCAAGAAATAATCTTCCCTTACCGTAACTTACCTGTAAAAGGGCCGGATTTCCGGCCCTTTTTTATTGCCTTGTTATTATTTTTTGTTCCGTACTATACAGTCAGGCTATAAATGATATAGTGGTTATAGTTAACCTGTTTCTTATTATTAAATCGTCTTAAGCGATTGACCGCATGCGCTAAATCGGATGGTCTGGCATGAAATTACAGCAGCTTCGTTATATCGTTGAGGTGGTGAATCATAACCTTAACGTCTCTTCTACCGCAGAGGGGTTATATACCTCGCAACCGGGCATCAGCAAACAAGTTCGTATGCTGGAGGATGAGTTAGGTATCCAGATATTTGCCCGCAGCGGTAAGCATCTCACTCAGGTGACGCCAGCGGGGCAGGAAATCATCCGCATTGCGCGGGAAGTTCTCTCCAAAGTCGATGCGATTAAGTCAGTGGCAGGGGAACACACCTGGCCGGATAAAGGTTCGCTGTATATTGCCACGACCCATACTCAGGCGCGCTATGCGCTTCCAGGTGTTATCAAAGGCTTTATCGAGCGTTATCCCCGCGTCTCTTTGCATATGCACCAGGGCTCGCCCACGCAAATTGCTGAAGCCGTTTCCAAGGGTAATGCAGACTTTGCCATCGCCACCGAAGCGCTTCATCTCTATGACGATCTGGTCATGCTTCCATGCTATCACTGGAACCGTTCTATCGTGGTGACCCCGGATCACCCCCTGGCGGGTAAAGGGTCGGTCTCTATCGAAGAGCTGGCGCAATATCCGTTGGTGACGTATACGTTTGGCTTTACCGGACGGTCCGAGCTTGATACGGCCTTTAACCGGGCAGGGTTAACGCCGCGCATTGTCTTTACCGCGACGGATGCCGACGTGATTAAGACCTATGTCCGGCTTGGTCTGGGGGTGGGCGTCATTGCCAGCATGGCGGTGGATCCGGTGTCAGACCCTGACCTGGTGCGTCTTGATGCCCACGATGTTTTCAGTCATAGCACCACAAAGATTGGATTCCGTCGCAGCACCTTCCTGCGCAGCTATATGTATGATTTTATTCAGCGCTTTGCCCCTCATTTAACGCGTGATGTGGTTGATACCGCCGTTGCATTACGCTCAAATGAAGATATTGAAGAGATGTTTAAAGACATCAAACTCCCCGAAAAATAATCACACCCGGTATCTTTCCCTAAGGGAAAGATACCGAAATAACGCCTCAAAGCTAAATTAGAATTATCATCATCTACGCATCCCCTGTCATATAATGTCATTATCCATTTAATTCGTAAGGTTATAATGTCGTGAATTGGCGACAAAAGTAGAAACTAATTTACGCCTTCGCAAATTTTTCTTTTCAATTATTTATTTCTGGTCAAAAGATTGAATATTTCATACCACCCGGTGCGTAAATTCACTGGCTTTTCGGCTAAAGTTTCTTTAGGATTTATCTCAACAGATGATTAATTATACCAATTGTTTGGTCCTAAATGATAAGCGATGTCGATTGTATGAGGTTAGCAATGCCTTCAGGAAGTGAAGAACCGCAAAGGGATCCTGCGCTCAAGCGTAAAGCCTGGCTGGCGGTCTTTCTCGTCTCTACCCTGTTTTGGGTGGTGGTTGCTCTCCTGGCCTGGAAATATTGGGGTTAAATATGGCAGTGACGGTACGTACAGAAACGGTAAAACAGATGTGTCAGCATCGTGACAATGGTCACAGAGGGCGTAAAGCACCTGCGACTGTTGTACCCGCGTCCTGGAAACTGACGCCGCAGCAGCAAGCGTTTATTGATGTGTTCGCAGAAGACGAACCCAAAAAACAATAATTTAGTTAATTGCGTAATGATGCAAATAGTCTGAATATCGACTCTGCACTTTTGTACTCTTTAATAAATACACATCAGCAATATAGCACTGAGGACTCACCTCAGAACTTTTTATAAATAATGCCTGGTGTCCCTACGATGAATAACATGACGTCTCACAAATACTGGTCATGGATCGGCGTTTTTACCGTGTCGATTCTGTTCTGGAGTCAGCTCATCTGGTTGGCCCTCCACTAAATTGTAAAACCTCGCTACGGCGGGGTTTTTTGTTTTCCCATTCTGGACCAATCCTAAATTTATCAATTTGGGTTGTTATCAAAACGTTACGACATCTTTGTGTTATCTTTAATTACGGCCCTGGTGATTGTCGGGGCATCTCTGTGATTAAGGAGGAGCTTATGTCGTTAACCCTACGCGAAGCCAGTAAGGACACATTACAGGCAGAAAACAAAACCTGGCATTACTACAGCCTGCCGCTGGCTGCCAGAACGCTTGGGGACATTTCGCGTTTACCCAAGTCATTGAAAGTTTTACTGGAAAATCTCTTGCGCTGGCAGGACGGTGACTCTGTTACCCTCGATGATATCCAGGCGCTGGCAGGGTGGCTTGAAAATGCCCACGCCGACAGAGAAATTGCCTACCGCCCGGCAAGGGTACTGATGCAGGACTTTACCGGCGTCCCTGCCGTCGTTGATTTAGCCGCGATGCGCGAGGCCGTTAAGCGTCTCGGCGGAGATACGGCAAAAGTGAATCCGCTTTCCCCTGTTGACCTCGTCATTGACCACTCCGTAACCGTTGATCGCTTTGGTGATGACGACGCCTTTGGCGAGAACGTGCGTCTGGAGATGGAGCGTAACCACGAGCGCTACGTGTTTCTGAAGTGGGGGCAGCAGGCGTTCAGCCGGTTTAGCGTAGTCCCGCCAGGTACCGGTATTTGTCACCAGGTTAACCTTGAATATCTGGGTAAAGCCGTCTGGGGTGAATTGCAGGATAAAGAGTGGGTCGCCTATCCGGACACGCTGGTGGGGACGGACTCCCACACCACCATGATCAACGGTCTGGGCGTGCTGGGCTGGGGCGTCGGGGGTATCGAAGCGGAAGCGGCCATGCTCGGCCAGCCGGTGTCCATGCTTATCCCGGATGTGGTGGGGTTCAAGCTTACCGGCAGGCTGTCTGAAGGTATTACCGCCACCGATCTGGTGCTCACCGTCACCCAGATGCTGCGTAAGCATGGTGTGGTAGGCAAGTTTGTCGAATTCTACGGGGACGGGCTGGATTCGCTGCCGCTGGCCGACCGCGCCACCATTGCCAATATGGCGCCGGAATACGGCGCAACCTGCGGCTTTTTCCCCATTGATGATGTCACGCTGGAATACATGCGCCTTAGCGGGCGCAGCGAAGAGCAGGTCGCGCTGGTGGAGGCTTATACCAAAGCGCAGGGCATGTGGCGAAATCCGGGCGATGAACCCGTCTTCACCAGCACGCTTGAACTCGATATGGCAAGCGTTGAGGCGAGCCTCGCCGGGCCGAAACGTCCGCAGGATCGGGTCGCGCTGAGTGACGTGCCAAAAGCCTTTGCCGCCAGCAATGCGCTGGAAGTGAACGTGGCGCAGAAGGACCATCGTCCGGTCGACTATGTTCTGAACGGACATCAGTATCAGCTCCCGGATGGCGCGGTGGTTATTGCCGCCATTACCTCCTGCACCAACACCTCGAACCCCAGCGTATTAATGGCGGCCGGTTTATTGGCTAAAAAGGCGGTAGAGCTTGGGCTAAAACCTCAGCCATGGGTCAAGGCCTCGCTGGCACCGGGTTCCAAAGTGGTGTCGGATTACCTGGCACAGGCCAAACTGACGCCGTACCTTGACGAGCTGGGCTTTAACCTCGTGGGCTACGGCTGTACGACATGCATCGGTAACTCCGGCCCGCTGCCTGAACCTATTGAAACGGCGATCAAGCAGGGCGACCTGACGGTAGGCGCGGTTCTGTCCGGCAACCGTAACTTTGAAGGGCGTATTCACCCGCTGGTGAAAACCAACTGGCTGGCCTCGCCGCCGCTGGTGGTTGCTTATGCCCTGGCAGGGAACATGAATATCAACCTGGTGACCGACCCGATTGGCCACGATCGCAAGAATGACCCTGTCTACCTGAAAGATATCTGGCCATCTTCGCGTGAAATCGCGCTGGCCGTTGAAAAGGTCTCAACCGAGATGTTCCGCAAAGAGTATGCGGAGGTCTTTGAAGGCACGCCGGAATGGAAAACCATTAACGTTATTGGCTCAGATACCTATGACTGGCAGGATGACTCGACCTATATTCGTCTGTCGCCGTTCTTTGATGAGATGCTGGCCGAGCCGGCGCCGCTCAAGGATATCCACGGCGCGCGCATACTGGCGATGCTGGGGGATTCTGTCACAACTGACCACATCTCTCCGGCGGGGAGTATCAAAGCCGATAGCCCGGCTGGCCGTTATCTGCAAAGCCGGGGCGTCGAACGTCGTGATTTTAACTCCTACGGATCGCGTCGCGGTAATCATGAAGTCATGATGCGCGGGACGTTTGCCAACATCCGCATTCGTAACGAAATGGTGCCGGGCGTAGAAGGGGGCATGACGCGCCATCTGCCGGGTACGGAAGTCGTTTCGATTTATGATGCGGCGGTCAAATATCAACAGGAAGGTACGCCGCTGGCGGTGATCGCCGGGAAAGAGTACGGTTCCGGCTCCAGCCGAGACTGGGCGGCGAAAGGTCCGCGTCTGCTTGGCGTTCGCGTGGTCATCGCCGAATCGTTCGAACGCATTCACCGCTCGAATCTGATCGGTATGGGGATCCTGCCGCTCGAGTTCCCGCAGGGCGTGACGCGCAAAACGCTGGGACTGACCGGGGAAGAGCAGATTGAGATTAGCGGTCTGCAAAACCTGCAGCCGGGTAAAACGGTGCCGGTGAAGTTAACGCGGGCAGACGGGAAAACCGAGGTGCTGGACTGCCGGTGTCGTATTGATACGGCAACCGAGCTGACCTATTACCAGAACGATGGCATTTTACATTATGTGATTCGTAAGATGCTGGACTAATGAAACAAGCCCGGCACGCGTGCCGGGCTTTTAGCATCACTCTTTCAGCAGATGGCCCATCTTGGCGGCTTTGGTATCAAGGTAGTGGGCGTTTTTCGGGTTACGGCCGACAATCAGCGGTACACGCTCGACGATGTTAATCCCCGCTTCGGTCAGGATTTCCACTTTTTTCGGGTTATTGGTCAGCAGGCGAACTTCGTCCACGCCCAGCAGCTTGAACATATCGGCGCACAAGGTAAAGTCGCGTTCGTCAGCGGCAAAGCCGAGCTGGTGGTTTGCTTCAACCGTATCGTAGCCCTGGTCCTGAAGCGCGTAAGCTCGGATTTTATTCAGCAGACCAATATTACGACCTTCCTGGCGGTGATAAAGCAGTACACCGCAACCTTCTTCTGCAATATGAGACAGGGCGGCTTCCAGCTGGAAACCACAATCACAGCGCAGGCTGAACAGCGCGTCGCCGGTAAGACACTCTGAATGGACGCGGGACAGCACCGGCGTCTGCCCTGAAATATCGCCATACACCAGCGCGACATGATCCTGTCCGGTTGCCAGTTCTTCAAAACCCACCATCAGGAAATCGCCCCATGGGGTTGGCAGTTTGGCTTCTGCCACACGTTTAAGCTGCATGTGATTCTCCAGAGTAGGCTGACACGTTTCGTGCCTTTGCCCTGTTTTGCTTTCTGTATCAGTTCATTTTGCCACAAGCTCAGCAGGTTCGCCTAATGGGCACCATGCTATATGAACGTTAAACGCACGATCCGACATCTCCACCCGGTGGATTAATTTCAGTTATGATTGTGACGCTTAGCGAAAAAGGAGAAGACATGCTTTCAATCGCCAGACGTACGGCAGCAGGTGCGGCCATTTTACTGATAATGCCCCTGGCCGTATGGCTTTCAGGCTGGATGTGGCAGCCCGGGCAGAACGCCACGTGGCTGAAAACGTTATACTGGATTACGGAAACGGTCACCCAGCCGTGGGGAATTATTACCCATGTGCTCCTCTGCGCCTGGTTTCTGTGGTGCTTGCGCTTTCGTCTGCGCGCGGCGCTGATGCTCTTTGCGATCCTCGGGGGCGCTATCCTTGTCGGTCAGGGGGTGAAGTCCTGGGTTAAAGATCGCGTTCAGGAGCCGCGTCCTTTTGTCGTCTGGCTGGAAAAAACGCATCATGTTCCGGTGGATGAGTTCTACAATTTAAAGCGTAAAGATCGCGGCGCGCTGGTAAAAGAACAGCTTGCGGAACAGCAGGATATCCCGAAATTCTTGCGTAAACACTGGCAGAAAGAGACGGGGTTCGCGTTTCCTTCCGGTCACACCATGTTTGCGGCCAGCTGGGCGTTGCTGGGGGTTGGGCTGCTTTGGCCAAGGCGTCGAACGGTCACTATCGTGATTTTACTGGTCTGGGCGACGGGGGTTATGGGAAGCCGCTTGCTGCTGGGGATGCACTGGCCGCGGGATCTTGTCGTCGCCACGCTGATCTCATGGCTGCTGGTGACGCTGGCGACCTGGCTTACTGAACGATTCTGCGGCCCGCTCACACCACCGCCAGAAGAGAAAGAAGAAATAGCCGAAAGGGACCAAACCGACGCCTGACGGTTGATATTCCGTATTTTGCCCATAGATCCATGACCTGCGCGTCACTTTTTCCGTTTCGCGCTCGTCGCTAAAATGGTAGTTTATAAGGCTGATTGCGGTGAGTTGAACACACTTTATTCGCTTGAACCACATAACGGGAAGTAATGTGAAATATTTACTCATTTTCTTACTGGTATTGGCGATTTTTGTCATTTCAGTCACGTTGGGTGCACAAAACGATCAGCAGGTGACGTTTAACTATCTGCTGGCTCAGGGTGAGTATCGCGTCTCGAGCCTGCTGGCGGTCTTATTTGCTGCCGGTTTTGCCATTGGCTGGCTGGTTTGCGGTCTGTTCTGGTTGAAAGTCCGTGTTTCTCTTGCGCGCGCTGAACGTAAAATTAAGCGACTCGAAAATAACATTGCCCCTGCGTCTGACATCCCGGAAAGCTCTGGTGTGCCGGTCGTGAAGGAATAATCGACTATGCTGGAGTTGTTGTTTCTGCTTTTGCCTGTAGCCGCAGCCTATGGCTGGTATATGGGCCGCAGAAGTGCGCAACAAACAAAACAGGATGAGGCCAACCGGCTCTCCCGCGACTACGTTGCGGGGGTGAACTTCCTCCTGAGCAATCAGCAGGACAAAGCGGTAGACCTGTTCCTCGATATGCTGAAAGAGGATACGGGGACGGTTGAAGCGCATCTCACCCTGGGTAACCTGTTCCGCTCGCGCGGCGAGGTCGATCGCGCCATTCGTATTCACCAGACCCTCATGGAAAGCGCCTCGCTGACCTACGATCAACGTCTCCTTGCGGTGCAACAGCTGGGGCGTGATTACATGGCCGCGGGGTTGTACGATCGCGCTGAAGATATGTTCGCGCAGCTGGTGGACGAAACAGATTTCCGCATTGGCGCGCTGCAGCAGCTCCTGCAGATTTACCAGGCCACCAGCGACTGGCAGAAAGCCATTGATACCGCTGAGCGTCTGGTGAAGCTGGGTAAAGATAAGCAGCGCGTTGAGATAGCCCATTTCTACTGTGAGCTTGCGCTTCAGCAGATGGGCAACGACGACATGGATAAAGCCATGGCGCTGCTGAAGAAAGGCGCCGCCGCGGACCGCAACAGCGCGCGAATCTCCATCATGATGGGGCGCGTCTTTATGGCGAGTGGCGACTACGCCAAAGCCGTTGAAAGCCTGCTGCGGGTTATCGACCAGGACAAAGAGCTGGTCAGTGAAACGCTGGAAATGCTGCAAACCTGCTATCAACAGCTGGACAAGCAGGAAGAGTGGGTAGCATTCCTGCGTCGTTGCGTGGAAGAGAATACCGGCGCTACCGCTGAACTGATGCTATCTGACGTTGTTGAGCAGTATGAGGGAAGCGACACCGCGCAGGTTTATATTACGCGTCAGCTGCAGCGTCATCCGACCATGCGGGTGTTCCATAAGCTGATGGATTACCACCTGAACGACGCTGAAGAAGGGCGCGCCAAAGAGAGCCTGATGGTGCTTCGCGACATGGTTGGCGAGCAGGTGCGCAGCAAGCCGCGCTATCGCTGCCAGAAGTGTGGTTTTACCGCGTATACGCTCTACTGGCACTGTCCTTCCTGCCGCGCCTGGTCCACCATCAAGCCAATTCGTGGCCTGGATGGGCAATAGTTTTTTTAAAACGCCCCATTTTAGTTACAACATACTGATGGCTTTTACCTCTCGTCGTACATCGTGCGGTTTGCCGGCCTGGCAGGCGCGTAAATGGATCCTGTCAATTTGCGGCGTCGGCAGGTAGAATGCTGGCCGTTTATCTGTTCCGCGCCGCTGCGCGCCCATAGACGAAAAGGGCTGGTCATGACGTCTGTTACATCCTCCACTTCCCGCGTAATTACGGATTCTCCTGTTGTTGTTGCGCTTGATTACAATAAGCGTGACGCCGCACTGGCGTTTGTCGACGGTATTGACCCTCGCGACTGCCGCCTGAAAGTTGGCAAAGAGATGTTCACGCTGTTTGGACCGCAAATCGTTCGCGATCTGCAGCAGCGCGGCTTTGACGTTTTCCTCGATCTGAAATTCCACGATATCCCTAATACCACGGCGCACGCCGTTGCCGCAGCCGCAGAGCTGGGCGTATGGATGGTCAACGTCCATGCATCGGGTGGGGCAAGAATGATGACGGCCGCCCGTGAGGCGCTCCTGCCGTTCGGTAAGGATGCACCGCTGCTGATTGCGGTCACCGTGCTGACCAGTATGGACGAAAACGATTTACGCGACCTGGGCGTGACGTTGTCACCTGCAGAGCATGCCGAGCGTCTCGCGCGTCTGACGCAACGTTGCGGCCTGGATGGCGTTGTTTGCTCCGCGCAGGAAGCGGTACGTTTCAAATCAGCGCTGGGCAAGGATTTTAAACTGGTCACGCCGGGGATCCGCCCTGCAGGCAGCGACGTGGGCGATCAGCGCCGTATTATGACGCCTGAGCAGGCGCTGGCTGCTGGCGTTGACTACATGGTTATCGGACGTCCGGTGACGCAGTCTGCAAACCCCGCTGAGACGCTTAAGGCTATCAACGCATCGCTGAAAAAGGGGGCGTAATGACCGATTCCAACAGCCGTCTGGTCTATTCAACCGATAGCGGGCGAATAGATGAACCGAAAGCGAAAGTAGAGCGTCCAAAGGGAGACGGCATCGTTCGGATCCAGCGCCAGACCAGTGGACGAAAAGGGAAAGGTGTTTGCCTTATCTCCGGCATTGACCTGGATGATGCTGAACTGACAAAGTTGGCGGCCGAGTTGAAAAAGAAATGTGGCTGCGGCGGCGCCGTGAAAGACGGCATTATTGAAATCCAGGGGGATAAGCGCGATTTAATAAAATCTCTGCTGGAAGCTAAAGGGATGAAAGTCAAACTGGCAGGCGGCTAAAATAAATGAGCCACGGCAAATGCCGTGGCTCGTGTTATATACGTGCGTAAGTCAGACCTGAAATGCGTTCAAATATCGCAATACCGGGGAAGGCTTAGATAATAGTTATTTGCCAACCTGGTGACCGATAATACCACCGACAGCAGCGCCACCTAATGTACCCAGCGTACTACCATCCGTTAATACTGCACCACCAAGAGCACCGGCACCGGCACCAATAGCGGTGTTACGGTCACGTTTAGACCAGTTAGAGCACGCGCTCAGGGACATTGCTACAGTGATTGCCAGAACAGCGGCGGCTAATTTTTTGCTGGTTAAGGTCATAATACTTTCTCCTGAATTATCGATTCACGGAAAGATGTACACGTTAAGTATAGACGAATCGAATACTTAATTCTGTTCTCCGTGAAAGCTGGTCGCGCAGGCGTTACGTAATCACGCAGGTGATAGTCACTTCCTGTTATATCGCTAACATTAATTTTACGACTTTAATGCAGGTTAAACAGGTAAAAACTCTTAAAGAAGTACCAGGAATCATCTCAGAGAAAGAAGGGCGTATGCGCCCGAAATTCGGGCGCGGAGGGGACTCAGGCGGTCGTCTTAATAATATTGACGATCAGTCCGTCATCTTCCAATTTATTACGGTGCGCGTCGCTCAATCTTTCGTCGGTAATCACGCGGCTAAAGCGTGAAACGGGGCCCATCGTATAAGGGTGAACGGCGCCAAATTTAGAACTGTCGGTGAGCACAATGGCTTCACACTCTTTTTCCAGCACGGCATTCACGACGTCAGAGCGCATCATATCCCGGCCGGTAAAACCCGTCTCCGGCTGCCAGCCGTCAATTCCGATGAAGGCCTTGCTGAAATGAACCTGCTGGACATACTGACGGGTCAGCGGGCCTACCATGCTTTCACTTTTTTTCTGGTAAATACCGCCGAGCAGAATCACCTCGCAGCGCGTCTCTTTGAGCAAATGCGCGATATAGCTGCTGACGGTGATGATGGTAACGTCCTTTTGATCGGCAAGCGTGCGCGCCAGAAGGGCATTACTGCTGCCGTTTTCAATAAAGACGGTCTCGCCGTTGTTCACCAGGGACGCGGCAAACTCCGCCAGTTCACGTTTGAGCGCGTAGTTATTCATCATGCGCGTCTCAACGTCATCGCTGTCCAGCGGGACAGCATATCCGTGCGCGCGACGCAGGTAGCTCTGTTTTTCCAGCAGATTAAGATCCTGACGGATTGTGACTTCAGACACACCGGTGGTTTTAGCGAGATCGACTACGCTTACGCGTCCCTGATCGATGACCATCTGCAAAATGAGTTGTTGTCGGGAATTCATAGCATCCATTTAATAAAGCGAAACGAGGTCGGAGACGGTGGGGTTAAACTTCCCACGGCGCTTTTGGCTGTCTGTTTTCAGGCGCATTGTCAGCACCATTCTGAGCAAGAAGTTCAGACTTCAGGATCTCGAGATTACGGATAGCAGAGTGATAATCGCCCGCCACCAGGATATCCAGCACGGTATCAATTCGTTGTGCTACAGCTTGTGCGTCAATAGTCGACATAATCTCACCCCAGGCGCGAAAAGTTAATATTTTCAATGATGCAGAAATTAGGATCAAAAGAGAAGGGAAAAAATGCAATAACTAAATTACATAAACGTAAGTGATAAATTTATTCCCCCTCATGCAGCGGGCTTATTGAGTGGATTAGTCTAAAACTGCGCGCAAGGCGCTTTTTTATAAGAGGAATTAGACTATGACAGTTATCAATCAGCCTACCTGCACACTGTTTACCGATACTGAACGGTTCACACAGCTGTCAGGGTATTACGAGGCGGAGCGTCACACGGTCTGGATGATGCTGCGGGCTCAGCCACGCCCTTGCTTTAACCATGCGTTAATCGAGGAGATCATGAACTTTTCATGGCTGGTTCGCCAGTCTGGGTTTGCGGTTGATTTTTGGGTAACCGGTTCGCTGGTTCCCGAAATGTACAATGTGGGCGGTGATTTACAGTTCTTCGTCGAGTGCATTCAGAATGGACGTCGGGAAGCGTTACGGGCGTACGCTCGCGCCTGCGTTGATTGTGTCCATGCGGCCTCACGGGGGTTTGATACGGGGGCCATCTCTCTGGCAATGGTCGAGGGCAGTGCGTTAGGGGGCGGGTTTGAGGCCGCTCTGGCGCACCATTTCGTCCTGGCTCAGCGCGATGCCCGCTTAGGTTTCCCGGAGATTGCCTTCAACCTGTTTCCGGGTATGGGAGGATATTCCCTGGTTGCACGCCGTTCAGGCATGAAGCTGGCGGAGGAACTCATCTACAAAGGGGAATCCCATACGGCTGAATGGTACGAACAGCACGGGCTGGTGGATGTCCTGTTTGAACCCGGACAAAGCTATGTCTCTACCCGAACCTTCATTGATACGCTGCGGCCAAAACTGAATGGCATCAGGGCGATGCTGCGTGCCCGTACGCGGGTTCTGCAATTGCCCCGCAGTGAACTGATGGACATCACGGAAGACTGGGTAGATGCCGCTTTCTGCCTGGAGCCGAAAGATATCGCCTACATGGAGCGGCTGGTCACGCTGCAAAACCGCCATCACGCGGTGGGCTTGCGTAAAGCCAGTTAACGTTGATTTCGCGCTTGATATCGTTTTAGCCATCGCTCGAATGCGGCAGCGGGCATCGGCTTAGCAAACAGAAAACCCTGCCGTTCGTTGACGCCGTTCTTGGTGAGAAAGGCGTCTTCTTTTGCATTTTCCACACCTTCGGCAATCACCTGCAGATTTAACGCCTGTGCAACCGCGACGATAGCGCGCACCAGAGACTGGGAGATGGACTGCTTATGAATATCCCTGACAAAAGACTGATCGAGTTTAATGGCGTCGATAGGGAAGCGGGCCAGTTGCGAAAGGGAAGAGTAGCCGGTGCCAAAATCATCCAGGTGAATTTGCGCCCCGAGTCGGCTGAACTGCTGGATCACGGACAGCGCCAGCTCTTCGTTCTCGATAAGACAGCTTTCGGTTAATTCCACGTCGACAGGGCAGTATTCAAAATTCAGATCCTTCAGCGCCTGCTTTAAGTCACTGAAGATGGTCTGGTCGGCCAACTGGCGTGCAGATACGTTCACCGCCACGCGCAGGTTTATTCCCTTATCGCGCCATTTCGCCACCTGGCGAACCACGTCGAGCATCACCCAGCGGCCCAGCGGCACAATCAACCCCGACTCCTCGGCATAAGAGATAAACTCCAGCGGAGGGATCAACCCCCGTTCTGGCGATTGCCAGCGGACCAGCGCTTCAAGGCTTCTGACTTCCCCGCGCCAGGTTATTTTCGGCTGATAGTGGATCAGAAGCTGATCGTTATCCAGGGCCTTACGCAGGTTGGTATCCAGCCAGAGATACTCAAATACGCGCTGGTTCATCTCGGGGGAGAAGACGCAGAACTTGCCCCGACCGTTCTCTTTGGCGGTGTACATGGCGGTATCGGCGTTACGAATGACGCTTTCCCGGTCGTTCCCATGCTGCGGGGCGAGGGCGATACCCAGGGAGCAGCCGGTATAAATCTCAATCAGACCGATTCGGAACGGCTGGCGCAGACGGGTTAAAATGCGCGATGCCATCGCCTCCAGAGACCCCTGAGAGGTATTGGTGGCCATGACGATAAACTCATCACCGCCAAGTCGCGCCAGCACCTGTTCCTCATCCAGACAGCTCAAAATGGCGAGGGCGACAGCCTGTAACAGCTGGTCGCCAAACATATGCCCGTAAGCGTCGTTGACCTTTTTAAAATTATCCAGATCGAGATACACCACGCCCACCTGCGTGTCGCCGCGGTTGTCGATGGCGTCAGAAATCAGGTCGTGGATCGCATTGCGGTTTGGCAGGCCGGTGATGGTATCGGTATTGGCCAGCACGCGCAGCCGCTCCTGAGCGCGGCGCTCCTCGGTAATATCGGTCCCGGAACAGATAAGGAAAATTTCATTTTTTCCGCTGCCGCTGTGTACGAATTTGTTTCTGAACAGAAACAGCCGCTGCCCTTTACGCGTTTTGATCCAGCGTTCGACTTCGTAGGAGCTGCCGTTGCGAAAAAAACCGGTAATATTGCGCTTTGAAGCGGCCGCTTCGCTGCGGCTCATAAACAGCTTAAACACGTTCTGGCCAATGACTTCATGCTCTTTCAGGCCGGTGTACTCTTCGCTAAGCCGGTTAAAACGCTGGATATTGCCGTGCCGATCGAGAATAACAATGACGGAGTTGGCCTCCGAGACAACCTGTTCCGCGAAAGAAAGCCCCTGGGCCAGATCGCGCGCCACGGAGGGCGTATCGTTCCAGGCGGAAGCGGTTCCGGCCCACTCGTTACGGGTAATTTTACGGCCCACAAGATGAACCGGAACATCTTCCCCGTACAGGGAGAGCGACATGGAAATGCTGGAGGTAATAACGGTTAAATGACGGATGAGATCGGCCTGTTCATCGTCCAGCGCCACGACCTGAGTGACATCGGCATTTTCGCTGGTGGAAAGGTGCAGAGCGTTGCTGTCAGCTGACAAGCGCCACCACGGGCTGTGAGTTCCCATGTAGCGAAACAGCAAATTCTGCTCCAGATCGTCCATCATGTTTTCTCCCGCAGCTTTCATTAGCGCACAAATTATTCATTTGCTGTCGACTTTTCCGTTGAGAAACAGCGGCAAAACCGAAGTGAACTTATTGTTTTTCCCTGTTTTCTTATAATAAAACGAGACAGGTTAAAAAGGATACTGAGCGTATAAAAATTCACGTAACCGAATATAACAACACTCTTTTACTGTAGATAATTATGGCGGTTTTGGGCGAAGGGATACTGAAAATAGTAAGGAAAAATAATGATTTTGTGGTGGGGATAAAAAGAAAAATTGTCGGCCCTTCCGGAAAAGAAAGGACCGACAATTGAAGCGGTTATCAGGCGACAGGACGCGCGATAATGCTGCGGGTTTCCATGCGAACTTCGGCGATAGTGACGTCAATCACGTCGGTGACTTTGTAAACTGTTTCACCTTTAATTTGCACGGTACCGTTTTCCTGGCTACAGACCATTTCGTCACGAACCGCATGCAGGAACGGCGCAGGAATAAACGCGACAGCGCCGTTATCGACCAGGCGGACGCGCATACCCCCGCGGCTGATATCAATGATCTCAGCGGCGAAACGGGTATTCGTACCGGCTTTATCCTGCAGGAAGCGTGCGTACAGCCAGTCTCCAACATCACGTTCCGCCATGCGGTTCAGACGGCGACGATCGGCCATCTGCAGCGTGGTGTCCTCCTGAGGACGGGCAATGGTTTCACCTTTGATAATCGCTTTCAGCAGACGGTGGTTAACCATATCGCCATACTTACGGATTGGCGATGTCCAGGTGGCGTAAGCGTCGAGGCCAAGACCAAAGTGCGGACCCGGCTCGGTACTGATTTCCGCGAAGGACTGGAAGCGACGAATGCGGCTGTCCAGGAAGCCCGACGGCTGCGCGTCCAGTTCGCGGCGAAGCTTGCAGAAGCCCGGCAGCGTCAGCACTTCTTCCGGATCGACGTGCACATCGTGATTCTTCAGCAGGGCCGCCAGCGCTTCGGTATTCGCCGGATCAAACCCGGTGTGGACGTTGTAAATGCCAAAGCCCAGCTTGTCGCGCAGCACGCGTGCGGCGCAGATGTTGGCGGAAATCATTGCCTCTTCAACGATGCGGTTCGCAATGCGTCGCGGTTCGGCCACGATGTCCAGCACTTCGCCTTTCTCGCCCAGAACAAAGCGATAGTCCGGGCGGTCTTTGAACACCAGCGCATGGGTTTTACGCCACTCGCCGCGGTTCAGGCAGATGCGATGCAGCAAACGGATTTGCGCGGCGATGGTGTCGGATTCAGGTTTCCAGCTACCGGTATTTTCAAGCCAGTCGGACACGTTATCGTAGGCCAGCTTGGCTTTCGATTCGATAGTGGCGGCAAAGAACTCGATATCGTCTTCAATCGTGCCATCTGCGGCGATGGTCATGCGGCAGGCAAGCACCGGGCGCACTTCATTTGGACGCAGCGAGCAGAGATCGTCTGACAATTCGCGCGGCAGCATCGGAATGTTGAAGCCCGGCAGGTAGTTGGTGAAGGCGCGGATTTTCGCCGCGTCATCCAGCTTGCTGCCTTCGGCAATCCAGGCAGTTGGATCGGCAATAGCCACGGTCAGATGCAGTTTGCCATCGGCGCTCTCTTCAGCGTACAGCGCGTCATCCATATCTTCTGTGCTGGCGCTGTCGATGGTGACAAACTCCAGCGCGGTGAGATCGCGGCGCGTCAGACCTTCGTCCTGCATCTCAGTCGCGACGCCGTTCGGCGCTTCTTTTTCAAGATTGTGGCGAGCCAGCGTCACCCACCATGGCACGAAATGGTCGGCGCCAAAGGTGATGAACTGGGTCAATTCGGCATAAAAACCGCGATCGCCTTTCAGAGGATGACGGCGCATTTCTGCTACGGCCCAGTCACCTTCTTTAAAATCATGCTCAACGCCACGGGCGGCGCGGCAGGGAATGGCATCTTTCAGCAGGGGATGATCCGGCACGATAGAAAGACGATCGTTTTTTCCCTGCACCTTACCCACAAAACGGGTCAGGAACGGCTCGATCAGTTCTTCCGGCTCGGCAGACTCTCGGTCCTTCTCGGTATGAATGACGGCCATGACGCGATCGCCATGCATCACTTTCTTCATCTGCGGTGGCGGAATGAAGTAGCTTTTCTGCGCGTCAACCTCAAGGAAGCCAAAGCCCTTTTCCGTGGCTTTTACGACCCCTTCTGCACGCGGCGTCTGGGAATGCAGTTGCTGTTTAAGCTGCGCTAGCAGCGGGTTGTCCTGAAACATAATGTTCTATTTTCGTAGCCATTGAGCGGCTGACAGTTTTACGCGATTCTCACTGTCTCAGCAAGCGGTCTTTGGGTAATTAGTATGGTTATTCCTCTTTACCAAACGCGACTTTCAGACGATTGAGCCAGCCATCAAACGCACTCTGGGTAAGCAGCGTGACGGCGTGTTCGCTGGAGAGTCCTTCATCCGTGAGAGGGATAAACTGCGCGGCGCTGAAGCGGTCCGGAGAGCGTGTCAGCAGTTCGACCGCCGCTGAAAGTGCGGGGGACGTCAGCGGGATCTCTTCACGGCTGTTTAACAGGATTTCTCCGGTCAGGTCGAGCAGCGACGGCTCATGGCAAAGGACCGGCGTCAGCGCCTCCAGCGCGGGTTCTGCCTGCCAGCGAGACAGTGACTCAAGCTGATGCGCGCTCGCATAGCGCAGCTCGACGACAGGCAAAAGCGGCACCCAAGCGGCGTGGCGCGTGGGCAGCGTGTGCGGCTGAATATGATGGCCTGGCAGCCAGCGAACAGGGTGTCCCAACAGCGCCTGAAAAATCGCGACGACGCGCGCCTGAAACCCGATAAACCCGATAATCTGGTTTATCACCACAATGTCATACGTTGACAGGCCAACCTCATCAAGCTGGTTCTGCGCTTTATCATCAATGACATCAGGGGAGCTGGCGAGCTGGCGGGCATACTGCGTAATTTGCGCCAGACGTTGGTTACTTTCGCGCGAGGAGTCCGGGCCGGGAAGCGGGGCGAGGAGGGCGGCGTAATGGTTACAGAGCCGCTGAACGCCGCAGGCCTGTGCGACCGTTAGCGCGGTACTGAGTCGATCGTAGGCGCTGAGCGTATGCAGGCGGTTAACGGGAATCGAGAGCGGAAACAGCTGGTGGCATAAGTCTCTGGCAGGGGTAAGCCAGCCAGAACAGGCGGCGACAATCTCATCAGGCAAGGCTAAATCGAGCAAAAAACGATCGTCGACGTTAGCGGCTTCGGGCACCAGAGGCAAAACATCCGTCTGCGCGTGGTTCGACTGGGTTTCGTGATACCAGTGGCCTTTGCCGGAAAAACGGCGTTGTTCCATGTGCGTTCCTTGATCTCAAAATGGCGATCAATATCCTGGCGTAAGGCAGATAAAGGGAAAAATATTGTTAGGTGATAACAAATAGCAGAACGGAATAACGAAGGGGTGGTGCGGGGGGAAAGCTCTCTTCCCGTGCGGGAAGAGAGCCACAGCTTATTTAATTTCCAGCTCGTTCATTGCAGCGATGTTGAAGCCGCCGTCAACGTGAACCACTTCGCCGGAGATACCAGCGGAAAGGTCAGAGCACAGGAATGCTGCAGAGTTACCCACATCTTCAATGGTAACGGTACGACGAATCGGGGTAACCGCTTCGCAGTGTGCCAGCATTTTACGGAAATCTTTAATACCGGAAGCTGCCAGGGTGCGGATAGGACCTGCAGAGATGGCGTTAACGCGCACGCCTTCAGGACCCATTGCGTTCGCCATGTAGCGTACGTTCGCTTCCAGAGACGCTTTAGCCAGACCCATAACGTTGTAGTTAGGGATAGCACGTTCAGCGCCCAGGTAGGACAGGGTCAGCAGGGCTGCGCCCGGGTTCAGCATCGCGCGGCAGGATTTCGCCATCGCAACGAAGCTGTAGGAGCTGATGTCGTGAGCGATTTTGAAGCCATCACGGGTAACCGCGTTCACGTAGTCGCCGTCCAGCTGGTCGCCAGGAGCGAAGCCAATGGAGTGAACGAAACCGTCGAATTTCGGCCATGCTTTTGCCAGTTCAGCAAACATGCCGTCGATGCTTTCGTCTTGTGCAACGTCACATTCCAGAACAATGCTGGAACCCAGCTGCGCGGCAAACTCTTCAACACGGCCTTTCAGCTTGTCGTTCTGGTAGGTGAACGCCAGCTCAGCGCCTTCGCGATGCATTGCCTGTGCGATGCCGTATGCGATGGACAGTTTGCTGGCAACGCCAGTTACCAGAATGCGCTTACCGGAAAGAAAACCCATAGCTTTAATCCTTATATTCATTGCTTATTTTGCCTTGTAATTCATAGCGTTACAGGCAGTATTTCAAAATCATTCGAAATTAGCTCGAAATTATAGCCCACTCACAGCCCCTTGTGTCACGATATTTCTCGCACTTCTCCGAAGACGCCTGCCCCGAAGAATGCGCCGCGGACTCGCGGGGGCTCAAAATTTCAGCATTCGTCCAGTATATCACCCGGCAACAGCTTCGCCTCATCCAACCAGAGAGGGAGCGCGATTCAGCCAGGGTATTCACGCTTTCCTGATGTGGTCGACAAAACGCGCAATGACGATAAAGAAAATCGGTACGAAGAAGATCGCGAGAAGCGTACCGCTAATCATGCCGCCAAATACGCCGGTACCGATGGCATGCTGCGTACTGTCGCTCGCACCGCTGGCCAGCATCAAGGGAACAACCCCTAAGGTGAAGGCTAACGACGTCATCAGAATGGGGCGCAGGCGCTGGCTGGCGGCGTGAACGGTTGCCGCCAGCAGGGGTTGCCCTTCGCGATGGAGCTGCCTGGCAAATTCAACAATCAAAATGGCGTTCTTGGCCGACAGGCCGATAAGCGTAATCAGGCCGACCTTGAAGAAAACGTCATTCGTCATACCGGCAACAGACACCGCTATCACCGCGCCGATAAGACCCAGCGGAACGACCAGCATGACCGCAAAAGGAATAGACCAGCTCTCATACAGGGCGGCGAGAACCATAAATACGACCAGTATCGACAGGACGATAAGGCCCGGAAGCTGAGATTCCGATTTTCGCTCCTGCAATGAACTCCCGGCCCACTCGCCCGCCATGCCCTGAGGTAAATCTCTGGACAAACTCTCCATAACCTTCATTGCGGTGCCGCTGGACTCTCCCGAGGCCGCATTTCCGGTAATGCGAAGAGCAGAATATCCCTGATAACGCGTCAACTGCTGCGGCGCAACGTTCCAGGAAAGCGTGGCAAACGTCGATACCGGTACCATCTGACCCATCCGGTTTTTCACAGATAATGTCAGTATCTGCTCAGGCTGCATTCGGTAGGGCGCATCGGCCTGAATGATCACCTGCTGAACGCGGCCGCTATTCGTATAGTCATTGACGTAATTTGAGCCCAGGGTGACGGAGAGCGTCTGGTTGATTTCATCAAATGAGACGCCCATCGCTTCCGCCTTTTCTCTGTCCACCTGGAGCGCAAGGCTTGTTCCTTCCGGAAGACCGTCTATATAGACGTCACTCAGTTCAGGACGCTGATTGGCTTGCAGGACCAGCGCGTCGGCAGCGCGCTTTAGCGCCTCGTAGCCCAGTCCCGCTCTGTCCTGCACGTACCAGGTGAACCCCGAGGAGGTGCCCATATCCGAAATGGCCGGCGGGAGCAGGCTCATCGTGACGGCATCAGAGACGTTCGCCATGCTGGCCTGTATATGGTCGGCTTCATCCTGAGCCGTTGAGCCCTGCCGGTTTTTCCAGTCCTTCAGCGTGGTGAAGGCCAAAGCCGAATTCGGCCCTGAACCTGAAAATCCAAACCCCAGGATCATAATGTTGCTTTCAATATCCGGCCGGGCCGCAATTTCCGCTTCAAACTTTTTAACCACGTTGAGGGTACGCTGCATCGTGGCGTCAGAAGGCAGCTGGATTGAGGACATAAAGTAGCCCTGATCTTCCTCCGGCAGAAAGGACGACGGTAACGAAGACAATCCCAAAAACAGCGCAGCACAAAGCGCAACGTACAGGAGCAGCATACGTCCGCTTCGCTTCAGAACGGCACCCAGCCTGGCTTCGTAACAGACGGTGAGCGAACGGAAGCGCGCGTTAAACCCGGTCGCGAACCTTCCACCTCCGCTATTTCCCGCTTTGTGCGGCTTGAGTAACGTTGCGCACAGGGCAGGCGTCAGCGTCAGGGCAAGAAACGCGGACAGCAGTATGGAGACCGCCATTGAAATACAAAATTGTCGGTAGATGATCCCGACGGATCCTTCAGCAAACCCCATAGGGATAAAGACGGCGGTTAGCACCAGCGTGATGCCTATAATCGCCGGAGTGATTTCCTGCATGGCTTGCCGCGTGGCGTCACGCGGGGACAGGCTTTTTTCCTCCATCAGACGTTCAACGTTTTCTACGACCACGATGGCATCATCAACGATAATCCCTATCGCCAGCACCATGCCGAACATCGTCAGAATATTGATGGAGTAGCCGCTCAATAGCATCACCGTGAAGGTGCCAAGAAGTGCGACGGGAGCAACAATCGCCGGGATAAGCGTACAGCGTATCTTGTGCAGAAACAGCAGCATAACCAGGAAGACGAGGACCATCGCTTCCACAAATGTCTGAACAACCTTCACGATAGAAAGTTTCACAAACGGCGCGGTATCGAAGGGAACCGTAAACGCCATTCCTTCCGGTAATACCTGGGAAAGCGCGTCGATGCGCGCGCGTACGCCTGAAGCCGTACTCATTGCGTTGGCGCCTGGCGAAAGCTGAATTGCCGCCGCCGTTGCGGGCGCGCCATTTTCGCGAATACCAAAGGCGTAGCTTTGCAGGCCAGATTCAATGCGTGCAATGTCGGACAATTTCAGGCGGGCGCCGGATGCGTCAGATTTCAGGGTGATATTCCTGAACGCCTCGACCGAGGAGAGCTGTCCCTTTACGGTGATGGGATACGTTACCCCTTGTCCTTCAGCTGCGGGCTCATCTCCCGTTTTACCGGGCGAAACCAGGGCATTTTGCTGGCCAACGGCGGTAAGAACATCGCTTACCGAAAGACCATAGCCGTGGAGCTTCAGTGGATCCAGCCAGATGCGCAGCGCTTTTTCGCCGCCAAACAGCTGAACTTTCCCTACGCCGGGCACGCGACGAAGCTCGTCACTGACGTTTCTGGCAAAATAGTCGCTTAAATCGGCTTCCTCAAATTGACCTGTCGTGGACTTCAGCCCCACCATCATTAAAAAGCCAGAATTAGCGGCCTCGACGTTAATGCCGTTTTGTCTTACCGCCTGAGGCAGACGAGGCTCGACGATCTTAATCTGATTCTGCAGGTCCATCTGCGCCAGCTTGATGTCCGTGCCCGGTTTAAACGTGACGGTGATCGATGCCGAACCGGTTGTGTCACTGGATGATTCGAAATAGAGCAAGTTATCGACTCCAGATATTTCGCGCTCTATTAACGACACCACCGACGTATTCATGATATCGGGGCTGGCCCCCGGGTAACTGACGGAAATAATGATTCCCGGCGGTGCCACTGCCGGATACTGCGCAACCGGTAAACGGGGAATAGACAGAATTCCCGCCAAAACGATAAAAAGCGCCACTACCCAGGCGAAAACGGGGCGTTCAATAAAAAAATGAGGCATTGAGTTATTTTTGTGCAAAAGAGTGAGGTAGAGAGTCTACCGCGTGCCTGTTTAGCGGACATGGGCGGTTTATGGAGGACGTGTGGAGCAACGGCTCAAATCATTCTCAGAATGAGGTACAGCGGTGCTCCGCCAAAAAATATAATCAAATAACACTCGTAGTAAAAGATCAGATCCTCGATATCGGGCATCGCGTTTAACAGCACGGTGAACGTAATAATGAGATAAACAAAAATCACTATTAGCCAGAAGGCGATAACAAGCAGCTCGGTCAACGCGCCAGCTTTATTCTGGATTATCAGAAAGACAACCGACAATGCGATACAGCCATAGATAATGGGTGAAGAGAGCAGCGTCGAGGCGACTTTTTCATCCATTCTATGCACCAGCACCAGCCAGGTATAAAGTAATCCCCACGACAGCATCAGAAACAGGGAATATATGCCCAGCTTTTTAGGAGAAAAATATTTAGAAAGTTCCATGTTCATTATTTCAGCCAGCTTCATAAAATCTTTAGGAAAAAGTGGTAATTTGTAACGCGCAATGCACAAAGGGTTATGCCTCAATAGCGATTTTGAACCGGGATTGTCGAGTCTTTATTGACTGAATGTGTAGGCTGTGTGGAGAAATAACCGGGAATTTAAATTAAGCGGGAAATTTTCGTGACCACGGCACTTTTTCCCGGAGGCTGTGTCTTATTGTGCTAAAGATATCTGATAGCGTGCTCAAAGGGATTTCACCCACGGAGATAAAATGCACAAAAATACGTTGATCCTTGTAGTTGAAGATGAAGACGAAATCGCCGATATACTGATGAGCTATTTAGAGCGTTCGGGAATGAAAGCGCTCAGA
Source organism: Enterobacter sp. KB-221C9 (assembly GCF_041320715.1). NCBI lineage: Bacteria > Pseudomonadati > Pseudomonadota > Gammaproteobacteria > Enterobacterales > Enterobacteriaceae > Enterobacter > Enterobacter sp. KB-221C9. The sequence continues at coordinate 146,670 of NZ_JBGIWG010000002.1, forward strand.
GCCAGGCAGGGCGAGCAGGCCATAACGCTCAATCGTCTGCATAAGCCGGATCTCATATTGCTGGACATTCACCTGCCCGTATGTGACGGCTGGAGCGTACTTACCACGCTTCGTCAGGAAAGTGCTGTTCCCGTCATTATGGTTTCCGCTCTCGATCAGGATGTCGATAAGCTTATGGGGCTGAGGCTGGGCGCGGATGATTACGTGATCAAACCCTTCAACCCTTCTGAGGTTGTCGCACGGGTTGAGGCGGTGCTGCGCAGGACAAAAACCGCGCTTCAGCAGGCGGGTTCCCTGCCGCTCAGAACGCCCTTTATTACGGTCTATCCGGATGATTTTTACGTAGAAGTCACCGTGGGCGAAGAGGTTATCTCCCCGGTATTAACGACGACCGAATTTAAATTACTTACCTGGCTGGTGCGTTATCCGCGAAAGGTCTGTTCCCGCGAAGAGTTACTCAACGCGTGTCTGCCGGAAGGTGACACGCTCGACAGAACGGTCGACAGCCATATGAGCAAGCTGCGTAAAAAACTGGAGCTTGCTGGCCTCTACGGTGTTCCCGAGAGCATCAGAGGCATGGGCTACCGGCTTGGGGAAAAGAAATGAACAAAGAGTCTGTCCTGAGTCGTCAGATCTTAACGTATATGCTGTTGCTGACGTTTACGATAATTGCCATTGCTATATTAGGCTCGTGGTTTTTTTACTCCTTTATTCTGGATCACCTCCCGGGCGGCCCTGCTGCGGGCGATGACGAGCAGATGACGATGTGGGACTGGGCATGGATTGGGACCGCGACTACGATCAGTATGATTATTGCCCTCTTTTTCACGGTCAAACTTTCATCGCGAATACTCACCCCGCTAAACGCGGTAGCGTCCAGCCTGAAAAAAATCTCTCAGGGCGAGCTGGACGCCAGGGCATTTTGTACCAGTTCCCGGCTGGGTGAAATCAATCACCTTGTGACGGATTTCAATGAAATGGCGGAAAAATTACAGACGCTGGATATTCAGAGGAAATCCTGGAATGCCGCTATTGCGCATGAGCTGAGAACCCCTGTCACGATTTTACGCGGAAGGCTTCAGGGGTTGGTTGACGGTGTTTTTACCCCGGACCCGGTTCTGTTTAATAATCTTCTCAAACAGACGGAAGGGTTAACCCGTCTGATTGAAGATCTCCGGGTTGTCAGTTCGGATGGCGGGGCGGGATACACGCTATACCAGTCCAGCACGGATCTAAAAGGGACAATACAGAATGCGCTCGATACCTTCATGCCTGAGTTCAACCGTAAGGCATTTACCGTCAATACAGAACTGAGGGAGCAGCAATGCGTATTCGATCCGTTACGCATCAATCAGTGTCTGACCGTTTTATTTGACAATGCCTTACACTATTCAACCTCGCGCAAACTCATCGTGAAAAATGGCATTTCTGATAAAGGCAATTATATCCTTATTCAGGACGGGGGACCGGGCATCCCCAGGGAGTTTCATGATTTCTTATTTCAGCCCTTTCAGCGCGATAATGGTGCCAGACATGTGAACCCGGAAGGCTGTGGTTTGGGCTTGTCGGTGGTAAAAGCCATTATGCTGGCTCATGGTGGCGATGTTACCTATACCTTATCGACGCAAAACCACTCGATATTTAAACTCACCTGGCCCGACGCGTGAGTTTCAGCGGCAGGTCAAATGCGCCTGCTGGCGATAAATGCCATATTTTTCCTAACGTAGCATCCCATTCCAGCGGGGTAATCTTCAGTTTACCGCGTCTCGGGCTTAGGGTTATTTCGCTGAAATAGATTTCATCTTTTTTTAGCATAAGGTCAACGCGGCAGTAGTCAATTCCATCCGCCAGCTCCTGGGAGGCCAACAATGCCTGTCGGAACAGAACCGGTTCGCCTGGATTTGCTGAAGTATTGGGATATTCCATCTGGAAGGGTTGTAAGTTCCAGTACCTGTCATAAACGTTGATAAAACCTTTTCCGTTATCATCCGTAAAATCCGCTTCAACATAGTGGGCAACGCCGTGAAAGCAATGGATCCTCAGCATTTCGGGCGTTGTATTCCTGTCAGCATCATCGAAGAGATCGATAAACGGCTCGCAAAGTATACTCGGCGAAATGTTTTTGTACTGCCATTCGCGCGTGGTGTAGTACAAATTTTTCCTTAACGCGAGGCTCAGCTTTTTACATGCTTCCCTGACATTAAATTGCGCTTTGTTTGTACATATTATTGTGCTGCCACTGTCATGATTGCACTTAAGGACGAATTTGTCAGGGAGTACGGAAAAATCAATCTGCGATGCCCTGTTATAAACACCAATTAATGGCACCGTTTTCACGCGATTTGTTCTGGAGGAAACGTACGCCCGAACGGCGAGCTTATCGGCGAGCATCGTGTAGAGGTTATTATGATCATAGAGCAGACGATGGCATATTTTTTCACTCAACGTCGTGGGTGATTGAATATCAGGGGTTTTCCCGGACGCTTTCTTCAGCCTTACAGTATGAAAGTGCAGGTCCGTCATTAAATATGAACGGCATTTTCTGATGAGATACTCTGTATATTTGAGAACGTAAGTGGCGGTGTTCATTTCTTCTCCTCCGTAATGTCCGGATATTCTGGAGAAGAACTGTTGATGTATTTTGCTGAGAATATGGAGCAGGAGTGGAGATGAAAAACTTAAAGGATTAAATAGCGTGTAAAAGCTATTTAATCCTTATTGAACAGTGCAACGCTTGTTTAACGGTCTTTACGCCACGCATCGGCGGTCAATGCTTCACCGAAATGACCCGCTATCAGTCGTTTTGTCAGCTCATGAAGCGGGGAGGCCATCACATCCGCCGTGCTGCCGCGCTCGACAACTTCTCCCTGGTGCATGACCATCACCTGATCGCTAATGTGCTTCATCATTCCCAGATGTTGGGTGACGTAGATATACGAGATCCCCTGTTTTTCCTGCAATTCCAGCATCAGGTTAATCAGCTGCGAGCGCATCGACATATCCAGCGAGGCAAGCGCTTCATCCGCAATGATCACTTTTGGCCGCAAAATCAATGCGCGCGCCAGACCCAGGCGCTGTTTCTGGCCGGGGGCCAGCATATGCGGGTAGTAGCTTTCGTGATCCGGTAACAGCCCAACCATACGCAGGGTTTCAAATACGCGCTTACGGCGCGCCTCCGGCTCCAGGTCGGTGTTCAGACGCAGCGGAAAATCGAGGATCTGCGAAATGCGCTGGCGTGGATTAAGCGAGGTGGACGGATCCTGGAAGATCATGCGGATGCGCTGGCTGCGGAAAGAGTAATCGCCGAACGTCAGAGGATGATCGTCAATTAACACTTCGCCTGCAGTCGGTTCAACCATGCCGGCGAGCATTTTCGCCAGGGTGGATTTCCCGGAACCGTTCTCGCCGATGATCGCCAGGGTCTGTTTTTCACGCAGCGTAAAGCTCAGCGGTTTCACCGCCTCGACAGTTTGACGATGAAACAGCCCCGTACGGTAGCGAAAGGTCTTACTCAGGTTGCGAACTTCCAGTAAGGTTTCGACCATTTCACTCTCTCTCCATGTTCAGCGGGAAATGACAGGCGTAAAGATGATTTTTGGCCCCGGTCAGGCGTGGCGTCTCAATACATTTACGCTGAGCATAGGGGCACCGCGGCCCCAGACGACAGCCTATCGGCAGTGATTCCAGCAGCGGAATCGCCCCCGGCAGGGTATTCAGGCGGCTTTTATGCGGCATGGCGCTGCCAAAATCCGGAATGGCGCGGATAAGCGCCTGCGTGTATGGATGATGCGGCGCGGTGATCAGATCTTCACTCGGCGCAGTTTCGACCGTTTGCCCGCAGTACATCACGTCAATTTTATCCGCCCATTTGCTGAGCATTTGCAGGTCATGGCTGATCAGCAAAATGGTGGTGTTGTTATTTTGGTTGAGACGCGACAGCAGGCGGAAAATTTGCGCCTGCGTGGTGGGTTCCATCGCGTTGGTGGGCTCATCCGCAATCAGCAAACGCGGCTGATTTGCCAGCGCGATGGCAATCATCACTTTCTGGCATTCGCCGTCGGTCAGCTCGTAAGGGAAGCTGCGCATCGCATCTTTGTGATCTTTGATCCCGACGCGGTGTAAAAGCTCGATGGCGCGACGCTTACGCCAGCCAACGCGTTGCCACCAGCGGCCTTTATAGGTCCACCCGGGAATGTTCTGCATGAGCTGTTTACCCACGCGCTCGGACGGGTCGAGACAGGACTGCGGCTCCTGGAAAATCATCGAGACGTTATGCCCGACCAGCTTGCGCCGTTCGCGGGGGGAGAGGCGCAGCAGATCGATATCATCAAAACGCATACGGTCTGCCGTCACGCGCCAGTTGTCTTTCGCCACGCCGCAGATAGCCTTGGCTATCAGACTTTTGCCTGAGCCGGATTCACCTACCAGCCCGCGAATTTCACCCTCCGCGAGGGTAATACTGATGCGATCGACGGCTTTAACCCAGCCTTCACCGGTTTTGAATTCGATGGTGAGGTTGCGAATATCAAGAAGCGGCATTATTGCACCCCCGCGTTGATTGCACGGCGAATACCGTCGCCCAGCAGGTTGACGAGCAGCACGCTCACCATAATGGCCGCACCAGGCAGCATGACCGTCCACGGAGCCACGTAGATGAGTTCCAGCGCGTCGCCGAGCATCGCGCCCCATTCGGGCGACGGCAGCTGCGCGCCGAGGTCGAGGAAGCCGAGCGCCGCGATGTCCAGGATCGCCATCGACAGGGCGCGGGTGATCTCAGTGACCAGCCCGGCGGCGATGTTTGGCAGCACGGCAAACCACAGAATGTTGAAGGTCGTCGCGCCGTCCAGACGCGCTGCAACGACGTACTCTTTTTCCAGCTCATCATGCACCATGCTGTAAACCGAGCGCACGATGCGGGGCAGGATAGCCAGCCAGACGGCGAACATGGCATGCGACAGATGCGGACCGGCAAAGGCAACAACAATGATCGCCAGCAGCAGAGACGGAATCGACAGCAGCGTATCCAGAATGTGGTTAAGCACCGCCGAACGCAGGCCATGCGTAGATCCCGCAAAAATACCGAGCGCCAGCCCACAGATCGTTGCCGCGAGCGTCACCACAAATGCGCCGCCCACCGTCGGGGCAGCACCGCTCAGCAGGCGGCTCAACACGTCACGTCCGAGGTCGTCCGTTCCCAGGAAGAAAGAGACTTCGCCGTAGCGCGACCAGGACGGCGGCAGCAGCTGATAGCCAAGGAACTGCTGGTCGATGCCATACGGCGCAAACCACGAGCCAAAGACGCAAAGCAACGCCAGGCCGGCACAGCCGTAAAGGCCGATCATTGCCGTGGTATCACCATAGAATTTACGCCACACGGTGCGCAGCACACCAGGCGTGCGCTTTTCACTGTATACGCTATCGTAAGGCATACCATTCCTTATGCTTCAATGGGTTGGCCATGGCACCCAGAATATCGGACAACACGTTAACAATAATGACCAGTGAACCAATCACCATCACACCCGCAGAAATAGCGGCGTAGTCCTGCTGGCGGATGGCGTTAATCAGCCATCGCCCCAGGCCTGGCCAGCTAAAGACCATCTCGGTGATCATTGCCAGCGTCAGCATGGTGGAAAACTGTAATCCCAGACGCGGAATAACCGGCGGCAGCGCATTGTGCAGGACGTTGCGGCGCAGTATGGTCAGGCGTGACAACCCGCGCGTGGCGGCGGCTTTGACGTAGTTCTGGTCAAATACCTCAATAGTGCTCAGGCGCATCAGGCGGATCACTTCGGTCGTTGGCGCAACCGCCAGCGTCAGCACCGGCAATACCATATGGCGCAGGGCGCTGACGATCATCTCATGGCGCCACATCGAGTCGGACAGCCACGCGTCGATGATGGCAAAACCCGTCACCGTTTTAACCGTATAGAGCAGGTCAAAACGACCCGAAACCGGCAGCCAGCCCATCGTCAGCGAGAAGAAAAGCGTCAGCAGCAGCGCCAGCCAGAAAACCGGGATTGAAAAGCCGAGCAGGGCGAGGGCGCTGATAAACTTATCCTGCCATTTATTGCGATAGATCCCGGCCAGCATGCCCACAGGAATGCCAACCATCAGGGCAAAGCCGAAGGCCAGAATGCACAGCTCCATCGTGGCCGGGAACACCTCTTTCAGCTGCTCGGAAATGAGCTGCCCGTTAATGCTGGACACGCCGAAATCCCAGTGCAGCAGCCCGTTAAACCAGAAGAGCCAGGCATCCCATAGCGACGACCCCTGGAGCGGGGCGTGGGGCGTGAAATAGCTCAGGCTGAAGCCGACAAAGTTCAGGAAAAAGAGCGTCACCAGCAGCAAAAGGAGCCGACGTAAGGTAAAAATAATCATGGTTTTTTCACCTCTTGTTCTTTTTCACGCGACACGCCGGCGAACGAGGCGTTGCCAAACGGACTCAGCACCAGACCTTTAATATCATAACGATAGGCCTGAAGACGCAGGGAAGAGGCCAGCGGCAGCACCGGCAGTTCCTGGGCAAGGATCTTCTGCGCTTCATCATAGGCGTCAATACGCGAGGCCAGCTGCTGGGAAGCCAGCGCTTTTTGCAGCACGGCGTCAAACTCCCGGTTACACCAGTGGGCGTAGTTGGTCTGCGAGTTTATCGCCGCACAGCTCAGCAGCGGCCGGAAGAAGCTGTCCGGATCGTTACTGTCGGTCGCCCAGCCGGTCAGGGTTAAATCATGATTCATGTCCATCAGGCGCGCCTCCTGGAAACGGCCCTCAACCGGTACGATGATCACTTTGACGCCCACCTGCGCCATATCCGCCTGCAGCAGTTCGGCGGTCTTGAGCGGGCTCGGGTTCCACGCCTGGGAACTGGTTGGCACCCAAAGCTGCAGCGTGAGGTTTTCCGCCCCCAGCGCTTTAAGCTGTTCACGCGCTTTTGCCGGATTGTATTCCGTAATTTTAGCTTCACCGTCATAGGCCCACGAGGCGCGCGGTAAAATTGAGGCGGCGGTCTCCGCCGTGCCGTAGTAGATCGACTGCATCAAACGCTGGTTGTTAATCGCCAGCGCCAGAGCGTGGCGCACGGCAGGGTTATTCAACGGCGGCTTATCCGTGTTAAAGGCCAGATAAGCGATATTCATGCCGGGGCGTAACGTCAGGCGCAGACGCGGATCGTCGCGCAAAATGGTGAGCTGGCTGGCAGCGGGCCAGGCGAGCACGTCGCATTCCCCGGTGAGCAGTTTCGACAGACGTCCTGTTCCGCCAGAGCCGAGATCGACAACCACCTGCGGCATCAGCGGGGTGCCGCGCCAGAAATGCTCATGGCGCTGCAGACGAATATATTGCCCGGCGCGGTATTCGGCCAGCTGGAAGGGACCGGTGCCGACCGGCTGACGATCGATTAACTCCTGACGATCCTTTTTCGTCAGGTTTGCCGCGTACTCAGCGGACATGACTGACGCATAGTGAGTCGCCAGGTGCCAGAGGAAGGAGGCATCCGGGCGCGTCAGCGTAAATTCGACCGTCCGGTTATCCAGCTTACGCACGCTTTTGACGGTGTCGGCAAACTGCAGGCTGTCGAAATAGGGGAAGTTGCTGCCGTTAACGTTATGCCAAGGATGGTTGCGGTTAAAGATACGCTGGAAGGTGAAGACGACGTCATCCGCGTTCAGCTTGCGCGTGGGGGTAAACCACGGTGTACGCTGAAATGCGACGTCATTGCGTAGGTGAAAACGGTAGGTTGCGCCGTTATCCAGCACTTCCCAGCTTTCCGCAAGCTCAGGCACCAGACGGTAGGTGTATGGGTCAACATCAAGCAGACGGTCGTAAAGCTGCGCGGCCAGGGTATCCACGATCAGGCCGCTGCCCGCTTTTTGCGGGTTGAAGGTATCCACCTGGCCGCTTACGCAATAGACGAAGCCGCTGTCACGAATGTCAGGCTGTGGAGTTTGCCCGGGCGCAGCAAAAGCCAGGCTGCTAAACAGACCGAGTGCAAAAAAGGACGATAAAACCAGACGCATAATTTTTAAGGTTTTTAGGTTCGATCTGCAAAGTGTATCGCACTTACGCCTGCTTCGTAAAAATGTCTGCGGGTAAGTGCTGATATTGTCAGCGCATTTGATGCTTTTTGAGCAATGCCCTTAACTGATGGTAGGTCAGCCCCAGCAGTTCAGCCGCCCGTTTCTGGTTATATTTCGCCGCCTTCAGGCTTTGTTCCAGCAGCTGTTTCTCCTGGTCGTTCTGGAACTGGCGTAAATCAAGGGGGAGAGAGGGGACATCGCCTGAGGACGGCGGTGCGGACAGCGGCGATGCACTGCGCTGAAAAGGATCGATAATGATGTTGTCCAGCTCCGTCTCGCTGCTGCCGTGACGATAGACGGAACGTTCCACGACGTTTTTCAGTTCACGGATATTTCCCGGCCAGTGGTAAGCAAGCAGCGTCTCCTGCGCATAATCGCTGAAGCCGGGGAACAGCGGCAGCCCGAGCTCGCGGCACATCTGAATCGCAAACTGGTCTGCCAGCAGCATGATGTCGCTTTTGCGCTCGCGCAGCGGAGGAAGCTGAACGACGTCAAAGGCCAGGCGGTCAAGCAGGTCGGCACGGAATTTCTCCTCCGCCACCATCTCCGGCAGGTTGGCGTTCGTGGCGCACACCAGGCGCACGTTAACCTGCAGCGGCTGGCTACCGCCGACGCGTTCCAGCTCACCGTACTCAATCACGCGCAGCAGTTTTTCCTGCACCAGCATGGGGGCGGTGGCCAGTTCATCAAGAAACAGCGTACCGCCGTCGGCGCGCTCAAAGCGTCCGGGGTGGCGTTTCTGGGCACCGGTAAACGCACCCGCTTCATGGCCGAAGAGCTCGGTGTCGAGCAGGTTTTCATTCAGCGCCGCGCAGTTAAGGGAAATGAAGGGGCCATCCCAGCGCCCGGATAAATAATGCAGACGGTTGGCTATCAGCTCCTTCCCCGTTCCGCGTTCACCGACGATCAGCACCGGTTTATCGAGCGGCGCCAGGCGAGAGACCTGTTCCAGCACTTCCAGAAAACTGTTTGCTTCACCGAGTAAATTGTCTTTGTATCCAGGCATGATGAAATTAACCACTCCTTAGCGATATTCACCAGGTAAGAGTAGTGCTTCACTGCATGAAAATCAATCAGTCTCTGTTAAATCAATAAGATAAAAAGTTGGCATGATGTTTGTATTATCTGTACAGCAGGGCATAGCCCGATAACAGAACTATGAGGATTAGATTATGGGTATTTTTTCTCGTTTTGCCGACATCGTGAACGCCAACATCAACTCACTGCTTGAGAAAGCGGAAGATCCGCAGAAGCTGGTACGTCTGATGATTCAGGAGATGGAAGACACGCTGGTGGAAGTGCGTTCTACCTCCGCCCGCGCGCTGGCGGAGAAAAAACAGCTTTCGCGTCGTATTGAACAAGCTACCGCTCAGCTGAACGAATGGCAGGAAAAAGCGGAACTTGCGCTGCGCAAGGACAAAGAGGATCTGGCCCGTGCGGCGCTGATCGAAAAACAGAAGCTGGCCGATATGGTCGCTACGCTCGAGCATGAAGTGACGCTGGTGGATGACACGCTCACCCGTATGAAGAAAGAGATTGGTGAGCTTGAAAACAAACTGAGCGAAACCCGCGCGCGTCAGCAGGCGCTGACCCTGCGTCACCAGGCGGCTAGCTCTTCCCGCGACGTGCGTCGTCAGCTGGACAGCGGTAAGCTTGATGAAGCGATGGCGCGTTTTGAATCGTTTGAACGTCGCATCGACCATATGGAAGCCGAAGCCGAAAGCCACGGCATCGGTAAGCAGAAGTCGCTGGATCAACAGTTTGCCGATCTTAAGGCCGATGATGAAATCAGCGAACAGCTGGCGGCACTGAAAGCCAAAATGAAGCAAGACAACCAATAATAATTCCTGCGGCACCTGAGCGTGCCGCATCGTAAGACAAGGAGTACACATGAGCGCGCTTTTTCTGGCCATTCCCCTGACAATTTTCGTGCTGTTCGTTTTGCCGATTTGGCTATGGCTGCACTACAGCAACCGTTCTTCACGGGGCGAACTTTCCCAGAGTGAACAACAGCGTCTGGTACAGCTCTCCGATGAGGCGAACAAAATGCGCGAACGCATTCAGGCGCTGGAAGCCATCCTGGATGCCGAACATCCAAACTGGAGGGACCGTTAATGTCTGGACTGAATCTGAATAAAAAGTTGTGGCGTATCCCACAGCAGGGCATGGTGCGCGGCGTTTGTGCCGGGCTGGCTCATTATCTTGATGTCCCGGTTAAACTGGTACGCGTGGTCACGGTGCTATCGATCTTCTTTGGTCTGGCATTTATTACCCTGGTGGCTTATATCGTCCTGTCGTTTGTTCTTGACCCGATGCCGGAAGGAGAACTGGCTGCGGAAGGTGCCCCCACCAGCAGCGATCTTCTCAATGCGGTTGATGAGCAACTCGCCGCCGGTGAGAAGCGGCTACGGGAAATGGAACGCTATGTCACGTCGGATACCTTTACGCTGAGAAGTCGTTTTCGTCAGCTTTAAGAGAGAGATGAGATGAAACAACACTGGCAACAGGCCGGTCAGAAGGTAAAACCCGGCCTGAAAATCGCAGGCAAACTGGTCCTGCTGACCGCATTACGGTTCGGCCCGGCAGGTGTGGCGGGTTGGGCGATAAAATCCGTTGCCCGTAAGCCGGTCAGAATGGTGCTGGCCGTGGCGCTCGAACCGCTGTTGCAAAAGGTGGCAAAACGGCTTTCACGCCGCTACTTATCCCAATAATTCCCGCTGGCGTTAGCCCTTTCCCTTCCGGGAGAGGGACTGGCGACGGTTAACCGCATTTTCTCTTTTCCCCGTGCTTTTTTTGCGGCAGCTCACAATATTGCGCTGAGCTGCTTTGCAAACACCTTTTTCTCCTCCCTGGTCCGTTGACAGATATTTTCCATGGGAGTAGATTGCCACTTCGTGGGACCGCTACCATGGAAAGTGAAATGAATACAAAAATTAAAGAATTGATTAATCTTGTTTACGGGGAAACATTTTCTGAAGCCCATCTTAATGTGCTGCTGGAAAATATCGGAAAGGCCGCTTCTGTTATTACAGAAAAACGTAAGATGGCCTGGGATGAAAAAGATGTTGTTCTGATTACCTATGCCGATCAGTTTTCAGCGAAAGGGGAGAAGGCGCTACCAGTTTTTACACGTTTTTATAACAAATGGCTTTCTCATTCTTTTTCTCATGTCCATCTCTTGCCTTTTTATCCGTGGTCTTCGGACGACGGGTTTTCAGTTATTGATTATCATGAGGTTGCACCTGAAACGGGTACGTGGCGAGATGTCGCTGAATTAAAACAGTCAACCAGCTTAATGTTTGATTTCGTCTGCAACCACATGTCAGCTAAAAGCAAATGGTTCGCTAATTATCTGAAGCAAACGCCAGGATATGACGATTTCTTTATTTCTGTCGATCCTGAAACAGACTTATCCGCAGTGACGCGTCCGCGCGCCTTACCGCTTCTTACGCCTTTCACGCTGCATGATGGCAGCGTACGACACCTGTGGACCACCTTCAGCGAGGACCAGGTTGATCTCAATTTCGCCTCTCCGCAGGTGCTGATTGCGATGGTCGACGTGCTGCTGCATTACCTGATTGAAGGGGCGCGTTACATTCGTCTGGATGCTGTGGGCTTCATGTGGAAAATACCCGGAACAAACTGCATCCACCTCGAGCAAACCCACCAGCTCATCCAGCTTTTCCGCGCCATTACCGAGGCTGTCGCCCCGGGGACGGTGATTATCACCGAGACGAACGTTCCGCACAAAGATAACGTTGCTTACTTCGGTGACGGTGAAAATGAAGCGCAGATGGTTTATCAGTTCTCATTGCCTCCGCTGGTGCTGCATGCCGTGCATTGTCAGGACGTCCGGACGCTGAGCCAGTGGGCAGCGTCGCTGACGCTGCCTTCCACGAAAACCACCTGGTTTAACTTCCTGGCCTCGCATGACGGGATTGGTCTGAATCCGTTACGCGGCATTTTACCTGAGTCGGAAATCCTCTCACTGGTGGAGAAACTTCAGGCTGAAGGGGCGTTGGTTAACTGGAAAAATAACCCGGATGGTACACGCAGCCCTTATGAAATTAACGTGACCTATCTGGATGCATTAAGTACGCGTGACAGCCTTGATAGCCATCGGATTTCCCGATTTATTCTGGCGCATGCCGTCCTCTTAAGCTTCCCCGGGGTGCCTGCGGTTTATATCCAGAGTATTCTCGGCTCGCGTAATGATTATACAGGTGTTGAACGCCTGGGATACAATCGCGCAATAAATCGTGAGAAATACACTGCAGGACAAATTGATAGCGCGCTTGAAGATAAAAATAGCCTTCGTTATCAGGTATATTGCGCGTTAAGTCAGCTAATCTCGCTGCGTCGGGCGGAAAAAGCCTTCCACCCTGACAGTGAGGCTTATTTTAGCGCGTGTGGTGAACATATTTTAAAAATCGTTCGTATTGCGGATTGTGGCGAGAGAATAACGGCGTTGTTTAATTTCAGCGATGGTATTCAAACGGTGGAATCCGATATTCAGTCCGGGGCGGAGTTGATTACCGGAGAAAATATTACAGATAAAACGCTGACCCTACATCCATGGCAGGTGTTGTGGATTAAAGAAAACTAAAAAGGACCTTAAAAATGAAAATGCCCAGAATTGTGCTGATATCAGCACTGGTTTCGTGCGCCTTATTATCAGGCTGCAAGGATGACAAAAAGTCTGCTGTCACCATTGAGTTTATGCACTCATCGGTCGAGCAGGAGCGTCAGGCGGTTATCACGAAGCTGATCGAAAAATTCGAGAAAGAGAACCCTGGCATCACGGTGAAACAGGTGCCGGTAGAAGAGGATGCCTACAACACCAAGGTCATTACGCTCGCCAGAACGGGCGCGCTGCCTGAGGTGATAGAAGTCAGCCATGACTACGCGAAAGTCATGGACAAAGAGCAACTGCTCGATCGCAAGGCTATCGGTGAAGCCATTAAAGCAGTAGGCGAAAACACCTTCTATGACGGCATTTTGCGTGTTGTTCGTACGGAAGACGGTTCTGCCTGGACGGGGGTGCCAGTCAGTGCCTGGCTATCCGGCGTCTGGTATCACAAAGATGTGCTTGCTGCGGCGGGTATCCAGGAGCCGCATAACTGGGAACAGCTGCTGAAAGCCAGCCAGAGCCTTAACAACCCGGCTAAAAAACGTTACGGCATTGCGCTGCCTACCGCGGAAAGCGTGATGACAGAGCAGGCGTTCTCCCAGTTTGCGCTTTCCGGCGGCGCGAACGTTTTTGATGCCAATGGGGACGTCAACATTGAAACCCCTGAAATGGCAAAAGCCCTGGCGTTTTATAAAGCCCTTGCCGCGACCACTATGCCGGGTTCAAACGACGTCATGGAGATCAAAGATGCCTTCATGAACGGTTCCGCGCCGATGGCGGTTTATTCCACCTACATCCTGCCGGCGGTCTTCCAGGATGGAAACCCTGCCAACCTGGGCTTCGTCGTCCCAACAGAAACATCTTCTGCTGTTTACGGCATGGTCACGTCGCTGACGATTACCACCGGTCAAACCGAAGAAGAAACTCAGGCGGCTGAAAAGTTTGTCACCTGGATGGAGCAGGCTCAAAACGCAACCGACTGGGTCATGATGTCGCCTGGCGCGGCACTGCCGGTGAACAAGCTGGTGGTGGGCACCGATACCTGGAAAAACAACGATGTGATTAAAGCGTTTGGGCAACTGCCTTACGAACTGATTGCGCAGTTCCCGAATGTGCAGGTCTTTGGCGCCGTGGGCGACAAAAACTTCACACGCATGGGCGATGTAACCGGGTCCGGCATTATCAGTTCCATGGTGCATAACGTCACGGTGGGAAAACACGATCTCAGCAACACGCTTAGTGACAGCCAGAAGCGGCTGACTGATCTGATTTCACAACGATAGGAGCGCTCTGCGGAAGGAAATTATGAAGACGTTGTTTTCTGGTCGTTCAGATATGCCTTTCGCCATGCTGCTGTTGGCCCCCAGCCTGATTTTGCTGGGGGCCTGGTGGCCTGGCCAATGATTTCCAATATTGAAATCAGTTTTTTACGACTGCCGCTTAACCCGCGTATTGATGCGGTGTTCGTCGGGCTCGATAACTACATCCGCATTCTCGGGGATGCTGCGTTCTGGCACTCGCTGTGGATGACGTTCTGGTACACCGCGCTGGTGGTGATCGGCAGCACGGGGTTGGGGCTGGCTGTTGCGGTCTTCTTTAACCGTGAGTTTCGTCTGCGGAAAACGGCACGTTCACTGGTGATTTTGTCCTACGTCACCCCGTCCATTTCGCTGGTGTTTGCATGGAAATACATGTTCAACAACGGCTACGGCATTGTGAACTATCTGGGCGTTGACCTGCTGCATCTGTATGACCAGGCGCCCCTGTGGTTCGACAATCCTGGCAGCAGTTTTGTACTGGTGGTGCTGTTCGCCATCTGGCGTTACTTCCCGTACGCGTTCATTTCGTTCCTGGCGATTTTGCAGACCATTGATAAGTCGCTGTATGAAGCGGCTGAAATGGACGGCGCGAATGCCTGGCAGCGTTTTCGAATCGTCACGCTGCCCGCGATTATGCCGGTGCTGGCAACGGTGGTGACGCTCCGCACTATCTGGATGTTCTACATGTTTGCGGATGTCTACCTGTTGACTACCAAGGTCGATATTTTGGGCGTCTATCTCTACAAAACGGCATTCGCTTTCAATGATTTGGGTAAGGCTGCGGCGATTTCCGTCGTGCTGTTCGTGATCATCTTCGCGGTGATTCTGCTGACCAGAAAAAGGGTAAACCTCAATGGCAACAAATAAACGCGTACTGAGCCGTATTGGTTTTTATCTTGGGCTGGCGGTGTTTCTGGTCATCACGCTGTTCCCGTTCTTCGTGATGCTAATGACGTCGTTTAAGAGTGCGAAAGAGGCGATATCGCTTAACCCGACCATATTGCCGCAGGCGTGGACGCTGCAGCATTACGTCGACATCTTTAACCCGCTGATTTTCCCGTTTGTGGACTATTTCAAAAACAGCATGGTGGTGTCGTTGACCTCCTCGGTGATTGCTGTGTTTCTCGGCACGCTGGGGGCTTACGCTTTATCCAAACTGCGTTTTAAGGGCCGCACGACGATCAATGCGAGTTTTTACACCGTCTACATGTTCTCCGGGATATTGCTGGTGGTGCCGCTGTTCAAAATCATCACGGCCCTTGGGATCTACGACACCGAGCTGGCGCTGATTATCACCATGGTGACCCAAACGTTACCGACAGCGGTGTTCATGCTGCGCAGCTATTTCGACACCATCCCGGACGAAATCGAAGAAGCCGCGATGATGGACGGCCTGAACCGCCTGCAAATCATCTTCCGCATCACCGTACCACTGGCGATTTCCGGGCTCGTATCGGTGTTTGTCTACTGCTTCATGGTGGCGTGGAACGACTATCTGTTTGCGTCCATTTTCCTGTCCAGCGCCAGCAATTTCACCTTGCCGGTCGGGCTGAACACGCTCTTTAGCACGCCAGATTATATCTGGGGTCGCATGATGGCGGCATCGCTGGTGACGGCGCTTCCGGTGGTCATCATGTACGCCCTGTCTGAACGTTTTATTAAAAGTGGTTTGACCGCCGGTGGCGTGAAGGGCTGAGGCGGCCAATTTTAACAAGGAGTCAGTCATGAAAAAATTAGTTGCGACAGCGCCTCGTGTGGCGGCGCTGGTGGAGTATGAAGATCGTCCGGTTGCGGTTCATGAAGTGAAAATTCGGGCCCGCTTTGGCGCGCCGAAACACGGTACCGAAGTGGTGGATTTCCGCGCGGCAAGCCCGTTTATTGATGAAGAGTTCAACGCAGAGTGGCAGATGTTCACGCCGCGTGAAGAGGGGGCCGCGCGCGGTATCGAATTCGGTAAGTTCCAACTGGGCAACATGATTGTTGGCGACATTATCGAATGCGGCGCAGACGTGACGGAATACCAGACAGGCGATCGCGTCTGCTGCTACGGTCCGTTGCAGGAGACGGTCATCGTTAACGCGGTTAATAACTACAAGCTGCGCAAAATGCCGCAGGGCGCGTCCTGGAAAAACGCCGTTTGCTACGATCCAGCGCAGTTCGCCATGAGCGGCGTCCGTGATGCCAACGTCCGCGTGGGCGACTTTGTGGTCGTAGTCGGTCTGGGGGCCATCGGGCAAATTGCGATTCAGCTGGCGAAAAAAGCCGGGGCGTCCGTCGTTATCGGCGTCGATCCTATCGAACACCGCTGCGAGATCGCGCGCCGTCACGGTGCGGATCATTGTCTGAACCCAATCGGTACCGATGTGGGGCTGGAAATTAAGAAGCTGACCGGTAAGCAGGGTGCGGATGTGATCATCGAAACCAGCGGATTTGCGGATGCACTGCAATCCGCGCTGCGCGGACTGGCCTATGGCGGCACCATCTCCTACGTAGCCTTCGCAAAACCGTTCGCGGAAGGCTTTAACCTCGGCCGCGAAGCACATTTTAACAACGCGAAGATTGTCTTCTCCCGCGCCTGTAGCGAACCTAACCCGGACTACCCGCGCTGGAGCCGCAAGCGTATCGAAGAGACCTGCTGGGAACTGCTGATGAACGGCTATCTCAATTGTGACGATCTGATCGATCCGGTTGTGACCTTCACCACCAGTCCGGAAAGCTATATGAAGTATGTCGATCAGCACCCGGAACTCAGTATCAAAATGGGCGTCACTTTTTAAGCTAAGGAGAGCACATCATGAAAATCGCAACACAAAACCAGGCTTTTTTCCCAACCAACATCATGGAAAAATTCCAGTACATCAAAGCGATGGGTTTTGATGGCTATGAAATTGACGGCCGCCTGCTGGTGGAAAACCTCGACGACGTAAAAGCCGCTATCAAAGCCACCGGTCTGCCGGTGACGACGGCCTGCGGTGGATACGATGGCTGGATTGGCGACTTTATCGAAGAACGTCGTCTGAACGGGTTAAAGCAAATCGAGCGCATTCTGGAAGCACTGGCTGAGGTGGGCGGCAAGGGCATTATCGTGCCTGCTGCCTGGGGAATGTTTACCTTCCGTCTGCCACCAATGACCTCGCCGCGCAGCCTGGACGGCGATCGCAAAGCCGTAAGCGCCTCCCTGCGCTGGCTGGATGAGGTGGCGGCTCGCACCGGCACGACCGTCTACCTGGAGCCGCTGAACCGCTATCAGGATCATATGATCAACACCCTGGCTGACGCGCGCCGCTATATCGAAGAGAACGGCCTGAAGCACGTGCAGATCATCGGCGATTTCTATCATATGAACATCGAAGAAGACTCTCTGACGGATGCGCTGCATCAGCACCGCGATCTGCTGGGTCATGTGCACATTGCAGATAACCACCGCTATCAGCCGGGAAGCGGCAGCCTCGATTTTGCCAGCCTGTTCGAGCAGCTGCGTGCGGATAATTACCAGGGTTACGTAGTGTATGAGTGCCGTGTGCGCGCCGAGGATCCGGCTCAGGCATACCAGGACTCGCTCACTTATCTGCGTGAATGCTAAGGATGACGAGCGTGATGAGTGCTTCTACACCTTCGCCGCTGCGCGTCGCCATTATTGGTGCCGGGCAGGTCGCGGACAAAGTGCATGCCTCGTATTACGCCACGCGCAGTGATGTTCAGATGGTGGCTGTCATGGACAGCCGCCTTGAGCAGGCACAGGCGTTCGCGGAACGTTATGGTATTCCCTCTGTATGGCAGGATGCGCGAGAAATGTTCGAGGCGGTTAAGCCGGATGTGGTGAGCGTCTGTTCGCCTAACCGGTTCCACTTCGAGCACGTCATGGCTGCGCTGGAAGCGGGCTGCCACGTGATGTGTGAAAAACCACCCGCGATGACGCCGCAGGAGGCCGATCGGATGCGCATGGCCGCGCGCAAGGCGGGAAAAGTGCTGGCGTATGATTTTCACCATCGTTTTGCTCTCGATACGCAACTGCTGCGTGAGGCTGTGATGAAGGGCGCGCTGGGGGAAATTTATTACACCACGGCGCAGGCGCTACGGCGCTGCGGGGTTCCTGGCTGGGGCGTCTTTACCAACAAAGCGCTACAGGGCGGTGGGCCACTGATTGATATCGGCATCCATATGCTTGATGCCGCAATGTATGTTCTGGGGTTCCCGGCGGTAAAACGGGTGACCGCGCATAGCTTCCGGAAGCTGGGAAACCGTAAAAGTACCGGTCAGTTTGGCGAGTGGGATCCCACGCAGTTTACCGTGGAAGATGCCCTGTTTGGCACGATTGAATTCTGCAACGGTGGCCTTCTGCGTCTGGATACCTCCTTTGCGCTTAACATTCGCGAACAGTCCATCATGAACGTCGCATTCTGCGGTGAAAAGGCAGGGGCAACGCTGTTTCCGGCGCACGTCTATAACGACGAAGCCGGTGTTTTACAAACCCTTACCCAGCGCGAAGAGGCGGACGACCAACGCCACCTGCGCAGTATGGATGCCTTCGTGCGCCACGTGCAGGGAGAACCCGTCATGATCGCTGATGCGGAGCAGGGGCTGGTTATCCAGCAGCTTGTCGCCGCGCTGTATGAATCAGCAGAAACAGGGGAAAGCGTGACGTTATGCTAAACGTGTCTGTATTAACCGACCCGGGCTTTTGTCCACACAGCCTGAATAAATACGCCTCCATCATGGCCTGCGGTAATGGCTACATGGGGATCCGCGCTGCGCATGAAGAAGATTACACCCAGCAAACCCGAGGCATGTATCTTGCGGGTCTCTATCATCAGGCGGGTCGTAACGAGACCACTGAGCTGATCAATCTGCCGGATGTCACCGGTATTGATGTTGAGCTGGATGGCGTCAATTTCACGCTCCTGTCAGGCGACATTCTTGAGTGGCAGCGCGAGCTGGCGTTTGCCAATGGCGAACTTCGTCGCAGCGTCGTCTGGCGCTCGCCTGACGGAAAACGCTATCGCCTGGAAAGTCGTCGTTTCGTGTCGCTTGACCAGTTGCCCCTGGTGGCCATCCAGCTTTCGATCACACCGCTTGATGCCGCCACGCAGGCCGTGCTGAAGACCGGTATTGATGCAACGCAAACGAACAGCGGCAGACAGCATCTGGATGAAATGTCGGTCAGAGTGTTCGACCAGCAATACATGCAGGGCGTGTATGAAACGCAGGACCGTGCGTCAGAAATTGTTGTTTCGGCGTTTTGTCAGCTCTCTGCGAAGAGCGACAGCTGTTTCACCGCCAAAAACCGTCGTCTCAGCGTTCATCATGCGCTGAAAATTGCGAAGGGTGACACTGTCACGCTCGAGAAAATCGTCTGGGTGACGCATCGCAGTGATAAAGCACTGTCGCAGGCCTCTTTCGCTCGCAACGCGCTGGCCGATCTTAAGGTCTGTGCGGCAAGAGGCTACGACGCGTTGCTTGAGAGTTCATCGTATGCCTGGGAAGAGGTTTGGCGTAACGCTCGGGTGGAAGTGGACTCTACGGAGTATCAGGATCAGATGGCGCTGGATTACGCCGTCTGGCATTTGACGACCATGACGCCTGCCCATGATGAGCGAAGCAGTATCGCCGCCAAAGGGCTGACGGGCGAGGGGTATAAAGGCCACATCTTCTGGGATACCGAAATTTTCCTGCTGCCTTTCCATCTCTTCACGCGTCCCCAAATCGCCCGTAGCCTGCTGCGTTATCGTTGGCTCAACCTGGCCGGTGCGCGGGAAAAAGCCCGTCGCAACGGCTGGCCCGGCGCGTTATTCCCATGGGAAAGCGCCGCCAGCGGGCTGGAAGAGACGCCAGAGTTCGCGGCGATCAACATCCGAACCGGCACGCGCCAGAAGGTGGCCTCCGCGCTGGCGGAACACCACATCGTGGCGGACATTGCCTGGGCCGTCGTCGCTTACTGGCAGGCGACGCACGATGATGCCTTTATGCGAAATGAAGGCCTGACGCTGCTGATGGAAACCGCTACGTTCTGGATGGGTCGCGCAACGGAAATGGATGGCCGTCTCGAAATCCATGACGTCATCGGACCGGACGAATACACCGAGCATGTGAACAACAACGCGTATACCAACTATCTGGCCTGGCATAACGTTGCCTGCGCTCGCCGGTTTATGGCGATGTTTGGGCGCGAGGATGACGGTTTTACGCAAAATGCCACACGGTTCCTGACGCGCTTATGGCTGCCGGAGGCCAATTCAGACGGTGTGATCCCGCAGGATGATACCTTCATGGCGAAACCTGCCATTGACCTGAGCCGCTATAAAGCGAAAGCGGGTAAGCAGACTATTCTGCTCGATTATTCCCGCGCGGAAGTCAACGAGATGCAGATCCTTAAGCAGGCTGATGTGGTGATGCTTACCTACCTGTTGCCGGAGCGGTTTACCCCGCAGCAATGTGCCGCCAATCTGGCGTTCTACGAGCTCCGCACCATCCATGACTCTTCGCTGAGCAAGGCCATTCACGGCATTGTGACCGCCCGCTGTGGTAACACCGAGGGTGCCTACGCCTTCTGGCGTGATGGCGTCGCCATTGACCTTGGGGACGACCCGCACAGCTGCGATGACGGGATTCACGCCGCTGCGACCGGCGCTATCTGGTCCGGCGTCATTCAGGGCTTTGCCGGTATGCAGATAGTGGAAGGGGAACTGCACCTTGCGCCCAGGTTGCCGGCCCACTGGCGAAGACTTGCTTTCCCCCTGCGCTGGCGGAATGCAACGCTGCATTTTACGTATGAAAACGAGGTGTTAACCATTGAAGCTTCGGCACCTGCCACGCTGACGCTGTGGGGCAAAACGCTTCACGTATCGGGGCATAAAGTTTGCGCCTATAAGGACTTTCTTACATCTGTAAATGGGACCGCTACCACGGAGGTGCGCCATGACGCTTAAGGCTGTTGTATTCGATCTGGACGGTGTGATCACCGATACCGCACACCTCCATTTTTTAGCCTGGCGTGCAGTGGCGGAGGAGATCGGCATCACCTTCGACGACGTGTTTAACGAACAGCTGAAGGGCATTAGCCGTATGGATTCCCTTCAGCGCATCCTGAAGCATGGCGGGAAAGAGGGGATGTTTAGCGATGAGCAGCGCCTCGCGCTGGCGACGAAAAAAAACACGCTCTATGTCCAGTCTCTGGCGTCACTGACGGAAGATTCACTGCTTCCCGGTATTCGCGACGTGCTGGCGGATATCCGTGCGGCGAACGTCAAAATTGGGCTCGCCTCCGTTTCCCTGAATGCCCCAGGCATATTGCGTGCCCTGGGCATTCAGCACGCTTTTGATTTTTGTGCTGATGCCTCCCTGATTATCTGTTCGAAGCCGGACCCGGAGATCTTCCTCGCCGCCTGTGCAGGCCTGAATGTGCGTCCTGAAGAGGCCATTGGCATCGAAGATGCACCTGCAGGCGTTGAGGCGATTAACGCGGCGGGAATGCTATCGGTTGGGATTGGATCTGGCCTGAACCATGCGGGATTACAACTTCATTCAACGCGGGAACTGACCTGGAAATGCCTGACCGAGTTTTGGGCATCCCGGACGTATTGATAAGGAATTAACAATGGCTCAACTGTCTCTGAAACACATTCAGAAAATCTATGATAACCAGGTCCACGTGGTTAAGGATTTCAATCTCGAAATCGAAGACAAGGAGTTCATCGTCTTCGTCGGGCCTTCGGGCTGCGGTAAATCCACGACGCTGCGTATGATTGCCGGTCTGGAGGAGATCAGCGCGGGGGAACTGGTCATTGACGGGGTGTGCATGAATGACGTTCCCGCCAAGTCTCGCGATATTGCGATGGTGTTCCAGAACTATGCGCTTTATCCGCATATGACCGTCTACGACAACATGGCGTTTGGCCTGAAGATGCAAAAAATTGCGCCTGCGGTCATCGAAGAGCGCGTTAACTGGGCGGCACAGATCCTCGGATTACGTGAGTACCTCAAGCGTAAACCAGGCGCGCTGTCCGGCGGCCAGCGTCAGCGCGTGGCGTTAGGCAGGGCGATTGTGCGCGAAGCGGGCGTGTTCCTGATGGATGAACCGCTCTCCAACCTCGATGCCAAGCTTCGCGTGCAGATGCGGGCTGAAATCAGCAAGCTGCACCAGAAGCTTAACACCACGATGATTTACGTGACCCACGATCAGACGGAAGCCATGACGATGGCGACCCGCATCGTGATATTAAAAGACGGCATTATTCAGCAGGTCGGTGCCCCGAAGCAGGTCTATAACGAACCGGCAAACATGTTTGTCGCAGGGTTTATTGGATCGCCAGCCATGAATTTCATTCGCGGCGCTATCGACGACCGCTATTTCGTCACGGAAACGCTGCGGCTTGAGATCCCGGAAGACAAGCTCGCTTCACTGAATGCCGCAGGGTATCAGCGCAAAGCCGTGGTCTTTGGGATCCGCCCGGAAGATATTCTCACTCTTCAGAGCAGCGGTGAAAACATCGCGGCGAAAGTCAGCGTAGCCGAACTGACCGGCGCGGAGTTCATGCTCTACGCCACCGTTGGCGGTCATGAGCTGGTTGTTCGCGCTGGAGCTGCGAATGATTATGCCGCAGGGGATACTATCAGCATCCAGTTCGATATGAATAAGTGCCATTTCTTCGACGCTGAAACCGAAGCGGCTATTAGATAAGAAAGGTGTTCGCCGGAAATGCAAATTTCCGGTTTTTTTGTTTGTTACTTATAAAGGGAATAATTAATGAGTACTCTACTAAGAAGTGCTGCGCTCATGCTGTGCGCAGGGGTTAGCTGTGTACAAGCATCAGAATCAGCTAAACAATGGGAATTTAATATTGGCGCGATGTATGAAATCGAAAACGTTGAGGGGCAGGCCGACGATAAAGATGGATTATATGAACCTTCCGTGTGGTTTAATGCAACCTGGGATGCATGGACTATTTCGCTGGCGATGTATCAGGAGGGGCCGGTTGATTACAGCAGCATGACCCGTGGAACCTATTTTGACCGTCCTGAATTTGAATTACGCTATCGTTTTATCGGAACCGATGATTTTACTTTCGGTCTGACCGGTGGTTTCCGTAATTATGGTTATCACTTTAAAGATGAGCACGGTGCTAAAGACGGCAGCGCTAATATGCAGCGCTACAAAGTTCAGCCTGACTGGGATATTAAATTAACCGACGACTGGCGTTTTGGCGGCTGGTTTGCCATGTATCAGTTTGCTAACGATCTGGAAAAAACGGGTTATGCTGACAGCCGCGTCGAAACCGAAACGGGCTTTACCTGGACCATTAACGAAACCTTTGCGGCTAAAGTGAATTACTATTTAGAGCGCGGTTTCAATATGGACAGTTCCCGTAATAACGGCGAGTTTTCTACCCAGGAAATTCGTGCCTATCTGCCCATTTCGTTAGGCCAGACCACCCTGACGCCTTATACCCGCCTGGGGCTTGATCGCTGGTCGAACTGGGACTGGCAGGACGATCCTGAGCGTGAAGGACACGATTTCAACCGACTCGGTCTCCTCTACGCTTACGATTTCAACAATGGTTTATCCATGACGCTGGAATACGCCTATGAGTGGGAAAACCACGATGAAGGCGACAGCGACCGCTTCCACTATGCGGGAGTTGGCGTAAACTACGCGTTCTGACCGACGTCATGCCAGGGGCAATATGCCCCTGGTTTTAGCGAAGGGAAGCAGCCAACAAAAAGTGGGTATCAACCAGCACTTTTTGCGGGGCGGGCTGACCGGCAATACGCCTGAAAAGCAGATCGCAGCTCTCTTCCCCCAGCTTTCGGGTCGGGATATCAAAGCCGCCAGGTGCGGGCGTTAAAATGAGAGACAGCATCGGGTCACTGTATCCGGCTATCACCACCTGCTCCGGGATCATCAGATTCAACTCATCCGCCGCGCGATAGAGGCTCAGCAACTTCATGCTGTCGGTAGCAAATACCGCATCAGGCGGCGTGGGTGACGACAACAGTTCCAGAGCCGCAGTAAGCGCACTCTCATGGGTATAACCGCCATCCCTGATCCATTCCGGGTTAATGCTAATATGGTGCTTTTCCATACTGGCTTTATAGCCCGCCAGGCGATCAATCGAAACATGATAATCAAGCGGCGCATGCAGACAGGCAATTTTTCGGCGACCGTTTTTTATAAAGGTTTCGGTCAGCGTGGCGCTGTCATGGAAATTATCCGTGTCGACGGAATAAATATTTTGATACTCACCTTCAACTTTGCCGATGACCACAACCGGTACGCCATACGCATCCAGCGTGGTGAAAAAGGATTCATTTGCGGGTGAACTCAGCATAATGATCCCTTTGATCATCTTCTGTTTTATTTTACTCACACATTTGAGCAAATCGTCTTCGCTGCTTTTTGACGTTTGTAAAATAACATCAAACCCTTCTTCTTCCGCTTTTGCCGTAATGGCATGAAGAACATCGGAGAAAAAAGGATTACCGGCAGTGGTTTTTGTTGATCGGGTTGAAATAACCATAATGGCATCGAAGCCTGAAGAGGTCAGGGCGCGGGCCAGTTTGTTGGGCTGATAATTTAATTCGTCAATCGCCTTCAGCACTTTGTCACGTGCTTCGGGAGAAATATTCGTTTGTTTATTCAGAACGCGGGAAACGGTTGATTTCGATACGCCCGCAACCCGTGCGATATCATAGATGGTGGGTGACATACACCTTACTCACTCCGGACTGACAGCAATGTTGTTCATCTTACTGGAGAGAAAACGGCAATAGCAATAAATAAGAATTGATAATCAACGATCTGCCCCCATTTATTGTATTCTGAAGCCATGCATTCAAGGCTTCCAGGCAACGAAGGACGGCGATGAAGCGACTTAAAAACGAAATCAATTCACTGATGAACCGCGGCGTTGACCGTCATCTGCGTCTGGCCGTGACGGGGCTGAGCCGCAGCGGTAAGACGGCGTTTATCACCGCGATGGTAAACCAGCTCCTGAACCTGCACGCCGGGGCGCGTCTGCCGTTGCTTAGCGCGGTGCGGGAAGAACGCCTGCTGGGCGTGAAGCGCGTCCCTCAGCGTGATTTTGGTATTCCACGTTTTACCTATGACGAAGGGCTGGCGCAGCTCTACGGCGATCCGCCCACGTGGCCGACGCCGACGCGAGGAGTCAGTGAAATTCGTCTTGCGCTGCGTTTTCGCTCGAATGAATCCCTGATGCGCCACTTCAAGGATACCTCCACGCTGTACCTGGAAATCGTCGATTACCCCGGCGAATGGCTACTCGACTTGCCGATGCTGGCGCAGGACTACCTCAGCTGGTCGCGGCAGATGACGGGCTTGTTGCAGGGGCAGCGCGCCGGGTGGTCGGCCAAATGGCGACAGCTGTGCGAAGGCCTGGACCCGCTTGCTCCGGCCGATGAAAACCGTCTGGCGGCCATTGCCGAAGCCTGGACGGCGTATCTGCATCAGTGTAAGCAGGAAGGGCTGCACTTCATTCAGCCGGGTCGCTTTGTCCTGCCGGGGGATTTAGCGGGCGCCCCTGCGCTTCAGTTCTTCCCCTGGCCGGATGTGGATGGGGTGGGCGAATCGAAGCTGGCGCAGGCCGACAGGCACACTAACGCCGGAATGCTGCGCGAGCGTTACAATTACTACTGTGAAAAAGTGGTCAAGGGATTTTATAAAAACCACTTTTTGCGATTTGACCGTCAGATTGTGCTGGTGGATTGTCTGCAGCCGCTCAATAGCGGGCCACAGGCATTCAACGATATGCGCCTTGCGCTGACGCAACTGATGCAAAGTTTTCACTACGGGCAGCGGACGCTGTTTCGCCGTCTGTTCTCTCCGGTGATCGACAAACTGCTCTTTGCGGCCACGAAGGCCGATCACGTCACGGTCGACCAGCATGCCAATATGGTATCGCTGCTGCAGCAGCTGGTGCAGGACGCCTGGCAAAACGCCGCCTTCGAAGGGATCGGCATGGATTGCCTTGGGCTCGCGTCCGTGCAGGCGACGCAAAGCGGGCTGATTGACCTTAACGGCGAGAAAATACCGGCATTACGCGGGAACCGGCTCAGCGACGGTGAACCGCTTACCGTGTATCCGGGCGAAGTGCCCGCGCGGCTGCCGGGGCAGGCCTTCTGGCAGAACCAGGGCTTCCAGTTTGAAGCCTTCCGCCCGCAGGCAATGAGCGTCGATCGGCCATTACCACACATCCGTCTGGATGCCGCGCTGGAGTTTTTGATTGGAGATAAATTGCGATGACGGAACCGTTAAAACCGCGCATAGACTTTACCGGAACGCTTGAGCAGGACCCTCAGGAGGCGTTCAAAACCGCGCAGACGTTCAGCGGCACGCAGGCTAATAACTTTGCTCCGGCCCTGACTGAGGAGCCGGGCGTCGAGGAAGGTCCGGCGGAGGCGGTTGTGGAAGCCGCTCTGCGTCCAAAACGCAGCCTGTGGCGCAAGATGGTCACCGCCGGTCTGGCGCTGTTTGGCGTAAGCGTGGTTGGGCAGGGCGTGCAGTGGACGATGAATGCCTGGCATACTCAGGACTGGGTCGCGCTCGGCGGGTGTGCCGCGGGCGCGCTGATTGTGGGGGCGGGCATCGGGTCGGTTGCCACCGAGTGGCGTCGGCTCTGGCGATTGCGCCAGCGCGCGCATGAGCGTGATGAAGCGCGTGATCTGCTCCACAGTCATGGCACCGGGAAAGGTCGCGCATTCTGTGAAAAGCTGGCCAGCCAGGCCGGCATCGATCAGTCGCACCCGGCGCTTCAGCGCTGGTATGCCGCCATCCATGAAACCCAGAATGACCGGGAAGTGGTGACGCTCTACTCCCATATAGTTCAGCCGGTGCTGGATGCCCAGGCGCGACGGGAGATCAGCCGCTCTGCGGCGGAATCCACCCTGATGATTGCCGTCAGCCCGCTGGCGCTGGTCGATATGGCCTTTATCGCCTGGCGCAACCTGCGCCTGATCAACCGTATCGCGAACCTTTACGGCATTGAACTGGGTTACTACAGTCGGCTCAGACTGTTCAAACTGGTCCTGCTCAATATCGCGTTTGCCGGAGCGAGTGAACTGGTGCGCGAAGTGGGCATGGACTGGATGTCGCAGGATCTGGCGGCGCGTCTTTCTGCTCGTGCCGCTCAGGGTATCGGCGCGGGATTATTGACGGCGCGTTTGGGGATTAAAGCGATGGAGGTCTGCCGCCCGCTGCCGTGGATTGATGGCGATAAGCCCCGACTGGGGGATTTCAGGCGTGAACTGATCGGCCAGCTCAAAGAGACGCTCAATAAAAAACCTGCTCCGTGAGGTTTTGTTCACTAATCGTGCTGGCTGTCAATATTTGTTGACAGCCATCTTCCGGATCACCGTGTTCTGACATATCATTTTACTGTTATTGGCTTAAAACGGTGAATTTCCCATGCGTCTTGAAGTCTTCTGTGAAGACCGTCTCGGTCTTACCCGCGAATTACTCGATCTTCTTGTTTTACGTAGCATTGATTTACGTGGCATTGAGATCGATCCTGTCGGGCGAATTTACCTCAATTTTGCCGAAATTGAATTTAATACCTTCAGCAGCCTGATGGCGGAAATCCGCCGTATCGCTGGCGTTACGGATGTACGCACCATTCCCTGGATGCCCTCTGAGCGTGAGCACCTGGCGCTGAGCGCGCTGCTGGAAGCCAT
This sequence comes from Enterobacter sp. KB-221C9, assembly GCF_041320715.1. Classification (NCBI taxonomy): domain Bacteria; kingdom Pseudomonadati; phylum Pseudomonadota; class Gammaproteobacteria; order Enterobacterales; family Enterobacteriaceae; genus Enterobacter; species Enterobacter sp. KB-221C9. Next base: position 174,380 of record NZ_JBGIWG010000002.1, read on the forward strand.
GCCAGAGCCGTTCCTCTCCCTGGATTTGAAAAGCAAAGTTGAGCGCGTGAACCACGCCAGCTGCCAGCTTTTCGCGCAGAGCCAGGAGAAGCTCAGCAATCATAACGCCGCGCAGCTGATCCCCGGCTTTAACTTCCAGCGCTGGCTGGACAGCAATCCGCAGAACACGCTTAGCGAGCATGTGGTGATTAACGGGCAGAACTTCCTGATGGAGATCACGCCGGTCTATCTGAAAGGGGAAGGGAATACCCGCGTGCTGACCGGGGCGGTGATCATGCTGCGCTCGACGTTACGCATGGGCCGTCAGCTGCAGAACATTTCCAGCCAGGATGTTGGCGCATTCAGCCAGATTATTGCCGTCAGCCCGAAAATGCGCCACGTGGTTGATCAGGCGCGCAAGCTCGCAAGCCTGACCGCGCCGCTGCTGATTACCGGGGACACCGGCACCGGTAAAGACCTGCTGGCTCACGCCGTGCATCTGGCGAGCCCGCGTGCGGCCAAGCCTTATCTGGCACTTAACTGCGCCTCTATTCCGGAAGATGCCGTTGAAAGCGAGCTGTTTGGCCACGCGCCGGAAGGCAAGAAAGGGTTCTTCGAGCAGGCTAACGGCGGCTCCGTGCTGCTGGACGAGATCGGCGAAATGTCGCCGCGCATGCAGGCTAAGCTGCTGCGTTTCCTGAACGACGGAACGTTCCGCCGCGTCGGTGAGGATCACGAAGTGCACGTGGACGTGCGCGTCATTTGCGCCACCCAGAAAAACCTGGTTGAACTGGTGCAAAAGGGGATCTTCCGCGAGGATCTCTATTACCGCCTCAACGTCCTGACGCTGAATATTCCCCCGCTGCGCGATTGTCCACAGGACATCATGCCGCTAACGGAGCTGTTCGTCGCCCGCTTTGCCGACGAGCAAGGGGTGCCGCGTCCGAAGCTGTCTGCCGATCTCGGTACGGTGCTCATGCGCTACGGCTGGCCGGGCAACATTCGCCAGCTTAAAAACGCCGTCTATCGTGCGCTGACCCAGCTCGAAGGATATGAGCTGCGTCCACAGGATATCCTGTTGCCTGATTACGACGCGGGGACGGTGTCTGTCGGCGAAGAGGCGATGGAAGGTTCGCTGGATGATATCACCAGCCGTTTTGAGCGTTCAGTGCTGACGCAGCTGTACCGCAGCTATCCCAGCACCCGCAAGCTGGCAAAACGGCTTGGCGTCTCGCACACCGCGATCGCGAATAAGCTGCGTGAGTATGGTTTGAATCATAAGAAAGGCGACGAATAACAAAAAAGCCTCTGCAAAGAGGCTTTTTACTTTACGTTTATTCCTTCGCCAGAGGCGTGTTAACGATTTCTGTTTTGGTCTCTCCCTGAATCGACGCAATCCGGCTTTCCACGTCTTTCACCTGCTGCGGGCTGTGCAGCAGGGTATAGGTCAGATCAAACTGCGCGCTGGCACCGGGCTGCAGCTGCTTAACGCGCTTCTGCTCGCGTTCAATCGTGACGGGGTAGGCGTAGCTGGTGCCTGGCTCAATGCCCGTGACGTAGCCCTGCTTCAGCGTGTCGGTGTTCTTCCATAAGGTCAGCACGGGCAGCTGGCGGGTATCAAACTGGATTGACGCGCCTTTATCTCCGGCTTTATTGACCACCGCCGCGAGCGTTTCGTGGTTATTGTCCGCGAGCGGTTTAATGTTAAATACCATCTCATCAAAGCCTTTTGTCGGCCCGGCATAGGTTTGCCAGTCGTTAACGCCCGCTTTGGCGTAGTCATTAAATGGGCTCACGCTCACTGCCGGGGCAAGGAAGCGGGCGCCTTCTTCGAGGATCGGCGTGCCGAAGTTGCTGTGATAGATGATTTGGTAATCATGAGGGTAATCTGCATGGTTTGTCAGAACATCGTGCAGACTGAACTGGTTGCTTCCGGGAACGTAGCGCAGTTCGGTCATGGTTTGCAGATCCGCTTTTTTAAACGTGCTCTCTTTGATCAAACCCCGAACGCGGATCTCATGCGGGGCGGCATCCGCGATTTCAACCTCGACCTGCGAAACAGGGGTATTACCGGCCCTGCCGTGCAGGGTGTAAATTTGCCCGTCCGCGGTGACCGGGTGCCCGGTCCACTCATAGCCACAGCGCACCATCATCTCGTTGAAACCATCCAGCCAGCCAAGGCCGTTGCGGCTTTCAAGATTGATATAAGCCGGATTAACGACCTCTTTGACGGGGGAGTTCCAGCCCAGTCTGGTGCCAAAGCCTTCTACATGCAGAAGGTTCATCCCACGGGTTGGGCTCAGGGTGATGGTCAGGCCGTCTTTGCTGCTAATAATGATGACTTTGCTGCCTTCCTGTTTACCGCCGTGTAAGACTTTTTGCTCAATGCTGAACGTCCGATCGGTAACTTTCAGCTCATCGCTGGAAATCTTCCAGTTTCCTTTTTCTACGCTGCTTTCAGCGCTTGTCAGCACCCAGGTTTTAGCCGCAGCATGGCCAGAAATCAGTACCGCAAGGAGCGTAAAAGCGAGTTTGATCTTCATATTTTATCCTTTTTGCTGAAACGATTATTTTCTTTCGTAAGCAAATCTAATGTTTAGGCAGAAAGGGAAATGTGATGAGCTTCACTGGGGATGAAAATAGGGAATTTTAACGATTATTATGCGTTATTGATCACGGTAATGTTACATATTGCTTTTGTTATTGCATGATTAATGTGACTTATGAATATTTTAGCTTTAACGATTCAGCTTTGACGTAATAAAAAACCCCGCCGTGGCGAGGTTGAGAATTAGCTGTATAGAATGCTAAGTACTTATTATGCTTTCAGCACGTCCAGCGCGGCAGCGTAATCCGGCTCGGTGGTGATTTCGTTAACCAGTTCGCTGAAGACGACAGTGTCGTTTTCATCAAGAACCAGTACAGCACGTGCTGCCAGGCCTTTCAGCGGGCCTTCCGCGATGCTGACGCCGTATTTCTCGAGGAAATCTGCGCTGCGCAGGGTGGAGAGGGTAATCACGTTGCTCAGGCCTTCGGCACCGCAGAAACGGGACTGGGCAAACGGCAGGTCAGCGGAAATGCACAGCACAACGGTGTTGTCCATTTCAGTCGCCAGCTGGTTGAATTTACGCACGGATGCGGCACAAACGCCGGTATCAATGCTTGGGAAAATGTTCAGTACTTTGCGTTTACCCGCAAACTGAGCCAGTGTGACGTCAGACAGATCTTTAGCCACCAGAGTAAAAGCCTGCGCTTTGCTGCCAGCCTGCGGAATGGAACCTGCAACAGCAACCGGGTTGCCCTGGAAATGAACGAGTTGTGACATAGATATCTTCCTGTTTACATATAGTTAACGTCGTGGCTAGTGTATGCCATCAGCGGATAACACGGCAAACCAAATTTTTCGCCTTTCCGGGCCGCAAGGAGTCAGTGATGAGAAGCGTTAAGGTCTATGAAGAAGCCTGGCCATTGCATACCCCGTTTGTGATTTCCCGCGGTAGCCGAAGTGAAGCCAGCGTGGTCGTGGTTGAAATCGAAGAAGAGGGGGTTAAAGGCGTCGGGGAATGTACGCCTTACCCGCGCTACGGAGAAAGCCCTGCGTCGGTGATGGCGCATATCATGACCCTGGTGCCTGACCTGCAAAAAGGGCTCACGCGCGAGGCGTTACAGCAGCGTTTACCCGCCGGGGCAGCGCGCAACGCCATCGACTGTGCGCTCTGGAGCCTTGAGGCCGCTAAGCAGCAACAATCGCTGACGTCCTTGCTGAGCGTGGCGCTGCCGAAGTCCGTCGTGACGGCGCAAACGGTCGTGATCGGTGAGCCGGAGCAGATGGCCGCCAGCGCAAAAGCGCTCTATGACGCCGGGGCCACGGTGCTAAAAGTGAAGCTCGACGATCGCCTGATCAGCGAGCGGATGGTCGCCATTCGCTCGGCGGTGCCCTCGGCCACGCTGATTGTTGACGCCAACGAGTCGTGGCATCCCGAGGGGCTTGCCGCACGATGCCAGCTGCTGGCCGACCTGGGCGTGGCGATGCTGGAGCAGCCTCTGCCAGCGAAGGATGATGCGGCGCTGAAGAATTTTATCCATCCGCTGCCCGTCTGCGCGGACGAAAGCTGCCATACCCGCGAGAATTTGAGCGCGCTTAAGGGCTGCTATGAGATGGTCAATATCAAGCTCGACAAGACCGGCGGGCTGACAGAAGCGCTGGCCCTGGCGGCGGAAGCGCAGGCGCAGGGCTTTTCTCTGATGCTGGGATGCATGCTCTGCACATCCCGGGCAATCGGTGCGGCGCTGCCGCTGATCAATCAGGTCCGTTTTGCCGATCTGGATGGCCCAACGTGGCTGGCGGTGGACGTTTCACCGGCGCTTAATTTTACCAGCGGCGTACTTCATCTTTGAGGCTGCCAGCGCAGAAGCTCCATCATCGCTTGTAAGTATTTTTCGCTGGCTTCGTCGGAGGAGATCGGCGGGAATTCAGCGGTGATGCAGGGCAGGCTCAAATCGGCGCACCAGCTTCCGAATGATCCGGGTGTTTCATAACCCACGCTGGTGACGAGCGGCAGGGCGAAAGCCTGCGCAAGCCACGCGCCCAGGTCGGAGTGACGCGGATCTTCAATGCAGGCCAGCGGATCGTGGAAGGAGACAACCCATGCGGGGTGGATCTTATGGATAAGCTGGCACAGCGCCTGCGTTTCCGGCTCGGAACCGGGCTTGTCTCCCGTCAGCAGCACCACGTCCCGCTCCTCGGCGGAGCTGTTCCAGCGATAAACCGTTTCTCCGGCGCGCCAGTTTGCCGCCGGGAAATTACGGTTCAGGTCGACTCCCCTCGCATTCGCCCGTAATCCAAGCTGGCAGCCGTCCGGATTTACGGCAAGAATCACATGATGACGTCGCAATGAAGGCGTCAGCGTCCGCAGCGCGCACGAGAGCGTGACGATGGACGAGTTCTCATCTCCGTGCGTGCCGGCAATGATCAAACCGCTGCTGCGATCGGCATCGGGCGCCGGGAACCAGATCAGCGATGCGCCTAAAAATGAGCGGCCATATTGCTCAGCGCCCGGCGGAAAGGCGCCGCGTTCCGCTCGTGGTCGGGTGATTGCCATACGAAATCCTGATAAAGAAGTCACTAATGGCAGTGTTGTGCAAAACCCGCTGTTAATCAAATAGTTTCCATGAAGGCTGAGAATTGCCTCAAATCACTATTCCTGACGAAGGTATTTGCATTTCTCTGTTTCGAAACAAATAATTACGCATCTGCTTGTTACCTGAATTCATTAAAGGGGATCTTATGAAGCATCCTGTTTCGCGTCTCTGTGCTGCACTGTACCTGTGCGGACTCTCTACACTCTCGTACGCTGCTGATGTGCCACAGGGCACGGTACTGGCGCAAAAACAGGAGCTGGTCAGGCATATTAAAGACGAACCGGCTTCGCTCGATCCGGCAAAAGCGGTGGGATTACCCGAGATTCAGGTGATTCGCGATCTTTTCGAAGGGCTGGTGAATCAGAACGAGAAAGGGGAACTGACCCCGGGCGTGGCGACGCGCTGGCAGAGCAACGATAACCGTATCTGGACGTTCATCCTGCGTGATAACGCGAAATGGTCTGACGGTACGCCCGTCACCGCGCAGGATTTTGTCTACAGCTGGCAGCGTCTGGTCGACCCGAAAACCACCTCTCCGTTTGCCTGGTTTGCGGCGCTGGCGGGAATCAACAACGCCCAGGCCATTATTGACGGTAAAGCGGCGCCAGATACCCTGGGCGTGACGGCGGTGGATGCCAGAACCTTACGCGTCCAGCTGGACAAGCCGCTACCGTGGTTTAGCAACCTGACGGCAAACTTTGCCTTCTATCCGGTGCAAAAAGCGAACGTTGAAAGCGGTAAAGAGTGGACGCGTCCGGGCGCCCTGGTGGGCAATGGCGCATACGTCCTGAACGACCGCGTGGTGAATGAAAAACTGGTTGTCGTTCCGAATACGCACTACTGGGACAATGCGAAAACGGTCCTGAAAAAAGTGACTTTTATTCCAATTAATCAGGAATCATCCGCCACCAAACGCTATCTGGCGGGGGATATTGATATTACCGAATCGTTCCCGAAAAACATGTATCAGAAGCTCCTGAAGGACATTCCGGGACAGGTGTATACGCCGCCTCAGCTTGGGACCTATTACTATGCATTTAACACGCAGAAGGGCCCGACCGCCGATGCCCGGGTTCGTCTCGCGCTGAGCATGACTATCGATCGCCGCATTATGGCGGAAAAGGTACTGGGCACAGGCGAGAAGCCAGCCTGGCATTTCACCCCTGACGTGACGGCGGGTTTCACCCCTGAGCCTTCACCGTTCGAGCAGATGTCCCAGCAGGAGCTGAATGCGCAGGCGAAAACCTTGCTTCAGGCCGCAGGCTACGGTCCTCAGCGTCCGCTGAAGTTGACCCTGCTGTACAACACCTCGGAAAACCACCAGAAAATCGCCATTGCGGTGGCCTCCATGTGGAAGAAAAATCTCGGTGTGGATGTCAAACTGCAAAACCAGGAGTGGAAAACCTATATCGACAGCCGTAATACCGGCAATTTTGACGTGATCCGCGCGTCATGGGTAGGCGATTACAACGAGCCCTCGACCTTCCTGTCCCTGCTGACCTCAACCCACAGCGGCAATATCTCGCGTTTCAATGAACCGGCCTACGATAAAATTATCAACCAGGCAACGCTGGAAACCACGGCGAAAGCGCGTAATACGGACTACAACATGGCGGAGAAAATCCTCATGGAGAAAGCCCCCATCGCGCCAATTTACCAGTACACCAATGGCCGCCTGATTAAGCCCTGGGTGAAAGGTTATCCCATCAATAACCCGGAAGACGTGGCGTATAGCCGGACAATGTATATTGAGAAGCACTGATGCGTACTGCCCCCCTGCTAACAGTAGGTGACCATCGCTAAACCCCGAACTGGCGCGGCCTGGCGCGCCAGTTTCTCTTTCAGTCTCTCTCCCGCCCCAGCAGAAAGCATCACTTTTCTGACGCTGCACTGAATGCCGCTATTCGTTCGGGCGGTGTATAACAAGGCGGATTTACACAACCCCATCTACAGACGGCTTATCATTCCTGGTGTGCTTTTTGCTGCATGGCCTCATCCATAATGGTGTTAACCTGCTTCATCACCGTTCCTGCATCATTCACGCCTTTTGCCTTCTGTTCTTTTACCCACTTAGCCTGCGCGGCCTGGTAGTGGGTGGTGGTTTGCCACTGTGCAATTTCCTGCGGTTTCAGGATGCGCACCTTGGCACCGACGTTTCGCAAATCGTCTATCTGGGTATTAAATCTTCTGTCCATCACCGCGCCCAGGGAGTGATACGCCGTTTCTGCCGCGCGCTGGATCGCCGCCTGGTCTTCCGTAGACAGCTTGTCCCAGGTTTTTTCGTTCATCGCCAGAATATAGAGATGTCCCAGCCACAGTTTTTTGGAAATCAGTACGTTGGACGCGAACTGATATGCTTTCAGATCGTAACCGCTGTCAACGTTCAACATCATGCCGTCAATCGCGCCGGTTTTCAGCGCGTTATAGGTTGGCTCTCCCCAGGGCATCGTCACTGGCTTCGCGCCCGCGCTTTGCAGAAAATCGCGATGCCAGAAGCTGGCAGAACGCCATGTTCCGCCCTTAATCTCGCCCAGATCCGACATCGCTTTGCTGCTGAAAAAGGCCAGTGGATAGCCAGTTTCCAGAAAAACGCTCACCACATTATTTCTCTTCAGCTCTGCCGGAAAGGCAGGAATGTCAGCATATGCGCGACGGAAGAATGCAACCTGTTGTGCACCGGCCGGGCCGACAGGGAAGCTTTTGAAGATCTGATGCAGCGGCAACTGCTCGGCGTTGTACTCCGGCACAACGGTTGCCATATCAACTTCGCCCTTGCTGACCTTGCCTAACGCCTCATAGCTGGTGTTAAGCTCGCCGCCCCAGTGTGGGTCGATCTTCAGGCGACCCTGCGACTCTTTTTCAATTGCCGGGAAAAAAACGTCGTTAATAAAACGGGTACGCATGCCTCCCAGCGGCTCATGATCGCTGTAGGTGAGAATTTGGGTCGCCGATGCAGCAGCAGGCATTAGCGATGTGGTGAGTAAAAGGGCCATCAGCGTTTTACGTGAATATCCGATTTTCATGCGGCTCCTTCGCGTTGGTTAAAGATTAAAGCGTTATTCGGCGTGACTATGGGCAATCTTCTCTTCATCCGCCAGCCAGCGCTGGCCCGCTTCCTTCATTTGCTTCTCAAGGTCGCTGCCGCGCGTGGCGAAAACGCGATTAACCGGGAAGCCGCTTTTATCCAGCAGATAAGCCAGCGCGGCGTATTCGCGAGGGTATTTTGCCACCGTTTCTTGATCGATATCGACGATGCCGAGGGGGAAGGTGAAGCTGCCCATATCGTAAATACTTTGGCGGTGGAACAGCTTCCAGACGCCGTTGCGTTTTTCCGCCATGTCGTAAAAGCGGTTGTGGGTGGTGCAGCCGATATTCAGCCTCACGTTTTCAGCGATGATCATCGCGTTAGTTTCAACAATTGCTTTTGTGGCGTTGGCATTGAAGGTGACGACCGGCGTGCCAATCAGATGTTTGGTACGCGCGTCTGATGCGCCCATGCGCATTGAGCCGTCAACAAAATCGCTGGCCAGTCCTTCAAACCAGGTGATCTCAATCGTGCCATCCGGGTGGAACAGATCGCGGAGCTGCTCCCACTCGCCCAGATCGCGGTGGATCCATCCCGTAAGCAGGTCGGTAATTTGTTGACGATCTTCCAGAAAAGTATGCATAGCGTGTCAGCTCATCATTAAAGAGGAACTTCAGTTTGATCGCGATTAACGATAAAATCCAGTAAATGAAACTGACCTATTATTCAGTTTAAATGAATGATGGAGGTTGTATATGGAACTGCGTCACCTGCGCTATTTTCTCGCCGTCGCGGAGGAGGGCCATTTTGGTCGCGCTGCCGAACGGTTGAATATTGTCCCGCCAGCACTCAGTATGCAAATCAAAGCCCTGGAAGAGGAATTGGGCGGCCCACTGTTTACGCGCACCAGCCGGAAAGTGGTGCTGACCGAGGCCGGGCGGCTGTTGCAGGTGGAGGCGCAGCGCACGCTGGAGCAGGCTGAAAATGCCCGGCTGGCGGTGCAGCGCTCGATGCGCGGCGAAAGCGGCCGCGTGCGCATCGGTTTTGCCGGTAACGCGGTGTTCAGCGGTAAATTGACTCAAGATATGCGGGCGTTTCGCAACGCCTATCCTGATGCTGAACTCGTCGCTCGTGAAGTCGCACCGCTGTTGCAGGCCGACGCTATCCTCTCCGGGCAGCTCGATATTGGCTATACGCCGGAACACAGTCTTCTCTACGCCCCAGGATTGTTATCTGAAAAGGTTGGTCTCTGGAGCCGTCTGGTGGCTATCGCCGACGATCATCCTCTGGCCGAACAGCCTTATCTGACGGTGGATATGTTGGCGGATGAGCCGATCATTTTTTACGATAGTCACAGCGCGGATGAGCCGCTTTACACGGCGCTGACCCAAATACTGGGCCACGCGCCCAAGATCGCGCATCGTACCTCCAGCACTCTGAGCGTCCTCACCCTGGCGGCCGCAGGGCAAGGGCTGGCGCTGGTGCCGGAGCCGTTGCAGAATATTGCTATTCCGGGGCTGGTGTACCGTCCGCTGGATGCCCCGGAGCTGTCGGCCAACCTGATGCTGATCAGCCGAAAGAGAGATAATAGCGGCGCGGTACAGGCTTACCTGGCCATCGCGCGTGAAAATGCATAGTCTGGTCTCTATTATTCTAACAGCGCATTAAACTTCGCCAGCCACTGCGGATGCGCGGGCCAGGCGGGGGCCGTCACCAGGTTGCCGTCTACATGGGCCTGATCGATGCCGATAGTGGCGTAGTGTCCACCCGCGAGGCGTACCTCAGGCGCACAGGCCGGATAGGCGCTACAGGTTCGTCCCTTCAGGATACCTGCGGCAGCCAGCAGCTGTGGGCCGTGGCATACCGCAGCAATCGGCTTACGCGCGGCGTCAAATGCCTGTACCAGCTTTAACACGTCCTCATTTAACCGCAGATACTCGGGCGCTCTCCCGCCGGGGATGAGCAGCGCGTCGTAATCCTGCTCCTTTACGGTGGAAAAATCGGCGTTGAGGGTAAACCGGTGACCCGGTTTTTCGCTATAGGTCTGGGCGCCGTCAAAGTCATGGATTGCCGTCATGATATAGTCGCCCTTCGGTTTGTCGGGGCAGACCGCATCCACCTGATGGCCAATCATCTGCAAAGCCTGAAAAGGCACCATGGTTTCGTAATCTTCGGCGTAATCGCCAACCAGCATCAGGATCTTCTTGCTCATCATTCCTCACCTTTTTTAATAAAGATGATTAAGATATAGCCTGGCATGGCTGAATTGCCGGAAATAAAAAAGCCCGTCAGAGCACGGGCAACATAAGCAAATGAATAAGTGATTCGTTATCAACATTGTTGGAGGATAACGCTGCGTATTTTACGCGGCAGTAGGGGAAGCAGATACCTGACATATTCGGTAGGTGAAACAAGCGATTAAACGTGCGTTACGGTGCGTCGAAGGTCGGGTATAAGCTATTTTCAAGAAATTCGACGAGATACCAGATCTCACCGCTAAAAATAAACCAGAAGCCAAATATAATAAGGAGCAAAATAATTAAGGTGAGTATTATTTCGGTTTTTCCCATTGCAGCTTTAACCCACCTGAAGCTAATTGATTCGAGGTGGGCATTGTAGCGGGGCTTTCCTGGATACTCCAGTTTCATGCAGCAAGGACTTTATTGCGTCCGTCATTTTTAGCGCGATATAGCGCATCGTCCACACGCTTAAACAGCTCGTCAATACTCTCCCCCTGATCGTGCCGCGCCACGCCAATGCTGACGGTAAAGCGCGGTAAGCCCGGGATCGTAATGCGGGCAACGGCTGCACGGATCGATTCGGCAATCTGCAGCGCGGTATCGAGAGGTGTATGCGGCAGCAGGATGACGAACTCTTCGCCCCCCCAGCGGAACACCATGTCGTTCTCCCGGCTACAGGCTTCCAGCATTCGCGAGAGGGCGATAAGCACCTCATCACCTTTCATATGACCGAACAGATCGTTAATGTTTTTGAAATGATCGGTGTCCACCAGCAGCAGGCTAAATTGCTGCTGCGCAGGAAGTGTATTCAGGTTGCTTTGATCGGTAATTGCGTAGAACTGCCGCCGGTTGAGTAGCCCGGTCATGGAGTCACGTAATGCCGCATGTTCCAGCTCCTGCTCCAGCCTTTTTTGCTCGGTGATATCGTGGATGATGCACAGCATCAGCTTGTCACCGTAGATCTCAATGGGCCCGGCATACGTCTGAACGTGACGGGTGGATCCATCGGCAAGGCGGTGAACAAAATTGAGCGGCTTATGTCCGCCGGGCAGCGCGGCAATCGCAGTCATAATGGGCATCACATCGCGCCCCAGGGTATTGATTTCCCAGGTATGTTTACTGCACATGTCATCATGTGAATAACCATAAAAATTGAGCGCGGCCAGATTCGCATCGACGATTTGACCATCGCGGGCAGGATCGATTAGCAGCATCGGGGCGCTGTTGGTCAGAAAAAAGCGCGCATAAAAACCCTGTTTTTTCCGGCGGTAGGTGGCGGAGCGGCTGGCCTTCAATCCTGAGAGTATTTGTGGGGAGATCCCCTCGAAAACAATCACATCTCCCCAGGGCTCGTAGTGGGCCAGCGAGAGCCGACAGCTTAACGGCGTATCCAGTCCATCCCGGCTGAGCGTCCAGATTTCGACGATCTCCTGCTCTGTTTTCAGTTCAGGTACATACATCGACAGGAGGGTTTGCGCACTGGCTGAGTAGATCCCTTTGCGCAGGTCATCGAGCGTTTTATCCCCCATGACCTGCGTTGCGGCCACATTCGCAAAAATAATCTGTTCCGACACGGGTGAAATGAGCCACACGGGTGTTTTAATTACATTCAACGCATCAAAACAAGGTTGCGACATAGGCATTTCCTGTTCATTGGCACACTGTGGCCGACAGTCATGACAGAATTGACTCGCGTGTACTCCTTTGAAACATACTCTACAAAATCCCGTCAGGCATGGTTTTTTTGTGAAGCAAATGCATGTTCCGAATGAATTTTACCAATTGGTATAATTTGTTTATCCGAGTTTATTTGCAGAAGCAGCCACGGCACCTGTTCGGCAGGTAAGGGGCGGGAAAAAAGGTATCCCTGCAGGTAATCGCAGCCGAGACGGGTGAGGACCGCCTGCTGTTCCTCCGTTTCGATCCCTTCTGCCACCACATTCATCTCCATGGTCCGGGCGATACTGATGATGGTTTCAACCAGCTTGTAGCTTTTTTCATTTTCCAGCATCGAGGTCACAAAGCTTCTGTCGATCTTAAGTTCTTTAGCCGGCAGCACGCTCAGCATCAGCAGGTTGGAATAGCCCGTACCAAAATCATCAATCGAGACGGTAATCCCCGCATGATTAAACGCATTGAGCAACTCAATACTGCGGTCGAGATTTTTAAGCGCGGTGCTCTCCGTTACCTCAAGGATCAGACGGGACGGAGACAGGTTATATTTTTCCAGCATCGACGAAATGATATGGAAAATGTCCGGCTGTTCGAACTGGACGGGGGAGAGGTTGAGCGACAACGTCCACTGGCTGAACCCTTGTTCAGTCCAGAAATGCAGCTGTCGGCATGCCGCTTCAATGGCCCAGTTACCTACCGGAATGATTAAGCCTGTTTGTTCCAGCGAGGGGATAAAAAGATGTGGCAGCACAACCCCTTGCTCAGGATGCCGCCAGCGCAGAAGGGCTTCAAAACCATGAATCGTTTTTTCTTGCGCATGCCAGGTTGGCTGGTACCACAGTTCAAACTGATCGCGCTCAAGCGCCTGAGAAAGCTCCTGCAGGAAACCGGGTTTCGCCGGGATCGCCGTTGACATCTCGGCCCGGTAAATCGCCCAGCCGTTGCGGCCATCTTCTTTGACATGATGTAAAGCTGCATCCGCCTTGAGCTTCAGCTCGTGCAGCGTTTCGCCATCCTGAGGATAGAGGCTGACGCCCGCGCTAATCGACGTGCTCAACGTATGTCCGCAGATAGACAGGGGACGTCGTACATCCTCCAGCAACGAGGTGAGCAGGGCGTTGAGCTTGTCGTCATCACATTCAGGCACCAGCAGGATAAAGGCGTCTCCTCCCAGCCTTGCCAGGGTCATCTCACGCGTGAGTCGGGCCGTGATGCGCTGCGCGACGGTGATCAATAGCTCATCACCGACGCTGTGACCCCACGTGTCGTTAACGCGCTTGAAGTGATCGACGTTCAGGAAAATAACGGCAAATGGCTTCTTGCTGAGCAGCGCGCTGCGCAGACAATCCTGCATGCGGAGATCCATCTGGTGGCGGTTTGCGAGCCCGGTGAGCGCGTCAAAACGCGCCTGTAGCTCAAGCTGACGGTTGAGCTGCTGCAGGTTATCCGTCAGCCGACTGGTGCGGCGGTGAGAATCGATAAGTGAAATGATCAACATCACGCCGAGCAGGCAGAGCGTGGTGACTGAAACCCAGATCGATAGCCCCAGCTCGCCAATCCCACCGGGGAGAGTGTGCGCCATCTCCTGAAACTGCGCGGCACTCATGCCGGTATAGTGCATTGCGCAAATCGCGGCGCCCATGACGAAGGCCGCGAGAACGCGATCGATAAATACGCCTTTGTGGTTATCCCGCAGACGGAAAGCCAGCCACAGCGCCGTGCCGGAGGCAACAACGGCAATAACCACGGATACCGCCACAATGCTGCGATCCCAGATGATGCTGCCATCCAGCATCAGGGCCGCCATACCGATGTAGTGCATCGACACCACGCCCGCGCTCAGAATTGCCGTGGCGAGGATCAGTCGAAAGGGAGAACGTTTTTTGCCCGTGACGGCAATATTAAGGGCCGTGGCCGATGCAACCACCGCGACGCCCAGTGACGCAAGGGTTAACCAGAGGTCGTAGCTCATCATCATGGGCATTTGCATCGACAGCATGCCGATAAAGTGCATTGACCAAATGCCAATGCCCAGCGTAACCCCACCGGCAATGCGCCAGAACAGGGCAGCCTTGCGGCTGGAAAGGGGGATCTTTCCGGCGCTGTCCAGCGCCACAAAGGAGGCGATAAACGCCACCAGATAAGAGATAGCGATTAACACAGGGTCCCACGATATATTGAGCATTATGCAATCCCACGCCTGAGAGGGTCACCGATTTCGCCTGCCGGGTACATCTTTATCGGGCAACGAACATGCGCATTAAAACCATAGTAGTTATTTATCGTGAACAATGACCAGTCATATTAAACTCTAAAACTTATTTAGAATATAAAATATATTCTATTTGTTAATGTATTAAGCATTGCTAAACAAAAACGAATAACAGTAGCAAAGCTCCTTAAATATGAGGGCGATCGTATCGTCTCACCGCGGGCGATACTATCGCTTAAGATGGCTGGAAACCAGTATCACAGCATCCTGCGCAGAACATTTTCACTAATACGCTCTTTTTATCTGACTTAAGACAAATCTCAGGATGCTAACGGCGAAACCAAAAACAAGCGTTGTTTGCGATGAAAAACTTCTGGGCCAATGCTATAAGTCTTAATGCCGACCAAAATATAAAACGTGGGTATTATCATGCTAAAAAATATTAGTGTCAGGACCTTTATTATTGGGTTCCTTTTATCTCTTTTTTTGGTGAATGCAGGTGTCGTTGTTCTAATTTCCAGCAATCCTTCTCTCTTTATTTCGCTTAATGCCATCAACTTCGTTGGGCTATTTTTGCTCTGGGTCTATATGACGAAGTATCTTGTGACGCCGATCAATACGGTGAAGAAAAGTATTGAAGAGGTGACAGCAGGTAACCTTGGCGTCTCTATCCCTGAATTTGGCAACAACTGTGCGGGCCGACTCATCCCGGGGATCAATAGCCTTTCCGGCAACATTGCGACGCTGGTGCGCGAGATCAGGGCGTCATCGCAAAGCGCCATGACCTTATCGGATCAACTCTCGACACGTAGCGCTCAGCTTTCGGTGAAAACCGAACAGCAGTCTGCGTCTTTAGTGCAAACCGCAGCCAGCATGGAGCAAATGGCCGCGAGCACGAAAAACAATGCTGATAACACCCGCCTGGCGAGCGAGCAGGCCACTGTGGCGACGTTACAGGCGCGCAAGGGCGGTGAGCTGATGGGGCAGGTCGCCAGCAATATGCAGTCTATTACCGAATGCGCACAGCAGATGACGGAGATTATTTCGCTCATTGACGGCATTGCGTTTCAGACGAATATCCTGGCGCTCAACGCGGCCGTTGAGGCGGCAAGGGCGGGCGATCACGGAAAGGGGTTTTCTGTGGTCGCGGAAGAGGTAAGACACCTGGCACACCGCAGCGCAGAGGCCGCGAAGAATATCAAAACGCTGATTGACGTCACCAGCAATAATGTCACCCAGGGGGCCAGCGTTGTGTCTCAGGCAGAGAAAAACATGCATGAAATCGTGACGGGATCGGGGAATGTCAGCCGGTTGATGGACGACATCTCGGCGTCGACGTCAGAGCAGGAGAAAGGGATTTCTCAGATTACGCTGGCGCTATCGGAGCTGGAGCGGGTCACGCAAAGTAACGTGGCAATGGCAGAAGAACTCAACGGTTCCTCTGATGTACTGCGCAATCAGGTGATTGAGTTGCAGGCCCGCACGCGTAATTTCAGGCTTGACCCGGGTTCCTCTTCCTCATCACCTGGCGGTTCACCATCCTTCCTTCAGCGGCCCGAGCACTCGCTCTGACAAAACCGCAATCATGTCGCCGCATTTCTTGCCGGGTGGCGCTGCGCTTACCCGGCCTACACTTTGCCACGATATCAATACATTACGCCCCCCGAGCAAGCGTAGCGCCGCCGGGCGAAACGCCCGCTATGTACATTTCCTGAACGATATCAGCGCGATGGGATACATAGTTGTTGCTTAACCCCTGATGACAGCTAGACTGACACCGAAAGAGCTCAAAAGGTGGAGGCGCGGTGGAAAGCATTAAAGGATCTGAACTTAACGTTCCAGATGCAGTTTTTGCGTGGGTGCTGGACGGTCGCGGCGGTGCGCGACCGCTGGAAGATAATGATGTGATCGACAGTGCGCATCCCTGCTGGCTGCATCTGAACTACACCCATACGGACAGCGCTGACTGGCTGGCTTCGACCCCGCTCCTGCCTAACAACGTGCGCGATGCGCTGGCGGGTGAAAGCCTGCGTCCCCGCGTGAGTCGTATGGGTGACGGGACGCTGATCACCCTGCGCTGCATTAACGGCAGCACGGATGAGCGTCCTGATCAACTGGTTGCAATGCGTGTTTATATGGACGATGGGCTGATTGTCTCCACCCGGCAGCGTAAAGTCCTCGCGCTGGATGACATCGTCAACGATCTGAAAGAGGGCACCGGACCGGTCGACTGCGGCAGCTGGCTGGTGGACGTCTGTGACGCGCTTACCGATCACGCGAGCGAGTTTATTGAAGAGCTGCACGACAAAATCATCGACCTGGAAGATAACCTGCTCGATCAGCAGATCCCGCCGCGCGGTTTTCTGGCCCTGTTGCGTAAGCAGTTGATTGTGATGCGCCGCTATATGACGCCGCAGCGCGACGTTTACGCGCGTCTTGCCAGCGAAAGGCTCACCTGGATGAATGACGATCAGCGACGCAGAATGCAGGATATTGCCGACAGGCTGGGGCGCGGGCTGGACGAGATCGATTCCTGTATTGCCAGAACGGCGGTGATGGCGGACGAGATCGCGCAGGTGATGCAGGAGTCGCTGGCGAGAAGAACCTATACGATGTCCCTGATGGCGATGGTGTTTTTACCCAGCACGTTTCTTACCGGGCTGTTTGGCGTGAACCTGGGCGGAATTCCGGGGGGCGCTTATCACTACGGCTTTACCGCGTTTTGCGTCATGTTAGTTGTTTTGATTGGTGGTGTTGCATGGTGGTTGCATCGTAGTAAATGGCTGTAAATTTACGCTTTTTTCAGCTTTTACGGAGATCAAAACGCTCTTTTAATTGAGCGAAGTCAATAAACATCTACACCGTAAGGTGCAATATTACTCCCGCAGGTGAATGCAACGTCAAGCGATGGGCGTTGCGCTCCATATTGTCTTACTTCCTTTTTTTGAATTACTGCATAGCACAATTGATTCGTACGACGCCGACTTCATAGTCGGCTTTTTTTTTGCCTCCAGATTCTCAGCGTCTACCCTAAAAGGGACGACAGTAAATTCTGGAGGGAATGATGAGCATCCTGAACGCTCTGCTACTGCAACAATCGCGTCAATCCGATCCTATCCCCAGCGATCCGGTGCCAATGCCCGATCCCATCCCGCGCCCGCAGCCGATGCCCGACCCGCCGCCAGATGAAGAACCGATTAAATTGTCGCATCGGACCGCGAGATCTGCGAGGATACGCGCCATCTGACCGCAAAGATGACCACGAGAGACTATTGTGACCGCTTTTTCTACCCTGAATGTTCTGCCCGCCGCCCAACTCGATAACCTCAACGAGTTGGGATACCTCACGATGACGCCTGTTCAGGCGGCCGCGTTGCCCGCCATCCTCGAGGGCCGTGACGTGCGCGTACAGGCGAAAACGGGCAGCGGGAAAACGGCGGCATTTGGCCTTGGCCTGCTGCAGCACATCGATGCGGCGCTTTTTCAGACCCAGTCACTGGTGCTGTGCCCGACCCGCGAACTGGCAGACCAGGTTGCGGGTGAACTGCGTCGCCTGGCGCGTTTTCTGCCCAACACCAAGATTTTAACCCTCTGTGGCGGACAGCCGTTCGGCGCCCAGCGTGATTCACTCCAGCATGCGCCGCACATTATTGTCGCCACGCCCGGCCGCCTGCTGGATCACCTGCAAAAAGGCACCGTCTCGCTGGATGCGTTACAAACGCTGGTGATGGATGAGGCAGATCGGATGCTGGATATGGGCTTCAGCGATGCGATTGACGAGGTGATTCGTTTTGCACCGGCCGATCGCCAGACGCTGCTGTTCTCTGCGACCTGGCCGGACGCTATCGCCGCCATCAGCGGGCGCGTGCAGAAAGATCCACTCACCATTGAAATCGACAGCGTAGATGCGCTGCCCGCCATTGAGCAGCAGTTCTTTGAAACCTCGCAGCAGGGGAAAATCCCGCTTCTGCAGAAATTGCTGAGCCAGCATCAGCCTGCATCCTGCGTGGTGTTCTGTAATACCAAAAAAGACTGTCAGTCGGTCTGTGATACCCTCAATGCCGCCGGGCAGAGCGCGTTGTCGCTGCATGGCGATCTGGAACAGCGCGATCGCGATCAGACGCTGGTTCGTTTCGCAAACGGCAGCGCCCGTGTTCTTGTCGCAACCGACGTCGCTGCGCGCGGTCTGGATATTAAATCCCTTGAGCTGGTGGTGAACTTCGAGCTGGCGTGGGATCCTGAAGTGCACGTGCACCGTATTGGCCGTACCGCACGAGCAGGGAACAGCGGTCTGGCGATCAGCCTCTGTGCGCCGGAAGAGGCCCAGCGCGCCAACATTCTCTCTGAGATGCTGCAGATTAAGCTGAACTGGATGAATGCCCCTGCTGGCGTCAGCCTGGTGCCGCTGGAAGCCGAAATGGCGACGCTGTGTATTGATGGCGGTAAAAAAGCCAAGATGCGTCCAGGTGACGTATTAGGCGCGCTGACCGGGGATGTGGGTCTGGACGGGGCGGATATCGGTAAGATTGCGGTCCACCCGGCGCATGTCTACGTAGCGGTTCGCCAGGCGGTGGCCCACAAGGCATGGAAGCAGCTGCAAAACGGGAAGATTAAGGGTAAAACCTGTCGCGTACGTCTGCTGAAATAAAGAATGAAGCGTCTCAGAAGATGTTTCTGAGACGCTAATCGCTTACTTCACTTCAAGCACGTTCAGACGCAACTCTTCAAACTGACTATCATCTTCTTCCGGCTGCCAGCCGGCTGGCTGCATGGGAATATCTTCCCGATCAAACGCCAGGTCGCCGCCATTCACCACGTCTGAGTCATGATTGATGCCTTTAAAGTCGAACAGTTCAACATCCGCGAGATGGGAAGGGACGACGTTCTGCATCGCGCTGAACATGGTTTCGATACGACCCGGATAACGCTTATCCCAGTCGCGCAGCATGTCGCCAATCACCTGACGCTGCAGGTTCGGCTGAGAGCCGCAAAGGTTACATGGAATGATCGGGAACCCTTTAGCCTGAGAAAAACGCTCAATGTCTTTTTCACGACAGTAGGCAAGCGGGCGGATCACAATGTGTTTACCGTCATCACTCATCAGTTTAGGCGGCATACCTTTCATCTTGCCGCCGTAGAACATGTTGAGGAACAGCGTTTGCAGGATATCGTCGCGGTGATGGCCCAGCGCAATTTTGGTCGCGCCCAGCTCCGTCGCGGTACGATACAGAATGCCGCGGCGCAGACGAGAGCAGAGTGAGCAGGTGGTTTTCCCTTCCGGGATTTTCTCTTTCACAATGCCGTAGGTATTTTCTTCGACGATTTTGTACTCAACGCCCAGCTTCTCGAGGTATTCCGGCAGAATGTGCTCAGGGAAACCCGGCTGTTTCTGGTCAAGGTTGACCGCCACCAGGGAAAATTTCACCGGTGCACTTTGCTGAAGATTACGCAGGATCTCCAGCATGGTATAGCTGTCTTTACCCCCTGACAGGCAAACCATGATGCGATCGCCTTCTTCAATCATGTTGAAGTCTGCAATGGCTTCGCCCACGTTACGGCGCAGTCGCTTTTGCAGTTTATTCAGGTTGTATTGCTCTTTCTTTATATTTGATTGATTTTCTTGCATTTATTACTACCTTCGGAGCCGATAGGGGCAAAAATTTTTCAGCGTGCCAGCTTATCGTTAAGCATCAGCACCTGTTCGCCATTCATTTCTTCAATCCACGCACCGTAGACTTCATAGACCATTTGCGCGTTTTCATGCCCCATCTGGCTGGCTATGAAAGACGGGTTAGCGCCGGCAGATAACAGCCAGCAGGCAAAAGTATGCCGCGTATGGTACGGATTCCGGCGGCGAATACCAGCACGTTTTACAGCTGCGTTAAATCTGGAGCCGATACTCGATAAAGCTTAGTAGGCTTTCTGTTTGCCCATGGAAGGCTGAGCGATTCGCATGTTTCTGATGCTCTCAACTCGCTCACCAGGTGCAAAATAATCTTCAGTCAAAAGCAGGGCGTGATGAAATGCTTGGGTTTTAGACAGGTTGAAAACGGGAAAAAACCTCCCGGGCCGTTTGCTCTGTGCGTGAACAGGGAAGGTTAAAACAATCCATTTCTGCTGCGGGCAGATTCATCCTCCCGTAGCAGAACTTTACCGGATAGGGCATTCAGCAACAGTGGCAAAATACGACGAGATATTCAGATCTGCTTAGAGTTCGATAAATTTTCGTGATGTCCTGGTCCGCTTTGTGCCAGGAGCGGACTTTTCTTAGAGCACCATTCAATCTTTCAGCAAACTCATTTCTTCAGAGATCCATTGTCTTAGAATGCCTATTTTTAATGAATCCTGATTATCTGACCGGTAGACTAAATCGTAACCCCGCTCAGCCTTAAGTTTGTACTGTGGAAATGGAACAACAAGCCTTCCAGCAGCTACATCATCTGCAATCAGAACACTGCGTCCCAGAGCAACACCTTCGCCACGTATAGCAGCCTCAGTCGCCATGCTGCCAAGAGTCCATAATGGCCCCTGCTGACAGCTAAAATTTTTTTCTCCGGCCAACTCAAACCATGCCTTCCAGTTCGCCAGCATTCTGTACTCATGAAGAAGAACGCAGTTTAAAAGTTCCTTAACCTCTGTCAGACCATTATGTTTATCAAGAAAATCTGGGCTACAGACAGGGGTGACTGTTTCATCGAACATACGTTCAGACGAAACATCTCGATAATTGCCGAGCCCGTAACGAATTGCTGCATCTACCTGACCATCATTAAGATCTACATTAACGTCAGTAACATCCAGCTCAATATCAAATTCAGGATATCTCTGCCTGAACCGGCTTAGACGCGGCGCTAACCACTTACTGGCAAATGAAACCGTTGTACTTATACGCAAACTCTTTATCAGGTTTCTTCCACGCAGACGCTCGGACTCCGTCATTAAATCACTCAAAAGTCGGGTAACCACATGGTGAAATTCGGCCCCTTCCTCCGTCAGTATTATCTGTCGTGTCAGCCTGAAAAATAGCTTTAACCCCAGATGCTCTTCGAGCTTCCGGATTTGTCGGCTTATCGCGCCATGCGTAACGTGCAACTCCGCTGCCGCCAGTGTCATGCTCGAGAGGCGGGCGGTGGCTTCAAAAGCGCGCAGAGTCTGCAGTGGGGGGAGGCGATCGAATATCATACGCGTGATAATAATTCACGCGTGTTGTGAGAACAAATGATTTGTCAGGCCAGAGTCCGAAAATCAAAATTAATACAAAGAACGTTATCATTTCATAGCGATACGCGGAGGAGTAATGGAAAGTTTGTTTGTTTACGGGACACTCGGTCCGGGTCGACCTAATGCTCATATTCTTGAAAATATTGGGGGAACATGGCAGGAAGGCCACGTTGGTGGTTCTCTATTAGAGAAAGGCTGGGGTGCAGAGATGGGGTATCCGGGAATTGTACTGGATGACTCAGGTAATCGTGTACAAGGTTTTCTTTTCACGTCAGAGAATTTACATAATTACTGGCACATACTCGATGAGTTCGAAGGTGCTGAGTATGAACGGGTTCCGGTAGAGGTAACCACATCTACCGGTCAGACAGTTCAATCATGTATCTATATGCTCAAAGCATAAACGATATGGCCTGCTGTAAGCGAAATTTCTCCAGTTTTACAAGTAGCAATCATAAGTGGGGCTGCCGCGGGCCTCATATGTTTATTGATTATTCTTAAAAAAACGACTCTAAGAAATTTAGCTAAATGCTTAAATAGGGTGCGCCACCATCAGGTGGCATCCGATACAGACGAGACTTGCGCACGCAGGCGCTGATGCCCCCATAGAGACACGAGCAACACCACCGCACCGGCGCAGAGCGCGACGGTGAATCCAACCCGTACGCCACCGTTATCGATAACCTGGCCGGATGCCGCCGCGCCCAGCGCCACGCCGACATTCAGCCCAGCCAGCAGCCAGGTCATGCCTTCGGTTAGCAGGTGCCCTGGCACCAGACGCTCGACCAATGACATCGCCACGATCATGGTGGGCGCGAAGAACAGACCAGCTATCAGCACCGCCGCGGCCAGCGCGGGGATGCTGCCGACCAGCAGTAGCGGTAACGTGGTGACAGCCGTTGCCAATCCACCTGGCAACAGCAGGCGATGCAAAGGCATATGCAGCTTGAGTGCGCCGAACAGCAGCCCGGACACGCAGGAACCCAGGGCATAAGCTGACAAGACCAGGCTGGCGGCTGCCGGTTTACCCACTTGTTCAGCGAAGGCCACGCTCACGATATCCACCGTACCGACAATCACGCCCATAGCCATCATCAGCAGCGCCAGCAGCCGCACGTTTGCCGACTGAATCACTGAACCAGATCCATCCGTCGCTGCGTCTTGCGCTTCGACGGCGGGTTCAGTACCCCGCTGCACTACAAGAGTGAACACACCGAGGATCAGCAACAGTGCTGCCGCAAGCAGGCCCGCTTGCGGCAGCACGGCAACAGACAGCCCCACCGACAATGGTGGCCCTGAGATGAAGGTGACTTCATCAAGCACCGTTTCCAGCGAATAGGCGGTTTGCAAGCGGAGCTGACCCCGGTACAGCGCCGTCCAGCGTGCACGTACCATCGCTGACATGCTGGGCATGAAGCCAGCCAGGAAGGCACCGATGAACAGCGTCCAATCGCCCGCCTGCCACCAGGAACCAGCAACCAGAATCAAAAAACCGATGACGCTGATGGCCGTGGCAGTGGGCAACACGCGGCGTTGCCCAAGCCGATCCACAAGCCGGGAACTCTGCGGCGATAACAACGCATAGGTCAGCACGAAGGTGGCAGAGACGGCCCCTGCCAGTGCATAGCTGCCGCGCAGTTGCGTCAGCATGGTGATGATGCCGATACCCGTCATCGGCAGCGGAATGCGTGCCAGGAAACCGGCCAAAGCAAAGCCCTTGGTGCCAGGCATGGCGAATAGTTCTCGATAGATGTTGGCCATCTCATTCTCCTGAAGCCTTCGCTTGCCTTGGCAAGCTGGCGTAGCGATAATACATACAAAGCGTATGAATAGGATCATATATTCATACGTGTTGTTTGTAAATAATGATGCGTATCGTATGTAAGGAGAAAAAACATGGTTCGTCGCACCCGCGCCGAGATGGAAGAAACCCGCGCCACGCTGCTGGCGACGGCCCGGCGGGTATTTACCGAGCATGGCTACGCCGACACCTCGATGGATGACCTCACCGCGCAAGCGAAGCTGACCCGTGGTGCGCTCTATCACCACTTCGGCGACAAGAAGGGGTTACTGGCCGCCGTGGTGGAGCAGATCGACACCGAGACGGATCAGCGCCTGCAAGCCATCTCTGACGCTGCCGAGGACGATTGGGAAGGTTTTCGCAGTCGCTGCCGGGCTTATCTGGAAATGGCGCTGGAGCCGGAAATACAGCGCATCGTGCTACGCGATGCCAGGGCGGTGCTGGGTGGTGCCTCACCGGAATCGCAACGCGATTGTGTTGAGTCGATGCAGCGCCTGATCGACAAGCTCATGAAGCAAGGCGTAGTGGAAGAAGCTGATTCGCAGGCGCTAGCGTCGCTGATCTACGGCAGCCTGGCCGAAGCGGCGTTCTGGATCGCCGACGGCGAGGACAGCAGAGGGCGTTTGACACGCGGTATCGATGCGCTGGAGTTACTACTGCGCGGGTTGTTAGTCAAGCGATAGCTTTACGAGATGCCGGGGCCACACTGTCGTGTCAGCCTGCGCTGTGGTTTCAAGACCTCCTATAGCATCTTACTCGTCCTGGTTTCCCATATTTGTTATATGACGGCAGGGAACTTATATGGCATAAGAGCGTTAAACGAACATCAAAAGGAATGACGTTATGTCGCTTTATGACCTCAAAACCGAAGCACTTGCATTACCGGAGACCTGGCACTCTCAAGTATTAGGCCGCATTGGAAATGCGAATCTCAAAGTTTTACGAATGGATGAACGCTCAGTGATAGAAGAGGTTCATGAGTATGACGAGGGGTTACTGGTCATTGATGGACGTCTGGAGCTGAGCGTAAAAGGTAAAAAAATCTCTGTAACGCCTGGACAGCTTTACGTAGCCAAAGCTGGCACTCCCCATACTGTAGAAACAGGCAGTTTTGGCACACTGGTTATCATCGATTTACCAGAAGCGGAAGTGGCCTCACTTTAAGCGCGGCTTGCGATGAGGTCAAAGATTGTCAGGGTTGTTCGACGTGCTGATCCAAACTTTGATTAGACTCAACGTTATCAACCCCATGACTGCGGCAACAGTGGTTACAATAATATAAGATGTCATGAAATAATTTTTCCTGGTAATGGTCTTTATTTGACTCATTTCTTTTGCATTAGTTCCTGCAAAGAGCAAAATTTTAATGAAAAGAAGTGTCGGTTTTTAGTTTGTTTTATGTAAATAAAGATGAGGTGGGGTATAACTGCAGATTTTAAAAAAACGCCTGCATTTAGCAGGCTTTAATAGTAAGACGTTTTTATTATTTTAATTCAAAAGATAAAGCCTAAAGATGTTCGCTAAAAATACTGGCGATTTTTACTGAGGTTTTATCTTTCCTTTTGTGAAGTGGCTGAGATTTAGCCGGAAACGCATATCACAAATGGTTTTTTGCGGCATCAAGTATCTTCTGAGAGGTGAGTTCTCTATCTGAGGCAACGTAGACAAAGCTGCGATCGCCGGTTAAAGACGGGAAACCAGCAGACATAATCTGAAGGTATATTTCTTCTCCATCCGGATACTCTTGCCTTACGGACGTAACGCTTTGTTGTACCGCGACAACTTTACCTGGTTTTCCATTGAAAAAAACGATGACATTCTTCATAAACCACCCCGTGTTTTTTGGGAACATTCGAAAACTAAAGCAAGCATTTTTTAGCGTTAACGTGTATTGTGGCAGTCCGTAAAATCAGGAGATGCCTATGTCTGGACGTAAAAATACACAATCCCATCGAAATCATTTAGTCAAATGTTCATGCCCAAATTGCTCTAAAGATTCAGAGCATAGTTTTAATCGCGTGCAAAAAGGCGCTCAACTTGTCTGCCCGTACTGCCACGCTTTGTTTAAATCTACTCAACGATTCTAAACCAAAGTAGTTGACAAAATGAGTTAGCTTTGAGTTTTAGACCACTCATGCAGCAGTTCTGTACTTCATCACCTTGGTAGCGCACTCGTAAAGAAAATATGCTGGCTGTTGATATGAATAACAGTCATATTATCCAGGGCCCGTTTACTTAAGAAAGTTTTTTGGTAATCACGGGCCATTGATAATTTTATCTATCTAAAAGTATTACGTTTGCAGCAGCAGGGCCTTTATCACCGCTTAGAATCGCAAATTCGACTTTCTGACCTTCAAATAGTGTCTTGAAACTCTCTCCCTGCAGGGCAGAGAAATGAACAGAAACATCTTTACTGCCATCAAGTGGGGAGATAAAACCAAAGCCTTTATCTTCATTAAACCACTTAACCAGACCTTGAATTCTTGAAGACATAAATACTCCTTTTAAAGACTCTTTAAATGATAAGAAATGACAAAACGTATGGACTCAAAAGGAGGGGATATCAGCGATAGCGCCTGGTTATGAGGACTGCCTGGTAAAATAGCGTATTCGGTATTGCATCGAACTAACTAAATCATTAAGGCACGGACTGAGTTGATAAGCAAACATTATTTTAGCCATCCGGGCGGCTGCCTGGATGCGTTTCCAGTCACGTTGAATCCGGTTCAATTCTCGATAAAAAGTCGTCGGCGCTATGTTCTTCTTTGCGAATCCGGGGCCGGAAAAAGATCTGCGCGCATTGACCTTGTGAATATATTTTGATTAGGCTATGTGTGTCCAGCACCACGCTTTTTCTTAAAAATTTTATCCCATTGGAAGGGTTTTACGTGTTCAAGCTTAATTCATCTCTACTGGCCATTCTCCTGCTGTCAGGTTGTAGCTCTGATCTGGTTCTCAGTCCACCTCAACGACCCGAATACAAGGCTATGCCAGAAATAACCCAGTCTGTGACGCCATCACAGCAGCGTGCAATCATGGCTGGCGAGAGGCCTGACTGGTCAGAAAGAACGCCAGTCAACGCTACAAAGCGCTATTAATAAAAACGTATCAGCAGGGCTGCCATTCGGTGGCCTTTTTGTTTCCCCTCGATTAAGTCGTTTATTGCGCCATGGGCGCGGACCCAATATTCGGGTCTGAGCGAAAATTTTCGACGCCTGACATGGTAATTATTACGTAATCTACCATGATTAAGACGATGACAATTCAATCACTTCAGCATCGTTGATGCGGCCACTTCATTCTAATCGAGAACCCTAAATGCGCCATGCATCTATCCCCGTAGCTGCAGCCACGGCAATATTTTTGCTAGGCGTTTTTATCATCAATTTACAGGTTTGGTATTCTGCTCGGGCTGACAGCCTTGCAGGGGCGCACTATGTTGTGCGGAACATGAATGTCATTCTTAAAGAAGCCCGTCATGCAACTCAGCTGGCGAAGCAACTTGCTGAGAACGAGTGTGATGCGGAAGGACAATACCAACTAGGCACTGAGGCTGCATTACAGCCTCACCTGAGGACGATCGTTATTCTGAAAAATGATGCGGTCTGGTGCTCTTCATTACCAGGAAATCGCGTGTTGTTGGTCAACAGCGCCGTGCTCCCAGAATCATCATTGCTACTCGTCCCTGCTGGAAGTACCGTCAACGGCCTGCCCGTGCTCTTATACCAGACCAATCACGCCGGAAGCCGAATCATCGTTAGCATCAGCGACAGCCATATCCGGGATGCGCTGGATATACCATTAAATGGTGTTGAATATTCACTCAGAGTAGGCAATACCCTTTTGGGCCTGTCTGGCGATGTGGCGACGGCAGACCATTCTAAGAATAAGGTATTGACGGTAAAAGCCTCTAATTATCCTTTCGAGATACAGTTTAACGCTCCAGTCCTTTTCAGCCTTAAGAGATTGCTCAATCGAGCCGGCGGTGTGGTGTTATTCCTGCTGATAATATCGTCTCTTTCTGCTTATATACTTCAGCGATATCGGTCAAAAGATGTTTCACCAGAAGAATCACTGCGCACGGCCATTTACAGAAATGAAATTACGCCATATTACCAGCCCGTGGTTAGCGGCAGGGAGGGAACCTTGCGGGGTGTGGAAGTGCTGGCCAGATGGAAGCATCCGCAGTCAGGGTTTATTTCTCCCGCATCCTTCATTCCTCTCGCTGAAAAATCGGGTTTAATTATTCCTCTGACTCAGAGCCTAATGAAACAGGTTGCAAAACAAATGAACGCTATTTCTACATTGCTGCCAGAAGGATTCCATGTAGGGATTAACTTCAGCGCTTCTCATATCGTTGCGTCCACCTTTGTGGACGAGTGTCTCCACTACAAACACAGTTTTATTCAACAGGATCTAAACCTTGTCATTGAGGTAACCGAGCGTGAACCGCTCCACATCGATGAACATCTCGTCAGGACGCTGAATGAGCTGCATAACAACGGATTTGCCATTGCGCTGGATGATTTTGGCACGGGATATTCAGGTCTATCCTACCTGCAAGAGCTGCATATTGATTACCTTAAAATCGACCAAAGTTTTGTTGCCAGGGTTAACGCCAATGAGGATTCAACCCTGATCCTGGATTCGGTACTGGAACTGGCAAAAAAACTTTCAATTAGTATTGTGGCGGAAGGCGTTGAAACACAAGAGCAACTTGATTACCTCATCCGCAATAACATCCGTTTTTTACAGGGGTTCTTCTTCTACAAACCTCTACCTTACAAGGAGTTGGTCAAAGTCCTCTTGTCAAAGCCTAAAGTTAAAGTGAGGGTGGAATGAGGTTTATCCAGCACATGACTAAGATAGGGTATAATGCGTCTCCCAAAACCGCTCAACAACCCAGTGACGCATTCAATGACCCTCAATCGTTTTTGTTACTTACTCCTGATATTCGCTGCGCTCGGCAGCCTTTTATCGTCGAATCCTGTGGTCGTCTGGTTTCTGCTGGTCAATGTGCTGACGATGGTCATATATGGTGCCGATAAAATGGCGGCGCGAAAAGGTATGCGCAGGGTCCCGGAAGCGACGTTACTGGTATTTGGCGTGACCGGAGGCTGGCCTGGCGCCATTGTGGGACAACAACTCTTTCGCCATAAAACTCAAAAACAGCCTTTCAAAACCTACTTTTTCATCAGCGTCGTCGCCAGCATCGCCATGATGGCGGCGCTTTATCATTTTTATTTTTCTTCGCCTTTATATTAACCCTGCGTCACTGCCAATAGTAGTAGGACTATTCTTAAGGGGTTGCTGTTTTTTGCACAATCTGAATAATACGTGCAACAACACGGACGACAACATCCCATGAAAATAGAATCTATTATACTGGCAGTGCTAGTGGTCTTTTCTGCGCCTTCCTGGTCTGCCTTTCAGGAGCGGGAATATAATACCTGGTATATCAAAAATGCGGTCCTTTATGATATGACTCAAACCTCGGAAGGTTTCCCGGTTATGGTGAGTGTTTCTCAGCCAGGAAGGAAATCCGCTAATCTGCTGGTCTCCTATATTACTGAGGGCCGCTGTGGTGAGAACAACCAATCGCTTAATGTGAATGGTAAAGTGCTGCCCGCAAAATATAATTGTGTCCAGATAGGGCAAAACAGAGTTGAGCATTTTTCAGTAGTGGATGCGGAAAGCGTCAATGGCATAGTGACGCATCTGAAATCTGATTTCACTATTCTCCTGCAAAATGATATCAAAATTTGGGCGGCAAATATCAAAACGCCAAAATACGGTTTGACGCCGCGATTCTAAATATGGAATGCCTGTGTTACGACAGGTGTTTTTTTGGATGTATCTCAATCATTTTTAAAGCAATAGTATAGAAGTCGTACCTGTCTGAACTGTTTAAATGAAATTCACAGGGCATGTGTCCGGCATTCCGTTTTACCGTATTCCTGCTACGCTTGTTTGTTGTACCAGGAGCATGAATATGAAAAACAAAGATGAACAAACCGGATTAGTGGGGCTGGCGATTGGGGCCGCCGTTATTGGGCTGGTTTCAGCGCAAAAACCGATCCATCGCAACAGTATTGTCGATGAGCTGGTCAGGCTCGGCAGGCAAAAAGGCGATGGTGTAGAAGACGAGGTTTTCGTGAAAGCCGCCGAGCTGGTGAGAAAAGGGGTATAGCCCATGGCTGAAAGACGTAATGCGAAGTGCCATTGCGGCGCGGTAGCATTCACCGTTGAGCTTACCGATGGACTGAACACCGCGCGGCGATGCAGCTGTTCCTTTTGTCGTATGCGAGGCGCGGTCGTCGTCTCTGCGCCGCTGTCGGGGATTACGGTGACCAAAGGTGAGGATAAACTCACCGAGTACCGCTTTAATACGGGAACGGCACGGCATTTCTTTTGCTCAGTGTGCGGAATTTACACGTTCCATCAGCGGCGTTCTAATCCAAATGAATACGGCGTGAACGTCGCCTGTTTTGAAAGCGTTTCTCCGTTTGATTTCCCGCAGGTAACAGTGATGGACGGTGTCAACCATCCCACGGATGGGGAGAGTGGGGTATTTGGCTATCTCTCTTTTCGCGAAAAAGGAGAAGAGCAGGCATGATTGCCGCCTGGCCATTCTTCAATCATCCTGGCTATAGTGGAGGGTGGTTATCTGAAACAGGAGAAACTATGCTCTGTGTTGAAAAAGACGATCCGCGTGAGGCCCCTGAATCAGGTGATAAAAAGCCTCAACCTGTGAAAAAATAACGCGACCTATGCGTTTATCCGCCACCGGCACTGCTGGTGGCTTTTTATTTCCCCGTAAACCTTGTTAACTGCCATCCAGATGGTTTAACAGCGCGCCGAGATGCCCGACAATATCACCAAAATCAAAAATTAACGCCATCCACAGCATGGCTAAAAGGGTAAGTACGGCAAGGGATACACGACCAAACAACGCTGTAATCCTTAGTGACGAAAGGGCTATCACCTGAGTTTAACCAGCTTTCTTTCAACTTACCCTCAACCAACCCCTTTCTGAAACTGTCTTTTGTGACGAACTTCAAAAAAGCGAGCCCGCATCTTGATGCGGGCTCTGACAATCAGAACTGGTAAACCAGACCTAACGCTACGACATCATCCGTGCCGATGCCGTTGTTTTTGTAGAAGCTGTCATCTTCATCCAGCAGGTTGATTTTGTAATCAACGTAGGTGGACATGTTTTTATTGAAGTAGTAGGTCGCACCTACGTCAGCATATTTAACCAGATCCTGATCGCCCTGACCGTTGCCCAGGTCCTTGCCTTTAGACTGCAGGTAGGAAAGGGATGGACGCAGGCCGAAGTCGAACTGGTACTGCGCGGTCACTTCAAAGTTCTGGGTTTTGTTCGCCACGGCGTCGGTGTTATCACCATACGGGGTCATATTGCGGGTTTCAGAATACATTGCTGCCAGGTAGATGTTATTGGCGTCATACTTCAGACCCGCAGTCCACGCATCCGCTTTGTCACCACCCGCTGTGCTATTCATCACCTGCTCGTTGGTACGGTCAGAAGAAGTGTAGGCTGCACCCGCAGTAATCCCCATGCCAAAGTCATAGGTTGTGGAGATACCGAAACCGTCACCGTTTTGGTTACGAATGTTGTTATCAGAACGGTTGTTCGTTCCTTCCTGAGAACAACTATTCTCGTCACAGTTGCTGCCCTCATTCTTGCCCTGATACTGCAGCGCAAAGTTCAGACCCTGCACCAGACCATAGAAGTCGGTGTTACGGTAGGTTGCCACGCCGTTGGCACGGCCGGTCATGAAGTTGTCGGCTTTGGTGTAGGAGTCGCCGCCGAATTCAGGCAGCATATCGGTCCAGCCTTCCACGTCGTACAGTACGCCATAGTTACGACCGTAATCGAAAGAACCGTAGTCGCCCACTTTGACACCGGCGAAGGCCAGACGCGTCCAGGACTGGTTATCAGACCCTTCGGTGTTATTGGCCTGAATGTTGTATTCCCACTGCGCGTAGCCGGTCATCATGTCGTTGATCTGGGTTTCGCCTTTGAAGCCCAGACGCATATAGGTTTGATCCCCGTCAGCGCCTTTATCGTCGGAGAAATAGTGCAGACCATCTACTTTGCCGTACAGATCTAATTTGTTACCGTCTTTATTATAAATTTCTGCTGCATGTGCAGAACCAGCCATTAACAGAGCCGGAATCATCAGGGCCAGTACTTTTCTTTGCATTGTGATATTCCTTTGCGGTTGTTTTTATTTAATTACCTGTTGAACTTTCAGAATGAGAAAGTTGTCTCATGCTAAATCACTCTTGTGTAAGAGTAATAAAATATAATTGTTACGAACTAAGTAAAATCTAAACTGAATAAATCAGCGGAAATGATCATTTGTTTGGTGAATGATTTAAAGGTAAGTATATTAAATTGAAATTATTAATCAGGCGTTAATTAAGATAATCTTGCTGGCGTTATATGCCTTTAAGATGATTTATCCATAATTAACGTGAATGCTATTAAGCAAACTCAATAGATATTCATTGATTATCTGGATTCGCCCGGTGTGAATACGCCGGGCTTTTTTATGGCAAAAAAATGCCCGGACACGCCGGGCAGAGGCACTAGTCGCTGGTCGGTTTTTCGGCTTTACCCGCCATTTGCGCCAGGAAGTCATAACGTTTTTGCAGGTCAGCAGCGGCATCTTTCCAGAGCTGTTCGGCCACTTCCGGCTGCTGCGCGTTAAGGCGACGGAAGCGCTGTTCCTGCATTAACGTCTCGGCCAGGGCATCTGACGGCGGACGCGAATCCAGCGCCAGCGGTAATTTACCCTCGTCAGCACGACGCGGGTCAAACCGGTACAGCGGCCAGAAGCCGGTCGCGGTCAGCTGACGCATCTGGTCGTGGCTGAGTGCCAGGTCGTAGCCATGCTCTTCGCAAGGGCTGTAGGCAATGATCAGCGACGGGCCAGGATACGCTTCAGCTTCCTGGATGGCTTTTACCGTCTGGTTAAGCTGGGCACCCAGCGAGATTTGCGCGACGTAAACGTGACCGTACATCATCATGCTCACACCGAGATCTTTGCGCGCCTTACGTTTACCGTGTTCACCGAATTTCGTCACGGCGCCTAACGGTGTAGCTTTCGACGCCTGGCCACCGGTATTGGAATAACACTGTGTATCCAGAACCAGGATATTGACGTTTTCGGTCAGGCTCAACACGTGATCCAGTCCGCCAAAGCCGATATCGTAAGCCCAGCCGTCACCGCCAATCAGCCAGATCGATTTTTCGACCAGGGCGTCAGCGTCGGTCAGCAGCTGTTCAGCTCCCGCCACACCCTGAAGCGCGCGACGCAGCTCGGCAACCTGCTCACGACGTTCTTCTGGCGTCGCGTCCGCATGAAGCGCGTCATTGAGCTCAGCAGGGATCTGCCCGGCAAACTGCTCCAGCAGGCGCATCACGCGCGCGCGGTGCTGGTCGACGGTCAGGCGGAAGCCCAGGCCGAATTCGGCGTTATCCTCGAATAACGAGTTTGCCCACGCCGGACCGCGACCATTCGCGTCGGTGGTGTACGGAGTGGAAGGCAGATTACCGCCATAAATTGAGGAACAGCCGGTTGCGTTGGCAATCAGCATCCGGTCACCGTACAGCTGGGTAAGCAGCTTGATATACGGCGTCTCACCGCAGCCGGAGCAGGCCCCGGAGTACTCAAACAGCGGCGTAATCAGCTGTGACGTACGAATATCAATACGTTCCAGCTTGCTGCGATCGATCTCCGGCAGATTCAGGAAGAAGTCATAATTGACCTTCTCCTCTTCAACGTGCTCCAGACGCGACATCATATTGATGGCTTTGATCTCCGGATCTTGCCTGTCTTTCGCCGGACACACCTCGACGCACAGGTTACAGCCGGTGCAATCTTCCGGCGCGACCTGCAGAACGTATTTCTGTCCGCGCATATCACGAGATTTCACATCCAGGGAATGCAGGCTGGCCGGCGCGGCTTCCATCTCTTCCGGTGACACCACTTTGGCGCGAATGGCAGAGTGCGGGCAGGCCGCCACGCAGTGGTTGCACTGCGTACACAGCTCTTCTTTCCAGATGGGGATCGCTTCGGCAATGTTACGTTTTTCCCAGCGCGTGGTGCCCATCGGCCAGGTGCCATCCGGCGGTAGCGCAGAGACGGGCAGGGCATCGCCCAGACCGGCCAGCATCGCCGCCGTCACGGTCTTGACGAAATCAGGCGCCTCGTCGGATACCACCGGAGGGCGATTCGGACTTGCGGCATTCACCGGCTGCAGCGGTACTTCAAACAGAGATTCGCGCGCCAGCGCTAGCGCCTGCCAGTTGCGCTCGACCAGTTCCTGGCCCTTGCTGCTGTAGCTTTTAGCAATCGCGCCCTGTAGTTCCACCAGCGCGCTGTCGCCCGGCAGGATATTGGTCAGATGGAAGAAGGCCATTTGCATCACGGTATTAATACGCGCAGCAAGACCACATTCGCGGGCAATTTTTGCGGCGTTGACCACATAGAAACGGGCTTTTTTCTGGTTCAGCACCGCCTGAACTTCCTGCGGGAGCCTTGCCCAGACTTCGTCCGCGCTGTAAGGCGTATTGAGGAGGAAAATACCGCCGGGTTTCAGGCGCTCAGCCATCTGGTATTTATCGATAAACTGCAGCTGGTGGCAGCCAACAAAATCAGCCTGAGAAATAAGATACGCGGAGCGGATGGGCTGTTCGCTCACGCGCAGGTGGGAAACGGTCAGGCCGCCTGCTTTTTTGGAGTCGTAAACGAAGTACCCCTGGGCGTACCACGGCGTTGAGTTGCCGATGATTTTGATGTTGTTTTTGGTTGCGGAGACGCTGCCGTCACTGCCCAGGCCATAGAACAGCGCCTCAAGTTTGGCGGTTGAGGGCAGGGTATTTTCCGGCAACGACAGGGACAGGTTTGTCACATCATCATAAATGCCGACGGTAAAGCGCGGCTTGGGTTTTGCTTCGCTTAACTCGTTGAATACCGCCAGCACGCAGTCCGGCCCAAACTCCTTGGAGGACAAACCATAGCGACCCCCGATTACGCGCGGCAGGGTTTCACGTTCGCCCTGATTAAAGGCTTCTGCCAGGGCGGTCATCACATCCAGATAGAGGGGTTCCGCCTGCGCGCCCGGCTCTTTGGTGCGATCGAGGACCGCCACGGCGCGCGCGCTTTCAGGCAGAGCCGAAAGCAGATGTTTGGCCGAGAACGGACGGTAGAGACGCACTTTAAGCACGCCCACTTTTTCGCCGCGCGTCAGCAGTTCGTCAACCACCTCTTCACAGGTTCCAATGGCTGACCCCATCAGCACAATGACCCGTTCCGCCTGCGGATGGCCGTAGTACTCAAACGGCTTATATTCGCGGCCGGTTGCGGCGGCAAAGTCACTCATTGCCTGTTCAACATGGTCGTAAACCGCGTTGTACCAGGGGTTCGTGGCCTCGCGGGACTGGAAGTAGGTGTCCGGGTTCGCCGATGTCCCGCGAATAACCGGGTGTTCAGGATTAAGAGCCCGGGCGCGATGCGCGTCGATTTCCGCCTGCGGCAGCAGATTCAGGATAGTATCGTCGGCCAACGGGACGATTTTGTTGATTTCATGTGAGGTGCGGAAACCATCAAAGAAGTGAATAAACGGCACGCGGCTTTTGAGCGTGGCGATATGCGAAATTAAGGCAAAGTCCTGCGCTTCCTGAACGCTGCTGGCGCATAGCATCGCGCAGCCGGTCTGGCGCACGGCCATCACGTCAGAGTGATCGCCAAAGATAGAGAGCGCGTGGGTGGCAACGGTACGCGCGGCGACGTGCAGAACGAAGGGCGTCAGTTGACCGGCGAGTTTGTAAAGGGTAGGGATCATTAACAACAATCCCTGAGAAGAGGTAAACGACGTGGAAAGCGCGCCGGTCTGAAGCGCACCGTGTACCGTGGCAATCGCACCGGCTTCAGACTGCATTTCAACCACTCTCGGGACATCGCCCCAGACGTTTTTTAACCCGTTTCCAGCCCAGGCATCCGCCTGCTCAGCCATGGTAGAACTTGGCGTAATCGGGTAGATGGCGATAACTTCACTGGTGCGAAACGCGACTGAGGCAACTCCACCATTACCGTCAATAGTTTGCATAGGACAACACCCTTACATTGCGCAAAAAATAGGGGTCTGTATAACGACAACAAACCCTGAATATTATCAGTGTATTCTAGCAAAGGCGGGATTTTACGATTTTCGCTTTTGTGTCCTTGGCATTCTCTCCATCAATGAGTAGATCAAACTTTTGGCGAAAAAATTGCGAGAAATTGTTTCTGGAGCGCATAAATACGCACTTCCGCTCTCGACGACACGGGATGTGATGCCTATTATGCATAGGTTTCGCATTATTCATGGGGGAGAGAGCATGCGCTCAGCATTTTTGGTAGGGTGTGCCGCATTATTGTTGTCGGCATGTAGCAGTGAGCCAGTCCAGCAGGCAACGGCAGCCCACGTGGCGCCGGGAATGAAAGCGGCGATGTCCAGTTCTGGTCAGGCCAACTGCGCAATGATTGGCGGTTCGCTGTCTGTCGCCCGTCAGCTTGATGGTTCTGCTATTGGGATGTGCGCCTTGCCAAACGGCAAACGCTGTAGTGAACAGTCACTTGCCGTTGGAAGCTGCGGTAACTACTGATTATTCTACACGCTTAAACATCAGCGTTTTATCGGCTGTCGCCAGCGTTAACTGGTCCTCAGTCAGGTCGACCTGCGCCCCTTTGCGCAGCATGTCGCCGATGGCCTGATCCAGCTCATTCAGCTGCGGTTCAGTACAAAGCTTGCGCGTCATGGCCAGCGTTTTAACCTTAAGCTCGCCTTCGGACAATTTCCCCTGTCCGTTGAAGCGGTTACACATCTGGCCGGAAACGCTGATGTTATTAATCAGGCTGATATCTGGCAGCGCGCTAAAACCGATCTCAGGTTGCGTTGTTGCGGTCTTCACGGCCTTACCGTTTACATTTTCCAGCACAAAGCGGTGGTTTTTAAGTTGCTCCGGCTGTACGGAGGCTTTACCCGGATTAACGCATCCGGTAAGGACAAGACTAATAACACTTAACGCAATGAGCTTTTTCATTTTTCTTCTCAAACTATAAATACTGTGAATCTTTTTCCAGTGTAACGATACTCTGCCGTGCGTTAATGGGGTTTATCTGAAAGTGCGGGGGGAAGTACCGGGCAACGCAGCGGTTGCCCGGAATGGCGTTAATGCGATTTAAACCCAGCCGCCGTCATCAGCATACGGAAGAGCATGCTGACAGCAGCCAGCGCCAGTACGCTGCCGCCCCAGATAATGGCCAGCCACAGTAATCTTTTCCAGACCGGTTGTTGCATCAGTGATAACCCTCCCCATGCTGAACTTTGCCGCGAAACACGTAGTAGCTCCAGAAGGTGTAGACCAGAATAACGGGAATGATCAACAGCGCGCCCACCAGCATAAAGCCCTGGCTTTGCGTCGGTGCGGCGGCCTGCCACAGGGTGATCGACGGTGGAATGATATGCGGCCAGATGCTGATCCCAAGCCCGCTAAAGCCGAGGAATATCAGCCCCAGCGTCAGGATAAACGGACGGCTATGGCTGTCGGGATTATTCAGGCAGCGCCACTGGTACAGGCTAAAAATCACCACCAGGGCAGGGACAGGCAGCAGATAAAACAGATTCGGCAGGGTAAACCAGCGCGCTGCGATGGCCGGTTGCGCCAGCGGCGTCCAGAGGCTTATCGCCGCAATAAACGCCAGCAGCACGATTAACAGCGTTTTCGAAACCTCACGCATCCGCTGGTGCAGCGCATTTTCGCTTTTCATCACCAGCCAGGTAGAGCCTAACAGCGCATAAGCCACCACCAGCCCCGCGCCGCAAAACAGGTTAAACGCGGTAAACCAGTCAAAGGGGCCGCCGGTATAGGCCCGACCGGTGACGGTAAAGCCGTTAATGACGGCGCCTACCGTCACGCCCTGGGTAAACGTTGCCAGAATTGAGCCGCCAATAAACGCCTTATCCCAGAAGGGGCGGTGGGTCGGCGTGGCTTTAAAGCGAAACTCAAATGCCACCCCGCGGAAAATAAGTCCGATCAGCATTAACGTCAGCGGAATGGTGAGAGCATCAACGATCACCGCATAGGCCAGCGGAAACGCGCCGAACAGGGCGGCACCGCCAAGCACCAGCCAGGTTTCATTTCCGTCCCAGACCGGCGCGACGCTGTTAACCATCACATCGCGATCGTCGGCGTTCTGCGTTGCCGGGAATAGAATGCCAATCCCCAGATCAAAACCGTCCATCACGATATACATCAGCGTGGCAAAGACGATGATCACAAACCAGATAATGGAGAGATCGATACCCATTATGGCTGCTCCTTATGTTCAGTTGTAACGGCAGAAAGCGGGCGCGCCGGACGTCCGTCGGACTCGGTGGCGAATGATTCATGCGGCTGCGGGCCTTTTCGGATGAGGCGCACCATATAGCTGTAACCCACGCCGAAGACCGAGGTATATACGACGAAGAAGGCCAGCAGGCTCACGCTCATATGCAGGTCACCGTGGGCAGACACCGCATCCTTCGTTCGCTGGAGTCCGTAGACCACCCACGGCTGGCGGCCCACTTCGGTAGTGATCCACCCGGCCAGGATGGCAATCAGCCCGGTTGGCCCCATCAGCAGCGCAAACCACAGGAAAGGGCGCGACGAATACACGCGTTTTTTGTAGCGCAGCCAGAGTGCCGTCACCCCGAGCAGCAGCATCAGCATGCCCAGGCCCGCCATAATGCGGAATGACCAGAAGACGATGGTGGAATTCGGACGGTCTTCCTTCGGAAACTCCTTGAGGGCCGGAACCTGTTTATCCAGACTGTGCGTCAGGATAAGGCTCCCCAGCGCCGGGATCTCAAGCCCAAAGCGGGTGCGCTCCTGTTCCATATCCGGCCAGCCAAACAGCAGCAGCGGGGTAGGCTCGCCCGGGGAATTTTCCCAGTGGCCTTCAATGGCGGCAATTTTCGCAGGCTGGTGCTTTAAGGTGTTCAGCCCGTGCATATCGCCAACCATGGCCTGGATGGGGGCGACAATCAGCGTCATCCACAGCGCCATCGAAAACATCGCGCGGATGGCAGGGGTATTATTCCCGCGCAGCAGATGCCATGCCGCCGATGCGCCCACAAACAGGGCGCTGCTCAGGAATGCGGCTATCGACATATGCAGCAGGCGGTAAGGGAAGGAGGGGTTAAACACCACGGCGAACCAGTCCACGGGCACGACCTGACCGTTGACGATCTCAAAGCCCTGCGGGGTCTGCATCCAGCTGTTCGACGAGAGGATCCAGAACGTTGAGATAATGGTGCCCAGCGCCACCATACAGGTGGCGAAGAAGTGCAGACCCGGCCCGACCTTGTTCCAGCCGAACAGCATCACGCCGAGGAACCCGGCTTCGAGGAAGAAGGCGGTAAGCACTTCATAGGTCAGCAGCGGGCCGGTAATGCTGCCCGCAAACTGTGAAAATCCGCTCCAGTTGGTGCCAAACTGGTAGGCCATCACCAGCCCGGAGACCACGCCCATGCCAAAGTTGACGGCAAAAATCTTCGACCAGAAATGGTAAAGCGAGCGCCAGACAGGATTTTTTGTTTTCAGCCACAGCCCTTCGAGTACGGCAAGGTAGCTTGCCAGTCCGATGGTGATTGCCGGGAAAATAATGTGAAAGGATACGGTAAAGGCAAACTGTATCCTCGCAAGGTGAAAAGCATCTAAACCAAACATGCACAGCCTCAATGTCAAACGGTGTGCTGTTATGGTATAGGGGCAAAGTTCGGACTATCAGACGCAGAAAAGTGATTTTTAACCATAACAGTTGGCATAAAACTCATGCTTTAGCCATCTGATATACTTCGCACTGAGGAATAAAAACAGTGTTTTTATGATTTTTACGCATAAAACCGCTTGCCTTGTCGTCTGCGCCGTGCGTTAATGGTCTTCTGGTTTTGAGTCCAAATAAATATCTGACGTAGTTTTATAAAGCAGTTCTCATCACGTTGTGCCTCTCCGCAGCCTCTCTTGGGTCTTTATCTACTTTCCGATTCGTTTTGTTTAAAACCATTATTGCCCAATCGGCCCATTAGTAATTTACGTTTACGTTTCAGGAGAATCCTATGACTTCTTATATCCATTTTCGCTGCCCATGCTGTCATGGCTCGCAGTACCGTACCTCAGTCTTTGACATGTCTGAGAAAAACCCACTCGGCGCGAAATGCATCTTTTGCAAATCGTCGATGATTACGCTCGATCACCTGGCCGCTGCGCGTCAGGCGCAAAGCCACGTTACCGAGTACCGTAAGTAATTAATTCCGCAAACTATAACAGTTAGCTAAATCTTCTCTTTTTCTCCTGCTGATATACACTGTCGGTCATAAGGAGAATCTGATGAAAAAATACCAGCGTCTGGCGCAACAAATTATCTCGCAGATTGAGCTTGGCGTATGGCTGCCTGGCGATAAACTGCCCTCGCTGCGAGAGCAGGTGGCGAGCAGCGGTATGAGTTTTATGACCGTTGGCCACGCGTATCAGATGCTGGAAAGTCAGGGGCGCATTGTCGCCAGACCGCAGTCGGGCTATTACGTTGCCTCGCGCCCGACCGCACAACAGCCTGCTCCACCTGCCCAGGTGATGCGTGACGAAGTGGTGGATATTAACACCTACATCTTCGACGTCTTACAGGCCAGCCGCGACCCGTCCGTAGTTCCTTTTGCCTCCGCTTTTCCCGATCCCCGACTTTTCCCGCTGCAGCAGCTCAACCGCTCGCTGGCGAACGTCAGCAAAACCGCGACGGCGATGAGCGTGATTGAGAACCTGCCGCCGGGTAACGTCGATCTTCGCCACGCCATTGCCCGTCGCTACGCGCAGCAGGGAATGAACATCTCCCCGGAAGAGATCGTGATCACGGCAGGCGCGCTTGAAGCGCTCAATCTCAGCCTGCAGGCGGTGACCGAGCCGGGTGACTGGGTGATAGTCGAAAACCCGTGTTTCTACGGCGCGCTGCAGGCGCTGGAACGCCTGAAGCTCAAAGCGTTGTCGATTGCGACGGATGTCCGCGAGGGCATTGACCTGAATGCCCTTGAACAGGCGCTGAATGAGTATCCGGTTAAAGCCTGCTGGATCATGACCAACAGTCAGAATCCGCTTGGCTTCACGCTGAGCGCGGAAAAAAAAGCGCAGCTTGTGGCGCTGTTAACGCAGCACAATGTTCCCCTGATTGAAGACGATGTCTACAGCGAGCTCTATTTTGGCCGCGAAAAGCCGCTCCCGGCGAAAGCATGGGATCGTCAGGACATGACGCTGCACTGCTCGTCCTTCTCAAAATGTCTGGTGGCGGGTTTCCGCATCGGCTGGGTCGCGGCAGGAAAACACGCGCGACGCATTCAGCAGCTGCAGCTGATGAGCACGCTCTCAACCAGCTCTCCCGTGCAGCTGGCGCTGGTGGATTACCTGGCAACCAAACGCTACGACGCCCATCTGCGCCGCCTGCGGCGGACGCTCGCCGAGCGAAAGCAGCAGGCCTGGCAGTCTCTTCTGCGTCATATGCCTGCCGGCGTCAAAATCCACCATAACGACAGCGGCTACTTTTTATGGCTGGAGCTTCCGGCGCAGCTCGATGCAGGGCTGCTGAGCGAAAAAGCCTTAACGCACCACATCAGCATTGCCCCCGGAAAGATGTTTTCTACCTCTGACGCATGGACTCCGTTCTTCCGGTTTAATACGTCCTGGGCCTGGGGAGAGCGAGAAGAGCAGGCGGTCATTCAGTTAGGAAAATTAATTAGCGCGATGCTGGAATAATTTTTTCGACCTTATTTAAATAATCAATTCTTATCCTGATGACGGCACGGCGAATATTCCGCGGTGCCTTGTCATAGGAAATCTGCATACCGTCTCTCGCGGCTAACTCCTTGTCTATAATCCAGTTAACGGGGAATGCGCCCTCGGTCACACCTTGATGAAATTTCCTGAAGCCGTACGGTGCGGCGCATTTGCGCGGTCTACGTTTAATAAGGGAGATATTTTTACGGCACGGCTGCCGCTAAATTTCATTGCGACAGGAGTAACTCTTATGAGCAAACATTTTGCCCGCAGCAGCCTGTGCGCGCTCGGCATGACTATCATGACAGCGCAAGCCGCAGAACCACCAAAGGCCATTGGCGACGGGGAAGGTCGGCTGGATATTATCGCCTGGCCGGGATACATCGAACGCGGACAGACGGATAAAAATTATGACTGGGTCACCCAGTTTGAAAAAGAGACAGGATGTGCGGTCAACGTCAAGACGGCGGCCACGTCGGATGAAATGGTTAGCCTGATGGCGAAAGGGGGATATGACCTGGTCACCGCCTCGGGTGATGCCTCCCTGCGCCTGATCATGGGCAAACGCGTTCAGCCCATTAACCCCGACCTCATCCCTAACTGGAAAACCCTCGACGCGCGGATTGTGAAAGGGGAATGGTTTAACGTCGGCGGTAAAGTCTACGGCACGCCGTATCAGTGGGGGCCAAACCTGCTGATGTACAACACCAAAACCTTCCCAACCCCGCCGGACAGCTGGAGCGTGGTCTTTACCAAACAGGATCTTCCGGACGGTAAAACCAACCAGGGACGCGTGCAGGCGTACGACGGCCCGATTTACATCGCCGATGCCGCGCTGTTCGTCAAAGCCACTCAACCTCAGCTGGGTATCGAAGACCCGTACCAGCTCACCGAAAAACAGTATGCCGCCGTGCTCAAGGTGCTTCGCGACCAGCATGCGCTGATCCACCGCTACTGGCATGACACCACCGTCCAGATGAGCGACTTTAAAAA
The DNA here is from genome assembly GCF_041320715.1 of Enterobacter sp. KB-221C9. Lineage (NCBI taxonomy): Bacteria > Pseudomonadati > Pseudomonadota > Gammaproteobacteria > Enterobacterales > Enterobacteriaceae > Enterobacter > Enterobacter sp. KB-221C9. The sequence goes on from NZ_JBGIWG010000002.1 coordinate 216,542, forward strand.
TGAAGGCGTCGTGGCCTCCAGCGCCTGGCCGTATCAGGCGAATGCGCTGAAGGCCGAGAACCAGCCCGTTGCCACCGTCTTTCCGAAGGAGGGGGTGACCGGCTGGGCGGACACCACCATGCTGCACGCGCAGGCAAAACACCCGATGTGCGCCTACAAATGGATGAACTGGTCGCTGACGCCGAAAGTGCAGGGCGATCTGGCGGCATGGTTTGGCTCCCTGCCCGTGGTTGCTGAAGGGTGTAAGGCCAGCACGCTGCTGGGTGATAAAGGCTGCGAAACAAACGGTTATAACGAGTTCGACAAAATCAAGTTCTGGAAAACCCCCATCGCAGAAGGCGGCAAATTTGTCCCTTACAGCCGCTGGACGCAGGATTACATCGCCATCATGGGCGGTCGTTAATTGCCCGGGAGCAGAACATGACGTACGCGGTAGAGTTTAACAATGTTTCCCGTCTGTACGGCGACGTACGGGCGGTGGATGGGGTCACCATTGCCATTCGTGACGGAGAGTTTTTCTCCATGCTGGGGCCTTCGGGCTCCGGCAAAACCACCTGCCTGCGTCTGATTGCCGGCTTTGAACAGCTGTCAGGCGGCACGATTTCTATCTTCGGCAAAGAGGCGAGCGAACTGCCTCCCTGGGAGCGGGATGTGAACACCGTGTTCCAGGACTACGCGCTGTTCCCGCATATGTCGATCCTCGACAATGTCGCCTACGGGCTGATGGTCAAAGGCATCGACAAGAAAAAACGCCATGCGCAGGCACGCGATGCCCTGGAGAAAGTGGGCCTGAGCTTTGCCGTTGCTCGTAAACCGTCGCAACTTTCCGGCGGCCAGCGCCAGCGCGTCGCCATCGCCCGTGCGCTGGTCAATGAGCCGCGCGTCCTGCTGCTGGACGAGCCCTTGGGTGCGCTCGATCTCAAACTGCGCGAACAGATGCAGTTCGAGCTGAAGAAACTTCAGCAGGAACTCGGCATCACCTTTATTTTCGTCACCCACGATCAGGGTGAAGCTCTCTCCATGTCAGACCGGGTGGCGGTGTTCAATAACGGGCGCATCGAGCAGGTGGATACCCCTCGCGATCTCTACATGCGTCCGCGCACGCCGTTTGTCGCCGGTTTTGTCGGCACCTCTAACGTTTTCGATGCGGGCCTTGCGCAGAAAATATGCGGCATGGAAGGCAGCTATTCCCTGCGTCCGGAACATATTCGCCTTGATGAGGGCGGTGACGTTCAGGTTCAGGGCGTCGTGCAGGCCGTTCAGTATCAGGGGGCGGCCACGCGGCTGGAGCTGAAGCTCGCCGACGGTGCCAGGCTGCTGGTGAGCCAGGCAAATCTCAGCGAAGCCTCGCCGCTGAGCGGCATTGCGCCGGGGCAGGCCGTCACGGCGTCGTGGTCACGCGAGGCGATGATTCGCCTGCACGAGGAGAGGTGAAATGGATATGAGCGTTGCGCATCCTCCCGCCTCGCGCGGCTGCTTAAGCCGCATGACGGCGCTGTTCTGGCGTAAACCGTCGCTCGGCCTGTTCCTGCTTCTGCTCGCGCCGCTGATGTGGTTTGGCATCGTCTATTTAGGATCGCTTCTGACCCTGCTGTGGCAAGGGCTCTACACCTTTGACGATTTCACCATGGCCGTCACGCCGGATCTGACCCTGGCGAACATTCAGGCGCTTTTCAACCCGGCAAACTACGACATCATCCTGCGCACGCTAACGATGGCGATTGCGGTGACCATGGCCAGCGCCATCCTGGCCTTCCCGATGGCCTGGTACATGGCGCGTTACACCAGCGGCAAGTGGAAAGCGTTTTTCTATATTGCTGTAATGCTGCCAATGTGGGCGAGCTACATCGTCAAAGCCTACGCCTGGACGCTGCTGCTGGCGAAGGACGGCGTGGCGCAGTGGTTTCTCAGCCACATGGGGCTGGAGCCGATCCTGACCTCGCTTCTTACGCTCCCGGCGATTGGCGGCAACACCTTGTCCACATCAGGGCTGGGGCGGTTTCTGGTCTTCGTCTACATCTGGCTGCCGTTTATGATCCTGCCGGTCCAGGCGGCGCTGGAACGCCTGCCTGCCTCGCTACTGCAGGCCTCAGCCGACCTCGGCGCGCGCCCTCGCCAGACCTTTCGCTACGTCGTTCTGCCGCTGGCGATCCCGGGTATTGCGGCAGGCTCAATATTCACCTTTTCCCTGACGCTGGGGGATTTCATCGTTCCGCAGCTGGTGGGGCCGCCGGGGTACTTCATCGGTAACATGGTCTACTCCCAGCAGGGTGCCATTGGCAATATGCCCATGGCCGCCGCGTTCACGCTGGTGCCCATCGTGCTGATTTCACTCTATCTGGCGTTCGTGAAGCGTCTGGGAGCATTCGATGCACTCTGAACGCGCACCGCTGTTCCTGAAAGTGGCGGCCTGGGGAGGCGTTATCTTCCTGCACTTCCCGCTGCTGATTATCGCAACCTATGCCTTTAACACCGAAGACGCGTCCTTCAGCTTTCCGCCGCAGGGGCTGACCCTGAAGTGGTTTAGCGTGGCGGCGGGGCGCGGCGATATTATTGAATCCGTGACGTTGTCACTTCAGATTGCGTCGCTATCCACCGCAATTGCCCTTGTGCTTGGCACGCTTGCTGCAGCGGCGCTGTGGCGAAGCGAGTTTTTTGGCAAGAATGCGATCTCACTGTTGCTGCTGTTACCGATTGCGTTACCGGGGATCATTACCGGCCTGGCGCTTCTGACCGCATTCAAAACCATCAACCTTGAGCCGGGGTTTTTCACCATCGTGGTCGGACACGCCACCTTTTGCGTGGTGGTGGTGTTTAACAACGTGATTGCCCGGTTCAGACGCACCTCCTGGAGCCTGGTGGAAGCGTCGATGGATCTCGGGGCCGACGGATGGCAAACCTTCCGCTATGTGGTGCTGCCCAACCTGGGGTCCGCGCTGCTGGCCGGGGGTATGCTGGCGTTTGCCCTGTCGTTTGACGAGATAATCGTCACAACATTTACGGCGGGACACGAGCGCACGTTACCGCTGTGGTTGCTCAATCAGCTCGGCCGTCCGCGCGACGTGCCGGTCACCAACGTCGTAGCACTGCTGGTGATGCTGGTGACAACTATCCCCATTCTGGGAGCCTGGTGGCTAACCCGCGACGGTGAGAACATCGCCGGCAGCGGGAAATAACAGTGAATTCAACAGGAAAATGCTATGCAAACACAACTGCTGATAGAGGGAACACTGGTAACCGGAGAGGGAGAAAAACAGCCGGTCTATAACCCGGCCACTGGAGAGCTCCTGCTGGAAATTGCTGAAGCGTCAGCGGCTCAGGTCGACGCGGCGGTTCAGGCGGCCGACCGTGCTTTTGTGGAGTGGGGACACACCACGCCGAAAACCCGTGCCGAGTGCCTGCTGAAGCTGGCGGATGCGATTGAAGCGCATGGGGAGGACTTTGCCCGGCTCGAATCCCTCAATTGCGGCAAGCCGCTGCACTGTGCTCTGGGTGATGAAATTCCGGCGGTGGTAGACGTTTTCCGTTTCTTCGCCGGGGCCGCCCGCTGTCTTAACGGGCTGGCCGCCGGGGAGTACCTTGACGGCCACACGTCTATGATCCGCCGCGATCCGGTGGGCGTGGTTGCCTCTATTGCCCCCTGGAACTACCCGCTGATGATGGCAGCCTGGAAACTGGCGCCCGCGCTGGCGGCAGGGAACTGCGTGGTGATTAAGCCCTCAGAGATCACGCCGCTGACCGCGCTGAAGCTGGGAGAGCTGGCAAAAGATATCTTCCCGACAGGCGTTCTGAACGTCCTGTTCGGACGCGGTAAGACGGTAGGCGATACGCTGACCGGGCATGAAAAAGTCCGCATGGTTTCCCTGACCGGTTCGATTGCCACCGGGGAACATATCATCGGCCATACGGCGTCCTCCATTAAACGCACCCACATGGAGCTGGGCGGTAAAGCGCCGGTTATCGTCTTTGATGATGCCGACCTGGATGCGGTTGTCGAAGGCGTGCGAACGTTTGGTTTCTACAATGCCGGGCAGGACTGCACGGCGGCCTGCCGGATTTATGCCCAGAAGGGCGTTTATGCCGCGCTGGTGGAAAAGCTGGGCGCAGCGGTCGCCAGCCTTAAAATGGGTGCGCCGGAGGATGCCTCAACCGAACTGGGACCGCTCAGCTCGGCCACCCATCTTTCACGCGTCTGTCAGGCCGTCGATGACGCGAAAGCGCTCGGCCATATCCGCGTCGTCACGGGTGGGAGCAAAAAAGAGGGGGCAGGCTACTACTTCCAGCCAACCCTGCTGGCGGGGGCAAAACAGGACGACGCCATCGTTCAGCGCGAGGTGTTTGGCCCCGTGGTGAGCGTTACCGAGTTTGACGACGAGGCGCAGGTGCTGGCCTGGGCGAACGATTCGCAGTATGGACTGGCGTCATCGGTCTGGACCAAAGACGTGGGCCGCGCCCATCGTCTGAGCGCGCGCCTGCAGTACGGCTGCACCTGGGTGAATACCCATTTTATGCTGGTGAGCGAAATGCCGCACGGCGGCATGAAATTATCCGGCTACGGCAAAGATATGTCGGTCTACGGGCTTGAGGATTATACGGTTGTCCGGCATGTGATGATAAAACACTAAAAATCCTGCCCGGCGGCCAGCTTCGCCGGGCGTTTTCTTACCAGCCACACACCTCGTGTTCATTTTCCGTGTCGTAAGCGCGGACGGTATTCACCAGATCTTTGACCACGTCTGCGGCGACGTCCGGTATGAGCAACTCCATTGGGGCGTCAGTTTCATAATCCACCGAGACGCCGTTGCTGTTGTTGGTTACGGTCACGGTGTACGTTGCTTTACCCACGCCGTTACTCCTTATGTGTATTAACCACTTTTCCGATGCCTGCGCCCTGAAGCGTAACGTCAGGATCGGCAAAAAAGTCGATATTGAAATACGTATCGTCGGTCAATAACTCAATGCGGTGCCATTTTTCCGGCGGTGAGATGCCAAACGATCCGGCCTCGATCACCAGCTCCAGATCCGGTTCTGTCGCGTCTGCATCCGGGAAGCCAAAATAGCGCACGGCGCCCTGCATCACGGACAAACGGCCGTAGACGCTGGCTTTCGTATTATGATGGGTGAAAAGGGCTTTTGGCGCCGTGTCTTTGTTCCAGAATGGCGTGGAGCGGGTATGAACAAAATTCTCAGGAATACGTAGCATAATGGTTTCCTCGTAAGTAAAAGCCGCTTAAAGCGACCTCAGTACCTCGGGTTCGACAAAAAAGTCGACGTTGAACAGCGCGTCATCGGACATCACTTCGATGTGATGCCATTTCTCAGGCGGAAAAACGCCGAAGTGCCCAGCCTTGATGATCAATGTGCTGTCAGGCTCGGGAGTCAATTCATCGGCATAGCCTAAGTAGCGCACGGTACCCTGCATCACGGTCAGGCGAGGATAAACGCCCGGACGGGTACCCGTGTCGAGATGACGCTGAAAGATCCCGGCAGGGGCGGTGTCTTTATTCCAGAAAGGGGTGGAACGGGTATGAATACAACTCGGCGGAATGCGTAGCATGTTGCCTCCCATGAATGTCTGCCTTTATTAGACGCCTTTTCATGATACAAAATTTATCAAAAAGTGCATTTAATATGCATGTTATCAATAAAGGTTATTGTCCGCTCTCCCGGTTTGTTACGCAGAATACTCAGTTGTTATTAGCCTTAATATTTAAGTGGTTATTCTGTAACGAAAAAACTTGATCTGTATCAACATATGACGCATATTGCGTGCGGTTATTTTTTCGGCTCTGGTATACAGAATGACGTTGTATCAAAAGATGTTGGTTTTTTACGCAATCATGGCTTCCATCTGCGCATTAATTACCTGGTTCCTCTCTAAAGACCGCAAACGTATCCGCCTGCTCAGCGCTTTTCTGGTGGGGTCAACCTGGCCAATGAGCTTTCCCGTTGCGCTGCTGATCTCGCTTTTCTGAAGCACGCTTCCATTTTTAAAAGATGAATATGGCATTCCAGATACGGTAACTGTATAAATACACAGTGCATCGTAAAAGGAGTGCTTATGAACAGTTTTTACTCGCAGCAGGCCGGCTGTACCGTGCGCTGGCATGACTTGCCCGGCGCAGGCGATCCCGTGGTGTTCATTCACGGGCTGGGCTGCGCCGCTTCCTATGAATATCCCCGTGTCGTTTGTGATCCGCTGTTTGGCGCGCGCAGAGCGATTCTCATTGATTTGCCCGGCAGCGGCTACAGCGACAAGCCTGAGCACTACAGTTATAAAACCACCGACCAGGCGCACGTTGTGGCGGAACTGATTGACCACCTTCAGCTGGATGCCTTCTGGTTATACGGCCACAGCATGGGCGGCAGCATCGCTATCGAAACGGCGGGGCTGCTGGCGTCGCGCGTGAAAGGGCTGATGGTGTCAGAGCCCAATTTTCATGCAGGTGGAGGGATGTTTAGCCGGTCTATTGCAGCGCAAACCGAGCAACAGTTCCTGAGCCAGGGCTATGACGCCATGCTCAGCGCGGAAAAAACGGCGTGGGCGGGATGTCTGCAGAGCAATGCGCCGTACGCCGTCTGGCGGGGCGCATCGAGCCTGGTGGCGGGCGTTGAGCCCGAATGGGAAGCGCAGTTCCTGTCACTCCCTTGCCCGGTAACGTTGATTTTCGGCGAGCTGTCTCTGCCGGATGACGATGTGGACAATCTGAAGCAAAAGGGCGTTGAGGTAAAAATCATCCCTGCGGCGGGGCACTCGATGTCGTGGGAGAATCCGTCTGCGCTGGCGCAGACGTTAGCCGGGTGTATGGCGGAGTGATGAGCGCAAAAGTTTCGCCCGGCGGCGCTACGCTTGCACGGGCCTACAACGATGAAGAGTGTAGGCCGGGTAAGCGGCAGCGCCACCCGGCAAGAAATGCGGCTACATTGTTAATCAGCGTTTAGCGTAATAATGCGTGCAAGGCCTGACGTGCGTCAGGCTGAACATCCTGCGGGTGCTGGTAATCAATGTTCTCTATCGCGCGGCTATAGAGGGCGACCAGCCAGTCGTAAACGTACGCGGTGGCCGCATGCACGGGCTGTTCTCCCAGACGCGTCAGGCGGGGCTCGGCGCTGCTGACCACCGGCGTGACGAAGATTGCCTGACCCTTGCGGATGCGGCTTGCCGGACGGACCGCCACGGGCGTCTGATCGTAACCCAGCCAGCCAATGAAATTGCCCATCACGGCATGCAGTTGCGCAGCGCTACTTTTATCCGCTTCGACAATACGCTGAAGCTGCTGAGGCAGATCGAGCCGGTAGCTGGTGACCACCAGTACATCCGCGATTTGCTGTAACACCGCAGGTTCCAGCCCAAGGCGGGCGGCCGCGGCCTCATTGCGGCTCCACTGGCGCATATGATTTATCCAGACTCTGTGCGCCAGACGCGCTTTGTCTTTTGTCTGGAACAGGCCGTTGCTTTCCTGCGCATTCTCGGCAAACAGGTCAATGGTGTCCGTAAACAGCCCGTTCACCTGCTCCTCGCGAGGCTGCTGAATGGCGAGCAGCGTTTCAAAGGCTTTCAGCGGCGGCAGCAGGCCTTCAAGCAGCTCACCGTGGCGGGCGGCGCTGTTTTGCAGCGTGCGCACCATGCTTTCGGCCTGAGCACGTCTTGTCCCCGGTTCCTCAACCAGCGGCGCAAGATAGCTTTGCATCAGCGATGAGAGCTCCTGTCGCAGCAGGCCTTTCAGCGTGCTGAGACGCTTCTGTCGCTGCGCGGGCAGCGTGGCCTGAGACAGCCACTCAACGACGCGCTGCATGCTATGGCTGTCCAGCGCCTGCAGCGTGCCCCAGCGTAAACCCGGTTTCCCGAGCAGATGCTGTACGGCTTCATCGAGATTCTGCCGGGTGGTAAAGCGGGCGTCATGGGGGGTAATCGCCCACACCAGACCCGGAAGGGCAGATTCTTCAGCAGGCTGCGTCTCCTTCACCCAGTTCATTAACACTTTTGCTTTTTTGGCCGTCTGTTCGTGCTGCGCCGTCGCATTACAAATCACCAGCACATCCGGCTGAAGCTGTTGACGGTAATGCTCGAGCAGCCACTGGGATTTCGCCTGGCGCAGCGGGTCGGCACGGTTATCTTCAAAAACCGGAATATCGATAATGTCGACGTTATCCAGCGCGCCGTTCTCAACCGGCAGCACCAGCTCGCGGGTCAGGAAGGCCAGAACATCGACGGGGATACTGATGGTGTTAAGCATTTCACCGCTATTCAGCGGATGAAGCAGCGTCTCCTGCGCGTCCTGCAGGTCTAACGTGCCGTCATGCGTCAGGAACCCTTCACCCGGCAGCCCGAAGCTGTCCACCAGCAGGCTAAGCGGGGCAGCAAGCTCGCTGGCATGGCTGGTTTGATGCAGCACGTGGGCCAGTTTTAACCACTGCTGGGTCAACTCCTGCTGCTCGCCCCACAGCAGCGACCAGACGCTGGCCCGCGTGCTGAGATCGAGCGATGGCACCAGCTGGGCAAATTCATGCCAGAGGGCATCATCAATTTGCTGTTTCGCGGCGGGTACGGCGCTTTGCCAGAAGCGGGCAATCGCACCCACTTCCTGAGCCGTGATGCCGGGCACGCCCTGCGGCTGGCGCAGCCCGCGCCATTTCTCCAGACGTGTCTCAATGACCGCCTTATCCACCGCGCGCATCTGAGGATGCAGCGTCGTGCGGGCAATAAACAGCTGCACCAGCTCCGCCTCGGTGACCAGACGCAGGCGCAGCGGGAACGCCTCATCAGCCACCTCCGGGGTTTCCCGGGTGAAGCGGACGGCCATGTTGGTCAGGGCATGTCCCGGATTGATATGCGAAAAATAGTCAAAGGTGCGCTGGCCCGGCGTCACGTTCAGGCGCCCATTGCCGCTGCCGCACAGAGACAACAGCAGGTGTGCTTTCGCGCTCTGCGAATGACCGTACAGCCCAATGCTGCTCTGGCGGGTCATGGCGCGTTCAATGGCCTGCTCCCGCGCCTGCGCCGCGTTGATGCGAGCAAGCAGGGCGTCAGCATCGTTATCCAGCACAGGGGCGTTCAGGCGCGTCTCATTAATCCACCCGATTAAGGCCTGAGTGGTGGTCGTCGTCGCTGTCATTTCAGGTATACGCTCCCGCTGTCGATCCAGTAGTGGCTACCGCTGTGTCGGCGATCGGCCAGGGTATTCAGTTTGAAGGTTAATGCGTCAGGCGCAACCGGCGTGCCGTCCTGCAGCCAGGCATCGCTCAGCTCGAAGGCCTCCGGGCCTTCCTGCTTGCTGCCGCCGCAGAGTTTGAGGCGCACGTTCAGCACGCCGTCGCCGGCAATGGCTTTCGCCAGTTCGGCCGAGTTAATGCTGAGCGTGTAGAGCGGCGTGGCGGGCCAGCGCGCGTTCGCCAGCTGGCGGAAGCCGAGGGTGACGTTGCCGCGCAGCGGGAAGTGCAGACGAGCGTCGAGCTTCGCGCCGGGTTTATCAAGATCGATATCCTGATACCAGACGTTTTCCTCGCGCAGGGTGTTGACGGTGTTATCCAGCACCCCGAGATACCGCACGGTTGAATACGCGCCAATGTCCGCGGCCTTAAAGTTGAAGCGCGGCAGACGCAGGTCGAGCGCCAGGCTGCAGAGCATGGCTCCCACCGCGGCCGTCGATTTCGGGTTGCCAATGCGCCCCTGCTGGCTAAACGGATACCACTCGTGCACCTGGTATTTGTCCAGCCAGACGATGCGGTTGACCGGCACCGGCTGCAGATGGCGAATGAGCGCCTGAACGCCCGGCAGGCAGCCGGGGCGTCCGGTGATCAGCAGAATATCGCAGCTGTAATGGGATATCGCCTCGCACACCGCGTGGAGCGGTGAGGCCAGCGTAAACTGCCCGGTCAGCATCGCATCCTGCATTTCGCGGAAATTCACGTGCAGCGGCACGGCGAACAGGTCAAACGCGTCTGAACCCGCAGGCAGGGCATGATCGATCGCCTGCTGCAGGTAATTCATCACGTTACGAGTCGGCTTCTGCGCCAGGAGATCGCCAAAGGTGGCATGCAGACCGGCCAGCGGATCGTCAACGTCGCTCGATTCCCACGCGGCAAGAATGGCATGGCCAATCGGCATAAAGAGCTGAAGCGCCGTTTGCTGGCGAAGTACGGCCTGGGTATCAATGCGCCCGGAGTCGCCGAACAGTGAAGCCATCAGCAGCGAGGCGTCCGCGATACCGGATTTCTGCAGCTGCGTTTGCAGGGCAGGCAACACGTAGCGCTGGATCACGTCCAGAAGCGTATCGTCACCCGCGACCTTAAAGCCTTCGCGGAACAGCAGCTGCGGGGTGATTTTGACGTTATTCCCGGAACCGTCGTCCAGCTGATAATGGGTGATCGCCATATCCGTTGTGCCGCCGCCGATGTCGATGGAGGCAACGCGTAATGCGCGACCCGGCTGGCTACCCGGCTCAGGCTCACGGTCCGGGCGTGCCAGGGAGGCGAAGAAGGCTTCGGTCTGGCCGCCAAAGCGGGAGATCGCTTCGTTATACAGCCAGACCAGCTGACCGCAGCTGGCTTCATCCCACTCCATCTGAATTTCAGGAACCGGCACCACGCTTTTATCCTGCTGTTTGCGGGTGACAAAATCCTCATCCTGCGGGTGCCATCCCATCGCTTTCCAGACGATGGCGATGGCTTCAAACATGCGGCGACGGAAAATCTCGCGCTCCTGCTTTGGCATGGCCGAGGGCAGGGTCAGGATCAGGGTGCGCAGCTGGCGCGGCGACGCCGGGAAGCCCAGACGCAGGCGCGTGGCGACGCTGTTGATCTGCCCCAGCGCCTGCGCCAGCAGCTCGCACAGCATATGCGTCATCAGGGTGCTGCGGCTGTACTGCGGCGAGAAGACCGGCAGCCGCTCGTCCTGCGGCAGCGTGAAGAGCGGCTCTCCGTCATCGTTCATCAGGTTCATCAGCGGAAACGCGGTGGCAAGCGGTTCACGCTGGGTTTTGCTGTTCATCTGGCTAAAGCGCCAGTCCTGCACGACCGGCGTTTCATCCCACAGGTAGCGGCGCGGGCTGGAGATGCCGCTGTTGCCTTCCGTTCCCAGTCGCTGCATCGCCAGCTTGCGGGCTTCATCGCCGACGCGAACAATCGACGGCCAGACAAAGGCGTCTTCGCGACCGCTTTCAACCGAGAAGTGCTGCTTGCCAAAACGCGCTTCCGAAAACTCGAGACGGCTGGTGAACAGCGGCTCGTTCAGGAACTGCGGCTCGCTTAACGAGCGTACCTGCAGCTCGGCGGTCTGGCGCAGTCCATCGTTGGCGTCGCCGTGGTCTTCAATAATGACGCCGCAGGTGTGGGTATTGCCCACGTCGAGGATCAGGTCGACCGGAATGGCAGGCGTGCTGAGCGTGTGGATAACAAATTTTACTTCCGGCACGGTGAGCTGTTCACCGAGCATGGTCATCAGGTTGAGCCAGTGGGCCTGATATTCAAAACCGCGCATTGCCTGCTGGAGATCGCGTTCTGAGCGGTTTTCAACGCCGTCGGCATACTGGGTAAACGCCTCGCGCAGCCAGCCGTCAATCCAGGTCTGGTCGAGGAAACTTTCAACCTCATTGTCTCGCCAGGCCAGCGCGAAACGGGTCCCGTTCAGAATATCGTTTTCAACCGGAGACAGGGCGGACGTGGCGTGTTCAGCAATCTGGCTGTCGAGGGCGAGAGTGACGCGGTGCGTATTGCCTGCCGTATCGGGTGTATCCAGCCTGCGTACCTGAACGCGGGCCCAGTTATCCGGCCCTTCAACAAAGGTTCGCGGCGGGTTGAAGCGCAGGAACGGAACCGGAAGCCAGACGCCGTCCAGCACCGTCAGAGACTGATGCAGCGGGATGGTGGTTTCCGGTTTAACCACTTCAGGCTGCCCGCCGTTCGTTCCCGGCACGGTATAGCGCCCGTTGACAAGGTCGAAATCGAGTCGCAAAAGCGGGCCGTTCGCGGTTTTACGTACGAAGCGCCCGTTGCTGGCGGTGTCCTGCGGCGTCAGCCCGAAATCAAGGAACTGCACGCCGCTGTTGGCAATAAGCGTGACGCTTTGTTTATAGTCGCAAAGATTAACCAGCATAGGATCAGGCACCTGCTTTCTTGAACGTCAGTGGGACGACGGTATTGGCATCATAACGGGCGCGACATTCTGCGATATCGCTGGCGCCTGCTTTACAGGCAATCTCCGGCATCGGGTAGCGGGAACCGTCGGTGCAGCGGGCAGTACCGCGACTTTTAATCATCAGCTCGCCGTTGCTGTGCAGCCCGGAGAAGACCTCCGCGCGGCAGACAACGCTGTCGCCATGGACAACCCGGGCGAACCCTTTATTGTTCTGAATCTGATAGCGCATTGACGGCGGCTTGCCGGTTACCGGATCTTTCACGTCGAGAACCGCACGCCAGGTGCCGTTCAGGAAACGCGTCGATCCCGCTTTCACCTGATTCGCTTCCATCACCATGGCATCTTTCGGAATGGCGACAATCACCACCGGGGCGGGCTGTGGCGCAGGAACGGGTGCAGGCTCTTTTTCTTTACTTGCCAGGACCACTGCCTGATGCAGCGGTAATTTCATTGCCAGCGGCTCAACCGCCTTGATCGGTTTTGGCGCAATCTCCACGGGCTGAGGTGCGGGCGCCGGGGCGGGCTCAGCGGAAGGCGCCTGTTTTGGCCACAGCAGCGGTGCGGCGATGGCGGCAACGATCACGGCGGCAACCGGCAGCGTCCACAGGGGAACGCGGCGCTTTTTCACGACGATCGGCGGTGCCGGTTCCTGAACGGGTTGCGCCACAACCGGGGCTGGCTCTGGCTCATACAGATCTTCCGGCGTAATGCGCACCACCGTGGAAGGGGCGATCAGCGGCTCGTCAGCGTGCTCGAAGGTCATCACCGTTTCTGGCTCGGGCTCAGGATCCTCGATCACAACGGGGGCGGGCTCAGGGATCAGCGATTCACGCAGGCAGTCGAGGACATCGTCGCGCGCATTCTCGTTCAGGTTTACAAACCCCCAGAAGCTGATGACCGGCTTTCCGTCCGCCAGAAAGAGGAAGTTTTCACCCGGGAACTGAAACGCCTTCGACAGCAGAGAACCAAAAAGCTGCTGCGCGGTTTTGGGAGACTGGAGGCATTTCTTGCTCAACGACTCGACGCTGGCCAGCGTGTTTTCCAGATAGCGCAGGGCGCGATAACGGTCATCTTCATCGGCCGCTTTCCAGCTGGTTACGCTCCCTTCAACGGGAGAATACCAGTCCACGCGGTCGCCGCTGTCGTTGACCTGAGGAATAGCCAGACAGTCGACGATGGCCTGTTGTTTGCGCAACCGGAGCGCTTCCCGGATTTGTAACGCTGATTCAAAAACGGCTTGTCCGCCGCCGCCAACGGCCTGAAAGTCATCCAGGTTACCGCTGCGTAAAAGAGTTTTTGCCACGATTTGATCCCATATACTTCTTCACACCGTTACTTTAACGAAACGAGGAAGCAACCAAACGGGGGAAGAGACGCTAAAAGGGCCGATTTCTTGCGGCATAGAAAGTGACGGTTGTGCTTGACGAATAATGGCCCTTAAGGCAAATCACGGTTTTGGGCGCTGGCGGTTAAAACAGCAAAAAACGCGGCTTTAGAATAACCTGATAGTGTTTCGTTATTTGCCAGGTCATAACGGCTGTGCTGTTATTACTGTCTTATATAATAAAACTGTCAGGGTTATAACCATGTCTACAGGGAAAACACTGCTCGCCCTTGCGCTGAGCGCTTTTCTACCAGCCGGTGCCGCATGGGCGGCAAACAGCGACACCCTTATTTACTGTTCTGAAGCGTCCCCCGAGTCGTTCAACCCGCAAATCGCCAGCTCTGGCCCGTCATTTGTGGCCAGCTCTCAGGTGCTGTACAACCGCCTGATCAATTTCGACCCGGTGAAAAACACCCCGGTTCCGTCGCTGGCAGAGTCCTGGACGATCTCACCGGACGGCAAGACCTATACCTTTGCCCTGCGCAAAGGGGTGAAGTTCAACAGCAACAAATACTTCAAACCGACGCGCGACTTTAACGCCGATGACGTTATTTTCTCGGTTATGCGTCAGAAAGACCCTAAACATCCGTACCATAATGTGTCGCAGGGCAACTACGAATACTTCAACGATGTGGGTCTCGATAAGCTGATCCAGGACGTTAAAAAGGTCGACGATTATCACGTTCAGTTCACCCTCAGCGAGCCCAACGCGGCGTTTCTGGCCGACTGGGGGATGGATTTTGCCTCCATTCTCTCCGCCGAATACGCCGACGCGATGCTGAAAAAAGGCACGCCTGAAAACGTAGACACCTGGCCGATTGGTACCGGGCCTTATGTCCTGCAGCAGTACAAGGTGGATTCGCTGATCCGCTATGTTGCTAACCCGAACTACTGGGACGGCGAGGTGCCGACGAAGCATCTCATCTTCTCCATTACGCCAAATGTGGAAACCCGTCTGGCGAAGCTGCAGACCAACGAGTGCCAGATCGTTCCTGCGCCGTCCCCGGTCCAGTTTGACGCGATCAAGAACAACAAAGACCTGACGCTGCACTCGGTCGATGCCCTGAACGTCGGCTATCTGGCGTTTAACACCGAGAAAAAACCGTTTGATAACGTGCTGGTGCGTCAGGCGCTTAACTACGCGACCGACAAGAAGGCTATTGTTAATGCGGTCTTTATGGGTTCCGGTACGGTGGCAAAATCGCCGATCCCGCCAAATATGCTGGGCTTTAATAAAGATTTGAAGGACTACAGCTACGATCCTGAAAAAGCAAAAGTGCTGCTGAAGCAGGCCGGGCTGGAGAAGGGCGCGGAAGTCACGCTGTGGTCAATGCCGGTTCAGCGTCCGTATAACCCGAACTCGCGTCGTATCGCGGAGATGATTCAGAGCGACTGGGCGAAAGTCGGCGTGAAGGCCAAAATCGTCTCCTACGAGTGGGGTGAATATCTCTCCGGAATGCGTAAAGGCGAACATGACTCCGCGCTGTTTGGCTGGATGTCCGATAACGGCGACCCGGACAACTTTGCCGACGTGCTGCTGGGCTGCAACAGCATTAAAACCGGATCCAACGCCGCGCGCTGGTGCGATAAGGGTTATGATGGTCTGGTACAAAAAGCGAAGCTGACCAGCAGCCCGGCCGAGCGTGCGAAGCTCTACGGCCAGGCGCAGGAAATTTTCTACCAGCAGGCGCCGTGGATCGCACTGGCAAACGGGAAAACGTTCTATGCAACCCGCAGCAACGTGACCGGATACAGCGTGAGCCTGATGGGCAGCGATTTCTCCAAAGCGAAGCTGAACTAAGCGTTTTATCGCCGGGTGGCGGCTACGCCTTACCCGGCCTACATTTGGAACCCGTAGGCCCGGTAAGCGTAGCGCCACCGGGCACATAACAAGGAGTGACAATGTCACATTTAAGCGAAGTTACCGCCCGTGTGGATGCCGCTATCGAAGAGAGCGTCATCACCCACATGAATGAACTGCTGATTGAACTGAGCGATGATGCTGAGCTTAGCCGTGAAGATCGTTACACCCAGCAGCAGCGGCTGCGTACCGCGATTTCACACCACGGCAAGCAGCATAAGGAAGAGATGGATGCGCGTCAGGAACAGCTGACCAAAGGCGGCACCATACTGTAACGATCAAAACTGGCGTCGCGCCACCAGCCAGGCCCCGACGACCAGCATCACCGCGCCGCACGCCGGGCCAATCAGGGCGCGCAGCGGAACGCCATGGCTTTTCAGCACGTCCATTACCAGCCCACCGATGAGCTGGCTTGCCACCAGCACGGCGATGGTCGTCGCCGCGCCAACATTTTGATACCCGCTGATGCTGGCAAACACGAAGAATGACCCCAGCAGCCCCGGAATGAGCGTCCACCAGCGTACCGTTGCGGCCAGTTCGCTAAACCCGGCGACGCCCTGTTTCAGCAGCAGAATGCTGACAAACAGCACAATGCCGACCAGAGAGTTCAGCAGCATCGCGATAAGAATGGTGGAGGAGGCCTGGGTGATACGCACCATTAAGGTGTTTTGCACCACCAGACCGATCCCCGCCGCCACCAGAAACGCCAGCGTCAGTGACTGATTCATGGGATGGCGTCCGGATCGCTGCGCTCGTCGAGCTGAAGCTGCATAAAGGTTAAGTCCAGCCAGCGGCCAAACTTGGTCCCCACCTGCGGCATCTGCCCCGTTGTCACAAAACCGAGCGTTTCATGGAGATGAATCGAGGCATGGTTTTGCGCTTCAATTCCCGCCACCATGACATGTTTGCCGATCTGACGAGCTTCGATTATCAACGCTTTCATCAGCGTGCGGCCAATACCTTTGCCCTGATGATCCGGGTGGACATAAACCGAATGCTCAACCGTATGGCGAAAGCCGTCGAAGGCGCGCCAGTCGCCGAAAGAGGCGTAACCGGTGATCGCACCGTTTTCTTCAGTCACCAGAACCGGGTAACCCGCGAGCGTGCGCGCCTCAAACCACGCGATCCGGTTATCGGTATCGACGGTTTTATCGTTCCAGATCGCGGCAGTATGCAGCACCGCGTGGTTGTAGATCTCTCCTATCGCAGCGCAGTCTTCTTTGCAGGCGTGACGAACGATCATGATTAACCCTCTGTGTGTTGTTCACTATAGTATTACGTTATTCCTACGATATTACACAATGGCATTGCCCGATCGCTACGGCATAAGCCATATTTTTTTGTTATCAAAAGCCCATTGAAATGCCGTTCATACACTATAGTATGACGTCATGAACACCATAACAGACACGATGAATCAACGGATTAGCGCAAGAATTCGCCTTGAACGCGAGTCTCGCGGATGGTCCCTGAGCGAGCTTGCCGACCGGGCAGGGGTTTCGCGCGCGATGATCCACAAGATAGAACGCGGAGACAGCAGCCCGACGGCCACCTTGCTTGCCCGCCTGTCCGGCGCGTTTGGCATCAGCATGTCAACGCTTATTGCCCGGGCCGAAATGCAGGAAGGCAAGCTGCTGCGCCTTGCAAACCAGCCCGTCTGGCGAGACCCGCAGACGCACTACCTCCGCCGCCACGTTTCTCCCCGTACCGATCTGCCCATCGACCTTGTTCAGGTTGAACTGCCTGCGGGCAGCGATGTTCCGATGCCTGCATCTTCTTACGCGCTGGCACGTCAGCTTATCTGGCTCCAGTCCGGCGAGCTGGTGTTTCAGGAGGGCGATACCCGCCACGAGATGCACGCCGGAGACTGTCTCGAGCTGGGGCCGCCAAATGACTGCCGGTTCATCAACGAAACGAATGAACCCTGTATTTATCTGGTCGTACGGCTTAACCAGTCTGCCTCGTAATGCTAATGCGATAACGCCGATCGTGAGCCAGGCTGTAATGACACTTGTACCAGAAGGAGATCCCGATGAATCAATCTGTTTCGCAAAATCGCCGCTGGGTACTGGCCTCTCGCCCGCAGGGTGCGCCGGTCGCGGAAAATTTTCGTCTCGAAACGCAGCCTGTTCCCGCACCCGCTGAGGGGCAGCTTTTGCTGCGTACCGTCTGGCTGTCGCTGGACCCTTACATGCGGGGGCGCATGAGCGATGCGCCATCCTATTCACCGCCGGTTGAGCTGGGCGCGGTGATGGTGGGGGGAACGGTCAGCCGCGTTGAACAGTCAAATCATCCCGACTTCAAAGCCGGAGAGTGGGTGCTGGGCTACAGCGGCTGGCAGGAGTATGAACTCTCAGACGGCAGCGGCCTGGTGAAGCTGGGCGAAAATCCGTCCCATCCTTCCTGGGCGCTGGGTATTCTGGGCATGCCGGGCTTTACCGCCTATATGGGATTGCTGGATATCGGGCAACCAAAAGCGGGTGAAACGCTGGTGGTCGCCGCGGCGACGGGCCCGGTTGGCGCGACCGTCGGGCAGATCGGCAAAATCAAAGGGTGCCGGGTGGTCGGCGTCGCCGGTGGCGCTGAAAAATGCCGCCATGCCGTTGAGGTTCTCGGATTTGACCTGTGTCTGGATCATCACGCGGCCGATTTTGCCGAACAGCTGAAGCGCGCCTGCCCGAACGGGATTGATGTCTATTATGAAAACGTCGGCGGGAAAGTGTTTGACGCCGTGCTGCCGTTACTGAATACCTCCGCGCGCGTGCCGGTGTGCGGTCTGGTGAGCGGCTACAATGCGACGGGCCTGCCCGAGGGGCCGGATCGCCTGCCGCTCCTGATGGCGACCATCCTGAAGAAACGCATTCGTATGCAGGGCTTTATCATCGGTCAGGACTACGGGCACCGCATTAAGGAGTTCCAGGAAGCGATGGGACGCTGGGTGCAGGAAGGAAAAATTCACTATCGTGAACAGGTAACGGACGGGCTGGAGAACGCGCCCGAGGCGCTGATTGGCCTGCTTGAAGGGCGGAACTTCGGCAAAGTCGTGATTCGCGTCGCGAGTGACAATAAATAAACAGCATAATGGCGGGGTTTCCCGCCATATTTATTTGTGAAGATACGATATATTGTCTTTAATTAATGGACATGGCTTTTCGCGCCCGCTTCCCGGATGGGCCCGAAACCGATAAAAAAACAAATTTTGCTTTTTTTGATGTTTTTATGTACTTCCCACCACCAGGCATGACGATACAGGATATATCGGACCAGCGTCGTTTTATTAAAACTGGCGTTTAAAAATAGCATTAAGTTTTAGCTACAGGAATTGAACATGCTTGATTTGGATCACTTAGAAAAAGCCCAAAGGATCAGTCTTACCATGCAAGTTGAACTCAGTTTGAAAGGCGCGTTAATTACGGGCTCCCTCAAACCTGGGGCACGACTGATTACGAAAGAGATCGCCGATAAATTAGGAACCAGTATTACACCGGTTCGCGAGGCGCTTTTACGCCTGGTGTCATCAGGGGCGTTACACGCCACGCCCGCGCAGGCCTTTCTGGTTCCGGAAGTAACGCTGGAGCGTTATAACGAGATTAACGCCATCAGAAAACAGCTTGAGCCGATGGCGGTCGCCGCAGCGTGCCAGAATATGTCAGAAGGCAAGCTGGAGGCGTTGCGCAAAATGTCAGAGGCATTCCATGAGGCCATGCGCAACGGAAACGTTCAGCAGGCGCTTCATGCGAACCGCGTCTTCCGCTTTACGCTTTATCAGTATGCGGAAATGCCGACGCTTAATGCCTTAATTGAACAGCTCTGGGTGCGCATCGGGCCCTGTATGAACTACCTGCATCAGGAGCTTAACGACATCAAAGCGTCGACATATCACTATGACGAACTCCTTTCCGCCCTTGAGCGAAGAGATGTTGCTGCCTGTAAGAAGGCGATTGATAAGGTGATTGATGAAGCGAATTTGCTTTTACAGCGACAATATTTTAACTAAGAGATTATTTAACAGAGCGACTATATACCGCGCCTAATTATTTTCTGGTGAATAACTCCTGATGGCAATAAGCCATCAGGAGGGTTATTTCATTAATAAAATAAACGTTTCTTTTTGCTTACTCGAAGCGATAAGAGACCGACAGCCCGACCCCGTAGTTACGGCCTGGTGCTGGTTCGTAATAACGACCGTTGGACTCGTTGACAATAACCGAGCCCGCGTACTCTTTATCGAACAGGTTATCGACGCGGCCAAAGACGTCCATGCCCCAGTTGCCGTAGTTGAATTTATACCCGGTGTTCAGCCCGACCACCGTGTACGACGGCGCTTTCGCCGTGTTCTCATCGTCGGCCATGATATCGCTCATGTAGCGCACGTCCGAACCCGCGTACCAGCCTTCCTCCGGCTGCCAGCCAAATGAAGCGTAACCCATGTTGCGGGCGATACCCGGCATACGGTTACCGTTACAGTCTGCGTCGCCGCAGACGTTGGTGCGGTAGGTCGCGTCCAGGTAGGTCCATGCCAGCTTCAGCTTCCAGTTCTCAGCAAACTGCTGGTCGAGGGAGACTTCCACACCCTGACGACGGGTTTTACCGGCATTTTTATAGCTGGTACGTCCGCCAGAGCTGGCATCCACCACGATCTCATCATCCGTATCGGTGCGGAACAGGGCTGCGGTCAGCAGGCCATTGCCGATGCGGGTTTTGCTGCCCACTTCGTACGTGTTGTTCGTGGACGGCTTCAGGCCAATGTTCAGACCGCCCTGGTTATCGGCGCGGTAGGAGAGTTCGTTGATGGTTGGCGTTTCGAAGCCGCGCCCTGCGGCGGCGTACAGGTTCCACGCGTCCGTCACGGCATATTTCACGGAACCGGCAGGGAGCCACTTGTGATAGCTCGCGTCACCGCTGTCATCACCGTTGCCCGGCGTAACGTAATGGTCGTTGGAATCAAACCAGACCGAGCTGTAGCGCACTCCCGCATCCACGGACAGTTTTTGCGTCAGCTGCCAGCTGCTTTGCAGGTAAGGATCGACGTTCCACATCAGGTTACGTTCGTTTCGACGCTTGTCACCCTTCACGCCGTAATCCGGCACGCCGTTGTTCATCACGAAGTTCTCGTATCCGCGACGATCTTCGCTCAGGTTTTCGTAGTTCAGGCCGGTGGTAAACGTCACCGGCACGAGCAGCTCGCCACGGTGCGTCCAGCGGGTATCAATCCCCTGATAGTGGCGCTGCATATCAATCACCCCGCCGGAGTGGGAAGGTTTCAGCTGCGGCTGATAGGGAATCGACTGGTACTGCGTCATTTCACGCTCACCGGCATACATCATCACGCTGAGGTCGTCCTGCGTGCTGAGCTGGCGATCGTAGCGCAGACCGGCCTGGGTCTGTTTGATGGTCTTGCGGGTGTTGTACTGATCGCCGCGCGGAGATTGACGCGGATTATTCTGCCACTCCTGATAGCTCAGCCCGCCCGGATCGTTGGCCTTCATGTCCACGCTGTTAAAGATAAGCGTCAGCTTGCTGACGTCATCAATACGCACGCCCAGCTTTGCATTGGCCAGGTTCTTCCGCGCGCCGCTGTGGTCACGGTAGCCTTTGGTGGTGAAGCGGGTGGTGGAAACAGTGTAATCCACATCGCCCGCGTGGGTGCCGTCACCCATCGCACCGGTGGCCTTCATGCCGTAGCGCCAGGTACCGTAACTGCCGTAATAGCTGCTGGCTTCAATGGTCGGCGGCTGCTGCCCGGTCTGGGTGTTGATGTTAATCACGCCGCCAGAAGCGTTGCCATAAAGGGCAGAGAAGGGGCCGCGCAGCACTTCAACGCTCTCCACGCTGGAGAGATCGATGTTGGAGGTCTGGCCCTGTCCGTCCGGCATGGTGGCAGGGATACCGTCGACGTACATACGGATACCGCGCACGCCAAACGTTGAGCGGGCGCCAAACCCGCGCATCGAAAGCTGGAGGTCCTGGGCATAGTTCTGGCGGTTCTGAATTTGCAGTCCCGGCACGCTGCCGAGGGATTCAGACAGGTTGATGCGAGGCGCGGCGTGGCGCATGTCATCGCCATTGACGACGCTGACCGCGGCCGGGGTATCCAGTTCCGATACGGTTTGCGGCGTGGCGCTGACGATCATGGTTTGTTCCTCCGCGCTCATTGCGGTTAGCGGCGCGAAAGTAACGGGAACCAGCAGCAGCGGGAGAGAGGCCTTACGGGCAGAAATGATTTTCATGAATAAAACCGGTTGTGGTGTATAAACGAACCAAATGGAACATGTCCATACATGTTAAAGGTTTTGTAAATGTTTTGAAAACTATAACCGCACATTGCGTTAATGAAAGGCGAGACGCGAAAGAAAAACTCCACATTCAGTTGATTAATGATTACTATTCTCATTATCAAAAGGCGATGCCATGACGTTGCCTGCCGGAAGTGATGTCAGCGGAAACCCCTCTTTTCAGAAAAGGAATTGTTATGTCTTTACGTCATCTGTGCTCGCCGCGTCTGAGCATGTCACTGCTGTCTGCCACTTTACTGCTTGCCGGAACGTTCCAGGTGCATGCCGCCGAAGAGGTTCTGCGTAAAGCGGTGGGCAAAGGGGCGTATGAAATGGCGGTCAGCCAGCAGGAGAATGCGCTGTGGGTGGCGACGTCGCAAAGCCGCAAAACCGATAAGGGCGGGGTTATCTATCGCCTTGATCCGGTCACGCTGGACGTGACGCAGGCGATTCATAGCGATCTCAAACCCTTTGGCGCCACTCTCGACGGCGCGACGCAAACCCTGTGGTTTGGTAATACTATCAACGGCGCGGTGACGGCCATCGATGCGAAAACGGGCGACGTGAAAGGGCGTCTGGTGCTCGATAATCGCCAGCGCAGTGAAACCGTCAAACCGCTGCAGCCGCGCCAGCTGGTGGCGGATGATGCGAGCAACACGATTTACATCACCGGTGTCGGCAAAGAGAGCGTGATTTGGGTGGTGGATGGCGCAACGCTGAAGCTGAAAGAGACCATTGCCAATACCGGTACCTATAGCACCGGCCTGGCGCTGGATGCGCAGGCGAAACGCCTCTATACCACGAATGCGGACGGTGAGCTGGTGACGATTGATACGGCCACGAACAAAATCCTGAGCCGTAAAAAAGTGCAGGATGACGGTAAAGAGCACTTCTATCTGAACCTGAGCCTCGACACCGCCGGTCAGCGTGCGTTCCTGACGGATTCAAAACAGCCGGAAGTGCTGGTGGTGAACCTGAAAGACGGCAGCGTGATCGAGAAAATCGCCGCGCCGGAATCTCTGGCGGTCCTGTTTAACCCGGCCCGCAATGAAGCCTATGTGACGCACCGCGAAGCGGGCAAGGTGAGCGTGATTGACGCGAAAACCTACAAGGTGACCAAAACGTTCGACACGCCGGTTTACCCGAACAGCCTTGCGCTCTCAGCGGATGGTAAAACGCTGTACGTGACGGTGAAACAGAAGTCGACCCGTCAGCAGGAAGCCACTCAGCCTGACGACGTCATTCGTATCGCGCTTTAAGGTGGGAATTGCCCGGTGGCGCTGCGCTTACCGGGCCGACAAAACCATGAGAAGTAGGCCGGGTAAGGCGAAGCCGCCACCCGGCTTTTTTATTAACGCGAGGTTTCTTCTACCAGCGGCGCGTCGTGTTTTTCATCGTCGTGATGAACCGGCGCGGTGCTGTGGATCTCTTGAACGCGCTTACGCACGCCGAACCAGCCGGCAATCAGCAGCACGGCCAGCAGCGGAATGGTCGCGATGGTGTAAGTACCGTTCGGGTAGTCGAACGCCATCAGCACCAGCACGCTGAACAGGAACAGCAGGGTGAGCCAGGAGGTCACCGGTGCGCCCGGCATCTTGAAGCTCACATCAGCCGCTTTGCCTTCTTTGATCGCTTTGCGCAGACGCATCTGGCAGACCACAATAAAGGCCCAGGAGGCGATAATCCCCAGTGCAGCCACGTTCAGAACGATCTCAAATACGCGGGACGGCACCAGATAGTTCAGGAACACGCCAAAGACGTAAACCACCAGCGTTGCCAGAATCCCCGCATAGGGAACCTGCTGCTTGCTCATCTTCGACATGAATTTCGGCGCAGAACCGCCCATCGACATAGAGCGCAGGATACGACCGGTAGAGTAAAGGCCGGAGTTCAGGCTGGAGAGCGCTGCCGTCAGCACCACGATGTTCATGATGCTGCCAACGTAAGGTACGCCCAGCTTAGAGAAGAAGGTCACAAATGGACTCTGACCCGCCTGATAGGCAGTCCATGGCAGCAGCAGAACCAGCAGCACCACGGAACCGACGTAGAACAGACCGATACGCCAGATAACGCTGTTGATGGCTTTTGGCACCATCGTCTGCGGATCTTTACATTCCCCTGCCGCGGTACCCACCAGCTCGATGGAGGCAAAGGCGAACACGACGCCCTGAACCAGCACCAGCGCAGGCAGCAGGCCGTGCGGGAAGAATCCGCCGTTATCGGTTATCAGATGGAAGCCGGTGGCATTGCCGTCCAGCGGCTTGCCGCTGCCGAGGAAGACGGTACCCACAACCAGGAACACCACGATGGCCAGCACTTTTACCAGCGCAAACCAGAACTCCATCTCCGCGAACCACTTCACGCCGATCATGTTCATGGTGCCGACAATGGCCAGCGCGCCAAGCGCAAACACCCACTGCGGAACGTCACCGAACGCGCCCCAGTAGTGCATGTACAGCGCAACGGCGGTGATATCGACAATACCGGTCATCGCCCAGTTGACGAAGTACATCCATCCCGCAACGTAGGCCGCTTTTTCACCGAGGAATTCACGGGCGTAAGAGACGAAGCTTCCGCTGGAAGGGCGATGCAGTACCAGTTCGCCCAGCGCGCGTAGAATGAAGAAAGAGAAGATCCCGCACACCAGATAGACCAGGGCGAGAGCCGGGCCAGCCATTTGCAGACGCGCACCAGCACCTAAAAACAGACCCGTTCCGATAGCGCCGCCGATGGCGATCATTTGAACCTGACGGTTGCCCATCGCTTTGTGGTAGCCCTCTTCGTGGGAGTTCAACCAGCGACGTTTAGCAGCATGATGATCGGCTGCGCTTTTATTGCTTGTTTTCATTGAGTTACCTGTTTGCCTGTCTGAACCATTATCGTGATAGTCCTGCCTGGCAGAGCGCAATACAAACGATTGCTTCTGCACAAACACATGTCGCCTTCCCAGTCATTCTGCGTATGGATAAGGCGAAACATGGCGAGGCATCCTACCTGCAATTCATAAGCGACGCAAAATATAACCTTGCCGAAAGTGATGCACGTCGAAGGAAATCGTGTGGTCAGAGCAGACGGCGATCGCAACGCGCTGAATCGTGGTGGGTTTTTAGACAAAACAGTGGGTGGGTTGATTATTAAATCATCAGATTTTCTTAATTATTACCAGGTGGTCAAGATTTTGACTGCTGCAGAGCTTCTAACAGTAACCTGAACGCAGCAGTGTGCTGGCGACGGCTCGGATAATAAAGATGATACCCATCAAAAGTCGGGCACCACGCTTCAAGAACCCTGACCAGCCGTCCGTCACTCAACGCCCCCAGAACCGACGCCTCCGGTACGTAGGCTAATCCGAGGCCATTCTCAGCGGCGTCGATGCGCTGCGACAGGTTGCTCAGCGTAAGCTGCCCCTCAACCCGCACGCGAAGCTCGCGCCCGTCGCGCTCAAACTCCCAGTGATATAACCCCCCGCGCGTGGGCAGGCGCATATTGATACAGCGGTGGTCAGCGAGCTGCTCCGGCGTCTGCGGAACGCCAAAGCGTGCCAGATAATCCGCGGAACCGACCACGGCCATGCGCATATCTGGCGCGATCCGTACCGCAATCATATCTTTTGCCACCTGTTCACCCAGGCGAACTCCCGCGTCGAAACGGCCATCCACGATATCCGTCAGGCCGTTATCTACCGTCACTTCGACGTTAATCTCAGGATACTGCACCATAAACGCCTTCAGTACCGGCCAGAGCACGACGTCCATCGCGTGCTCGCCGGCGACGATGCGGATAGCGCCTGCGGGTTTGTTGCGCGCGCTGCGAAGCGCCGTGAGCTCCTGCTCGATCTCCAGCAAATGCGGGCTTAAGCGCGTAAAGAGCTGCTCACCTGCCTGAGTGGGAACAACGCTGCGGGTTGTGCGGGTTAAAAGGCGAACGTCGAGCCGCGCTTCAAGCTTGCGCATGGCGTGGCTTAGCGCCGATTGCGAGACGCCCAGCTGCGCCGCTGCGCGCGTAAAGCTGCGCTCGCGGGCGACTACCATAAAAGAGAGCAGGTCGTTGAAATTATCTTTTAGCATCGCGATTGCCTCTATTTATGAATTTGAATCATATTTCCTATCTGATTATGCATGCTAATGCTCCGGACTGCTTTGCGCTACTGTTAACGCAACAGTAAACGAGGAGCAAAAGATGAAAATTATCCGCAGCGGGTCATTACCTTCAGCAAAGGGACCGGAAGCCTGGTTCACCGGCACCGTCCGCATTGACGCGCCATTCCAGGCGAGCGAACCTGCCAGCGTTGGCGGAGCAACCGTGACCTTCGAGCCGGGCGCGCGCACCGCGTGGCATACGCATCCCCTTGGGCAAACGCTGATTGTGACGCAGGGTCGCGGCTGGTTACAGGAGTGGGGCAAAGCGGCGGAAATTTTGAATCAGGGGGATATCGCCTGGATCCCACCCGGCGTAAAGCACTGGCACGGCGCAAGCGCGCAAACGGCGATGACGCATATTGCCATCGCCGAATCCGTTAACGGCAGCCCGGTAGCATGGCTGGAAAAAGTCACCGACGAGCAGTACCCGAACGGCTAACCGCCAAAAACGGCAATCGCCTGCTGCAGGCGCGTCGTGCGCTGCGTCAGGTGATTCGCGGCGTGAGCGACGTTATCCACCATCCCCGTATTGTTGTGGGTCATTGCGCCGATACGGGAGATGGATGCGTTGATGAGCGTCAGCGCCTGGGTTTGCTCCTGCGTGGCGTGGCCGATCTCCTTAATCAGGGAGGAGACCCGCAGCACGTTGTCGATCATAACCGTCAGCTGCGTTTCGGTCTGTTCCACTTTTTCCACGCCCGCGTTGACGCTGGCGACGTTTTTCTCAATCAGCACTTTGATCTCTTTCGCCGCCGTCGCGGAGTGCTGCGCAAGATTGCGCACCTCGGCCGCCACCACGGCAAAGCCGCGCCCGGCTTCACCTGCGCGCGCCGCTTCCACGGCAGCATTCAGCGCAAGAATGTTGGTCTGGAAGGCGATACGATCGATAACGCTGATAATATCGACGATCTGGCTGTTATCCTGCGACACGGATTGCATCATACCGATGGTTTCTTTCATCATCGCTTCGCCGCAGTGGGCGCTGTCGCGGGTGCGATCCGCCATCTCCGTGGCTTCTTTCGCGGTTTCTGCCGTCTGCTTCACCGCGCTGGCGATCTCTTCCACCGCCGACGCGGTTTGCTGCAGAAAGTCTGCGGTCTCTTCTGAACGCGTCTGCAGCGCTGCACCTTCTTTCGCGACCTGCTGGCTGATGGTGCCAATACCGCTGATTTGCGCCCCGACATCGTCAACCAGCGAATTCAGGTTCAAACCGGATTGATTGACCAGGCGCATCATCATCCCGATGTCATCGATCCTGTCAAAATGGTAATAGTCCGTTTTCCGTCCTGAAACCACGCGCTGCATCTGCTGCACGATGGATTTTACCGGCCGGGCGATCTGCGCATGAAGATAATAAGCCAGGCAAGTCAACAGCAGCACCAGACTCCCCGACTGCACAAGTTTATCTGGAAATAAATACACCGCCAGGCAGGAGAGTAACGCCGTCGTCGCAATACCCAGATGGATTCGTTTAGGGGTGCTAAGACATTTAAAAAGCGACATAAAAGAAAATAAACCGCGCCGAATTAACAGCCCTTTATAAAAACGATGATGTTTTAATTCGTTATTACGCACTTTTGCATACAGTTTTTCGCTGGCCGCGATCTCTTCCCGCGCGGGTATATTTCGCACGGAGATATAGCCCGTCAGGCTTTCATCCTGCCAGACCGGCGTCACGTTAGCCCGCACCCAGTAGTGATCGCCATTGTGACGACGGTTCTTCACCAGCCCCGTCCAGGTCTCACCCTGCTGCAGGGTAAACCACATGTCGCCAAACGCTTCGGCAGGCATGTCGGGATGACGGATGAGGTTATGCGGCTCGCCCAGAAGATGTTCTTCTTTATATCCGCTGGCTTCAATAAAAGCGGAATTAGCATAGGTAATATGACTTTTTGTATTGGTGGTCGACATTAACGTCGAGCCATCGTTAAGCAAATACTCGTTTTGTGTAACGGGAGTGTTACGCCTCATGAGTAACTCCATGATGATGTGCGAGAATAAAAAATGCCCTGAAAACGTTCAGGTAAGATTAATGCGATTATTTTTATAACTGCCTGCGGTCTATTCTCTCTGAAATTAAGACTGTTCGAAATAGCCTTGCTCATTATTTTTAAATTGTTAATTTCGTCGAATGTAATAAAAATGAAAATATTTTAAAGGGCGTCTTTGGTTGGCGCTGCAAATAAATGACATAAGCCAAACTAAAAGGGGGAGATCGCCTCCCCGGAAAAATTGCCATGCTGAAATAGCGTTTCGTTAACAGGATGAAAACGCTATCATTTGGTCAATTTTCGTTAACACAGTGAGGCTGAGGTGAAAATTAACGTCATCGGAACCAGCGGGAGCGGAAAAAGCACGCTGGCGAAGCAGATTGCGACCGAACTGGCTATTCCCTATATCGAGATGGACAGACTCTACTGGCGGCCCGACTGGCAGGGAACGCCGGACGATGTGTTTCAGGAAAAGCTGGAGCAGGCGCTACAGGCGTCGCCTGACTGGGTGCTCGACGGCAACTATAACCGCACGCGGCCCGTTAAATGGCGCAATGTAGACGTTGTGGTGTGGGTGGATTATGGGTTTGCCCGCACCCTCTGGCAGGCCGTCAACAGGGCAATCAAACGGGCCTGGCATAAACGCGAGCTTTGGCCCGGAACCGGGAACAAAGAGAGTTTCCGGCGTGCGTTCTTTAGCAGAGAGTCCATTCTCATCTGGACGATGAAAACGTGGCGTAACAACCGCACGCGTTATGAAGCCGATCTGCAAAACCCGCAATATGGCCATATTCGTTTTGTCCGCATTACCCGCCGCGGGCAGGCGGAAACGCTGATTGCCTCCTTAAAGTCTTATTCTTAGCATGGTTTTATATATCTGATTTCCGGCAAACTAAATGTAAATTAATTGTTTCTCAGTGGTGAAATGCGCCTTTAATAATGTCGACATGTTAAGTCAAACGAGAACGCAACATGTCATGGCGAATCAGCATTCTGGATAAAAGCCCCATCGCTGAAAACGAAACGGCCGCCGATGCACTGGCGCGTACGCTGGCGCTGGCGCAGCAGGCAGAAAATCTGGGCTATCACCGCTTCTGGATTGCCGAACACCACAACACTCCCCATCTTGCCAGCCCCTCGCCGGAGCTGCTGATTGCCTGGATCCTCGGGCAGACAACGCGCATCCGCGTCGGATCCGGCGGCGTGATGCTCCAGCACTACAGCCCTTATAAAGTCGCCGAGAATTTCAACGTACTGGCCGCGCTGGCGCCCGGTCGCGTGGATCTCGGCGTCGGGAAAGCCCCCGGCGGTTTACCGCTCTCAACGCGTGCGCTGCAGCAGGGCCTGAATCAAGAGGAAAAGGGCAGCTTCGCCGAACAGCTGGCCCAGCTCGATCGCTGGAGCCGTCCTGAACATCCGTCAACCGAGGATGCCGTCCGCGCCACGCCTCAGCCGCCTTCGCCTGCAGAACGTTTTCTGCTGGGCGCGAGTACCGATAGCGCGCTGCTGGCCGCCGGGCTCGGCTGGCACTTTGTTTTTGCCGCGCATCTGAACGGTGACCCGGAACTGCTGCGCGAGGTGGTATCGACCTGGCGTAAGAGCAGCACGCGGGACGTGATTGTGGCGGTACAGGCGATTGTCGCGCCGACGCAGGCCGAGGCAGAAGCCCTGGCGCAAAAGGTTGAAGTGTGGGGCGTTGAGCTAGCAAACGGCCAGCGTGTCACCGTGGCCAGCGAAGAGCAGGCCTACGCCTTTGCGCGTCAGGCGGGCAGCGAGCCGGTGCGCATTGCACGCCGGGCGCAGTCGCTGCTGGCCGGTACGGCTGAGTCGGTACTTGAACAGCTCAACGCGCTGCACCAGCAGTGGGGCATTGACGAATTTATCATCGACACGCCGGTAGCGGAGGGAGCAACGCGCGTCGCGTCGCTGCGCCTGCTGGCCGAGGCGCGTCTTAACAGGGAGGTTACCGTATGAGCTTTGGCGAACAGCTGATTGCCTGGCGTCGCGAGCTGCACCAGAACCCGGAGCTTTCCGGCCAGGAAGTGGAGACCACGACGCGCCTGCGCCAGTGGCTGACGAACGCCGGGATTACCCCGCAGCCTTACGATCTGTCTACCGGGCTGGTGGCGGAAATCGGCTCGGGCAGCAAACTGATTGCGCTGCGGGCAGATATCGACGCTCTGCCGATTGAAGAGCGCAGCGGCGTGCCGTTTAGCTCGCAGCGTGCGGGCGTAATGCATGCCTGCGGGCACGATATCCACACCAGCGTGATACTCGGCGCCGCGTTGAAGCTGAAAGAGCGGGAAGCGTCGCTTAACGGCCGCGTGCGGATCCTGTTTCAGCCTGCTGAAGAGAACTTTGGCGGTGCGAAAAGCATGGTGCGGGCCGGTGCCCTGCGCGACGTCAGCGCCATCTTCGGCATGCATAACGAGCCCGGCCTGCCGGTCGGTGAGTTCGCTACCCGCGGCGGGCCGTTTTATGCCAACGTCGATCGCTTCGTGATCCGCATTACCGGTAAGGGCGCGCACGCCGCACGTCCGCACGAAGGCAACGACGCCATTGTGCTGGCGAGCCAGCTGGTGACGGCGCTGCAAAGCGTCGCCAGCCGCAACGTCAATACGCTGGACTCGGTGGTGCTGAGCGTGACGCGCATTGCAGGCGGTAACACCTGGAACGTGTTGCCGGAAAGCGTCGAGCTGGAAGGCACGCTGCGCACCCACCGGACAGAAGTGCAGCAGAACGTGAAAGCCCGCGTGGGCGAAATCGCCGCCGGGTTTGCCAGCGCCTTTAGCGCACAGATTGATATCACCTGGTATGCCGGGCCCACCGCGCTGGTGAATGACGAACGCTGGGCCGATTTCGCCACCTCGGTCGCCCGGGACGCCGGATATGAAACCCGGCACGCCGAGCTGCATATGGGTGGGGAAGATTTCGCGGTCTACCTGCAGCAGATCCCGGGGGCGTTTGTCAGCATCGGCAGCAACAGCCCGTATGGTTTACATCATCCGGCCTTCAAGCCGGATGAAGCCTTAATTGAGCCCGCTGCCCGCTATTTTGCAGAGCTTGCGGAAAAAGCCCTGCAACACGTTTAATTCTTAAGAGGTGAATATGTCTGCACATCGTCAACTGCGGCTGGGGACCATTTTGCATGGTGCATCCGGAAATATGTCCGCCTGGCGTCACCCTGAGGCCGTCGCCGATGCCAGTATCAATTTTGATTTCGTCAAAGCGACGGCGTTAAAGGCGGAGGAGGGCAAACTCGATTTTTTATTCGTTGCCGACGGTCTCTACATAAACGAGAAATCGATCCCGCATTTTTTAAACCGCTTTGAACCGCTGACGGTGTTATCCGCTCTCGCCAGCATCACCTCGCGCCTGGGGCTGGTGGGAACCTTATCCACCTCCTACAGCGAACCCTTCACCACGGCGCGCCAGTTCGCCAGCCTCGACCACCTGAGCAACGGACGCGCGGGCTGGAACGTGGTGACTTCGCCGCTGGAAGGGTCGGCAAAGAACTTTTCCCGTGAAAAACACCCCGAGCATGCGCTGCGCTATCGCATTGCGGATGAGTATCTCGACGTGGTGAAAGGGCTGTGGGATTCCTGGGAGGGCGACGCCTTTGTGCGTAATAAGGAGAGCGGCCAATTCTTTGATTCGGCAAAATTGCATACCCTCGACCACCACGGTGATTTCTTCCAGGTCGCCGGGCCGCTGAATATTGGTCGAACGCCGCAAGGACGACCGATTGTCTTTCAGGCGGGCGCGTCGGACGACGGGAAAAAGCTGGCGGCGAAACATGCCGACGCCATTTTTACCCATCACGAAACGCTCGATGAGGCAAAAGCCTTTTACCGCGACGTGAAGCAGCAGCTGGAAACTAACGGACGCCGCGCGTCAGATTTACATATTTTCCAGGGCGTCAGCGTGATTGTGGGTAAAGACGCCGATGACGTGGAGAACCAGTATCAAACCACGGCGGCGCTGGTGTCGATTAACGATGCCCTCAACTACCTCGGGCGTTATTTTGAACATCACGATTTCAGCCAGTATCCGCTCGACGAGCCGTTCCCGGATATCGGCGACTTAGGCAAAAACAGCTTCCGCAGCACCACCGATGAAATTAAGCGTAATGCCCGCGAGCGCAGCTTAACCCTGCGTCAGGTAGCGCTGGAAGCCGCATCACCGCGCCCGCGCTTTTCCGGCACGCCGGAAGAGGTGGCAGACGGTCTGCAGGCCTGGTTTGAAGGCTATGCCGCAGACGGCTTCATCATTCAGGGCGGTACGCCGGACACCTTCCCGCGCTTTGTTGACCAGGTGGTGCCTGTTTTACAGGCGCGCGGACTGTTCCGCACCGACTACCCGGGCACCACGCTGCGCGAAAGTCTGGGTTTAGACGAACCTAAAAATCAATTCACACAACAATAAAAGAGAACACCGCTATGCAGAAAACATCGCTTATTCTGGCGCTCGCGCTGGCCTTTACCCCTGCCGTCTGGGCAGAGAATGTGAATATTAACGGCACCGGCGTGAGCATCGAGGCCAATAAAACGCCGGTTAATACCGTCAAAAATGGAGAGGCGGTAGCACAGCTGCCAAAAGATTATCGCTTCGCCGTGCCGGGGAAATTTACCGTGGCGGTGGCGGGCCTCAATCAACCGCCGCTGACGGTGTTTTCCGATGACAACAAAACGCTGTTGGGGAGTGAGGTGGACGTCGCCCGTCTGGTCGCTGACAGCCTGGGGCTGGAGCTGAACGTGGTGCCGACCTCCTGGGAAGACTGGCCGCTGGGCGTGGCCTCCGGGAAATATGATGCCGCCATCAGCAACATCACCGTCACCAAAGAGCGTAAAGAGAAGTTTGACTTTGCCACCTACCGAAAAGATTCCCTCGGGTTCTACGTGAAATCAACCAGCCCGATCAAGTCGCTTGAGAAGGCTGAGGACATCGCCGGGCTGCGGATTATCGTCGGCTCCGGCACCAACCAGGAGGCCATCCTCCTCGCATGGAATGCCGAAAACCTGAAGCAGGGGCTGAAGCCCTTTACCCCGATCTATACCAAAGACGATGCGGCACAAACGCTGGCGCTGCAGTCCGGACGCGCGGATGCCTACTTCGGTCCGAACGTGATTGGCGCCTGGAAAGCGGCGCTGAACGGGAAAACCAAACTGGTGGGTAGCGTCGACGGCGGCTGGCCGAAGGCGGCGCACATTGCCGTGACGCTGAAAAAAGGCAGCGGGCTGGTTGAGCCGGTGCAAACCGCGCTGAACGGCGTGATCAAAAACGGCGATTACGACAAAGTGCTGAACCGCTGGGGGGAAGGCGTTGAGCGCATTCCTCAGTCCGAAGTGAACCCGGCTGGCCTGGGCGATTAAGGAGGCTGCATGAGCGAACGATTTCGTGACGTTTCCCCGGAGGATGCCGAGCTCCAGCCCATCATTGAGGGGCTGTTCGGTGAATATGCTGCCCGTTACGGCGACTACTTCTCTAAAGACGCGGAGGTGGAACTCACCGAGTGGTATTTAGCGCCGCAGGGGCTGTTTATCGTGCTGGAGCGCGACGGGAAGATTATCGCCACCGGCGCGTACAAACCTTTCGACGAACGCACCGCGGAAATCAAACGCATCTGGACGGACAAAACCCTGCGTCAGCAGGGGCTTGCCGGGCGCGTGGTGCAGGAGCTTGAGCGCAGGGCGGTGCTGGCAGGATATAGCCAAATCTACCTGACAACCGGTTTTCGCCAGCCGGAAGCGGTCAGGCTCTATCTCAGCCAGGGCTATCAGGCGCAGTTCGATCTGAACCGGGATCCGGAAGAGTACAGCCAGCCGCCGTTTGACGGTCGGCTGCGCTTCACTAAAACGCTGGTACGCGAAGCGTTCAGTAAAACCGCATGAGGAGCGACGATGAGCAACGTTGAAACCATTAAGGTGGTCCCGGCGCGTTATCCGCTGCGGACCGTCGGCGCCGCGGTGGCGCTGTTTGTCCTCGCGGTCGTGATTCAGTCCGTGGCCTTTAACCCGCGCTGGGAGTGGTCGGTGTTCGCCCGCTGGTTCTTTGACCCGGTTATCCTTGAAGGCGTAGGGCAGACCCTGCTGCTGACCCTGATCGGTACCGCGCTGAGCGTGGTGTTGGGCGGCATGCTGGCGCTGGCGAGACTGTCCTCGTCGTGGCTTCTCAGCAGCCTGGCGTGGGCCTACATCTGGCTGTTTCGTTCGCTGCCGCTGATTGTGGTGCTGATCGTCCTGTACAACTTTTCCTACCTCTACGACACGCTCTCTCTCGGCGTGCCGTTCACCGGCATCACCTGGGGCAGCTTTGAAACCATCAACGTGCTGGGGCAGTTTTCTACCGCCGTGGTGGGGCTAACCCTGGTGCAGAGCGCCTATACCGCCGAGATCATTCGCGGCGGATTCCTGGGGGTCGATCACGGGCAGTACGAAGCCGCCGCCGCGCTCGGACTCCCGGCCTGGCGCCGCACGGTGCGCATCATTTTGCCTCAGGCGCTGCGTACCATCCTGCCGTCGGGGTTCAATGAAATCATCAGCCTCGCCAAGGGCACGGCGATGGTGTACGTCCTGGCGATGCCGGAGCTGTTCTATACCATCCAGATGATCTACAACCGCACGCAGGAGGTGATCCCGCTGCTGATGGTCGGTGCCGCCTGGTACCTGGCGATCACCACCGTCCTGTCCGCTATCCAGTATGGCGTCGAACGCGCGCTTGCCCGCAGCGAACGCCGCTCTGCCGTTAACCAGAACCGTGCCACCCGTCGTACCCGTTCTGTCACCACCACGCCAGCACAGGAGCCCGTCCATGCAAGCCTCTCCTGAAGGACATATTTCAATTACCGGCGTCAGCAAGTTTTTTGGCCGCCATAAGGCGCTCGACAACGTTTCGCTTGAGATCCCGCCAGGGTCCGTGACGGTGATCCTCGGGCCGTCCGGCTCCGGTAAATCGACGCTGCTGCGCACCATTAATCACCTGGAGCGCGTCGACGAAGGCTTTATCCAGATTGACGGGGATTACATTGGCTATCGTCGTCAGGGCGATAAGCTCTATGAGCTAAAGGAGAAGGAGATCCTCAAACAGCGCGTCAACGTGGGCTATGTGTTCCAGAACTTCAATCTCTTTCCCCATCTCACGGTGCTGGAAAACCTGATAGAGGCGCCCATCGCGCATAAAAAGCTGAGCAAAAAAGAGGCGGTGGAAAGGGCGTACAGCCTGCTGGACGTGGTTGGGCTGCGGGATAAAGCCGATGCCTGGTCACGCCATCTTTCCGGCGGCCAGCAGCAGCGTATTGCCATTGCCCGCGCGCTGGCGCTGCGTCCCCGCGTGATGCTGTTCGATGAGCCCACCTCGGCGCTGGATCCGGAGCTGGTGGGGGAAGTGCTGGACGTGATCAAAAAGCTGGCCCGGTCCGGCACCACGCTGGTGGTGGTGACCCACGAGATCGGCTTTGCCCGGGAAGTGGCGGATCAGGTGGTGTTTATGGTCGACGGAAAAATTGTCGAGCAGGGAAGCAGTGACGAGGTATTAAACCGTCCGTCACATGCGCGAACGCGCCAGTTTCTCTCCAAAGTCTTGTAAGGAGCGCCAATGAAATATGGACTTCTGGCGGGGCTGGTCTTCACGACGGCGAGCCACGCCAGCATTGATTTGAAAGCCAACGAGCAGCCGCTGCCGGTGACGGTGGATCGGCAGGCCGTGGCGAAGATCCCCGCCAATTACAAATTCGTGGAGCCGGGTACGCTAACGGTCGCCGTTTCGGCGCTGAATTCTCCGCCGCTGGCGCTGCTGGCCAGCGATAACCGCACGCGTATTGGCAGCGATCCGGATATCGCCCGCCTGCTGGCGGGCAGCCTGGGGCTAAAGCTGAAGCTGGTGCCGACGGCGTGGGAAGACTGGCCGCTGGGGATCGCTTCCGGGCGCTACGACGTGGCGCTGGTGAACATTGCGGTGACCGAACAGCGTAAAGAGAAGTTTGATTTTGCGACCTACCGCGTCGATTCGCTGGCGTTTTCGGTGAAATCCACCAGCGACATCCAGTCAATCAAAAGCGCGGAAGATCTGGCGGGGAAAAAGGTGATTGTCGGCTCCGGTACGAATCAGGAGCGCATTCTGCTGGGCTGGAACGAAGAGAACAAAAAGGCGGGGCGGACGCCCGCGCTGCCGGTCTATCTCCACGACGATGCCTCGGGCAATCTCTATATTCAGTCCGGCAGGGCGGACGTATTCTTTGGCCCTCAGTCGGTTTCAGCCTACAAAGCGGCGCTCACCGGCAAAACCCGCGTTGTCGGTTTAGGGCCGAAAAAAGCCTATGTCGCGACCACCACCAAAAAAGGCAATGAGCTGGTGTACGCGCTGCAGACCGCGCTGGACGGCGCGATTAAGCGCGGAGATTACCAGAAGGTGCTGGCGCGCTGGGGCGAGCAGGGGGAAGCGGTGGCGCAGTCGGAGGTCAACCCGCCAGGGATAACCTACTAATGGTGCTCTACACTTAGGGTTTTCATCCCGCAGGGGGCAACATGATTAAACTCTATGGCGTACCCGGCTGGGGCTCGGCAATCGGTGAAGTGATGCTAACCCTGGCTGATATCCCCTATCAATTTATCAACGTGGACGGGTTTGACCAGCCCGGCCCGCAGCGTGAGCTGCTGCAAAAGCTCAACCCGCTGTGTCAGGTACCCACGCTGGCGCTGGAAAATGGCGCCATCATGACCGAAACGGCGGCGATTGCCCTGATGGTGCTCGACAGGTGTCCCGATCTCGCTCCGCCCGTGGGGCAGGCCGAACGCCAGCAGTTTCAGCGTCTGCTGATCTGGTTTGTGGCCAACGTCTATCCCACGTTTACGTATGCGGACTATCCCGAACGCTGGGTGCCGGACGCGCCGGAACAGCTGCAAAAAAACTGCATCGAATACCGGAAGTCCCTCTATTTGTGGTTCGAAACTCAGCTCAAGGCCGCCCCGTTTGCGTTGGGTGAACGGCTGACGCTGCTGGACGTTTATATCGCGGTGGCGCGCACCTGGGGGCCACGCCATGGCTGGTTTGCGACCAATACGCCGAAACTGACGGCCATCGCAGATACCGTATGTCAGCTGCCGGAACTGCACAAGGTGTTAAAGGCCAACGGTATTATCTGATAACGTGGAGCCACGACTCACAACTGGAAGCCTGCATATGCCACACGTAGATATCAAATGTTTTCCCCGCGATTTGAACGACGAACAAAAAAACGCCCTGGCCGAGGACATTGCTGAGGTCATTATTCGCCATTTCAACAGCAAAGACGGCTCGGTGTCCGTTGCGTTGAATCAGGTGGATCCTGAGGACTGGAAAGCGCAGGTCTGGGATACCGAAATAGGACCGAAGCTGGACGAGTTAATCAAAAAGCCAGGCTATTCAATGTAAGCGCAATTGCCGGGGGGAGTTCTCCTTCCCGGTTTTTCCCCGCCTCATCTTCCCGCTTTTCGCAAAAATGGATAAAAATGCGTTTTGTCTTATCCGTTACACTTTACGTTTCTGACTGACAGCTCATCAATCCTTAGGAAAGATCTCCAACCGAATCGGTTAAGGACAGACACGTTAAAGGATAATTTTCTCATGACAAAATTACCCCGTTTTTCACTCGCCTTTCTTCATCCCCGTTACTGGCTAAGCTGGGCCGGCATTGCCGCACTGTGGCTCATCATGCTGCTCCCTTATCCGCTTCTGTTCAGCATCGGTCATGGTCTTGGTCGACTGGCGATGCGCCTGCTTCCGCGCCGCGTTGAGATTGCCCGCCGCAACCTTGAGCTCTGTTTTCCGGAGATGAAAAAGGATGAACGCGAGTCATTGCTGCAGCGTAATTTTGAATCGGTAGGAATGGGGGTGATCGAAACCGGAATGGCATGGTTCTGGCCTGAATGGCGGGTGCGGAAATGCTTTACCGTGACGGGTTATGAGCACATGGAAAAGGCCAGGGCGCAAGGAAAGGGCGTGGTGCTGGTGGGGATGCATTTTCTGACGCTTGAGCTGGGCGCGCGGATATTTGGCATGCTTAACCCCGGTATTGGGGTGTATCGTCCCAACAATAATGCGCTGCTGGACTGGCTTCAGACGCGCGGACGCCTGCGCTCAAATAAAACCATGCTCGATCGTCATGATTTAAAGGGCATGATCCGCTCGCTGAAGCAGAATGAGATTTTGTGGTACGCCCCGGACCATGACTATGGCAAAACCAATAGCGTCTTCGTGCCGTTTTTTGCGGTTCCGGATGCCGCCACGACCGCGGGTAGCTATATGCTGGTCAAAAGCGCTAAGCCTGCCGTCATTCCCTTTGTGCCGCGCCGCAGGGCGGACGGCACCGGCTACGAACTGATTATTCTGGAGGATATCAGCGAGGCGCTGCAGGGGGGAGATAAAGAATCTGTGGCGACGCAGATGAACAGGGCAATTGAGCAGGCGGTACGCATGGCGCCAGAACAGTATATGTGGCTGCACCGGCGCTTCAAAACGCGTCCTGAAGGTCAGCCTGACCGGTATGCCCGCCGCAGGAGCGTGGCGCCGCGGGCTGATATCCTGTCCGCCGCCGATCTTTCCGACCGATCGGGCGTCCAGCACTAAGGCAGCAATCCTGCCCTCATCGTGCAGTGAGGGCAGGCGCGAGGCCTACAGCGCAGATCTGCGGTACGGCGCATAGTCCGCCCGCCACCAGGTCTTCTCGATACGCGCCATCAACGTCTCATCATCTATCGCCGGAGCCATGCCCTGTTCAATCGCGGCCCGGGCGACGGCGACTGCAATCTGGCGTGAGACTGTTTCAATCTGGTCTACCGGCGGCAGCAGCCCACCTTTTTCCGTGGTGACCAGCGGAGACTGCGCGGCCAGGCTGCGGCTTGCTGCCATCAGCATCTCTTCCGTTACCCGGCGCGCGTTGCAGGCCAGGACGCCCAGCCCCAGGCCCGGGAAAATATAGGCGTTGTTACACTGGGCGATCTCGTAGTGCGCATTCTCCCAGAATACCGGGGCGAACGGGCTGCCGGTAGCCACCAGCGCGGCACCCTGGGTCCAGGCGATAAGGTCCTGCGGCTGGGCCTCCGCCCGCGAGGTCGGGTTCGAGAGCGGCATGATGATTGGGCGCGGACAGTGGCGATGCATCTCTTTGACAATCTCTTCGCTGAACAGCCCCGGCTGGCCTGAAACGCCGATCATCACCGTGGGATGGGCGTTCTTAACCACGTCCAGCAGGGAAATATTCTTCGCGTCTACCTGCCAGCTGCAAACGGCGTCGCGCGCGGTAAGCAGGTTTTTCTGGAAATCGAGCAGGTTGGTCATGTCGTCGGTCAGCAGGCCGAAGCGGTCGACCATAAAGATCCGGCTGCGCGCTTCCGGCTCGGTCAGGCCGTCATCCACCATCAGCGCCACAATTTTTTCAGCTATCCCGCATCCGGCAGAACCGCTGCCCAGGAAGACCACGCGCTGGTCGCGAATGCGCGTGCCCGCCGCATGGGCCGCCGCCATCAGCGTACCGGCGGTGACCGCTGCCGTGCCCTGGATATCATCATTGAAGCAGCACAGCTGGTCGCGGTAGCGCTGGAGCAGCCTGGTGGCGTTTTTCTGCGCGAAGTCTTCAAATTGCAGGAGAACATTGGGCCAGCGCGCTTTAACGGTGCTGACAAACATATCCATAAACTCAGCATACTGATCGTCGCTGATGCGCGGATGACGCCAGCCCATGTACATCGGGTCGTCGAGGTGCTGCTGATTATTGGTGCCGACATCCAGCATAATCGGGAGGGTGGAGGCCGGATGGATCCCCCCGCAGGCGGTATACAGCGACAGCTTGCCAATTGGGATGCCCATTCCGCCGATACCCTGATCGCCAAGCCCTAAAATACGTTCCCCGTCCGTCACCACAATCACGCGAACGTCATTGCGCGAAAAGCTTTGCAGCATCTCATCAATACGATGGCGGTTAGGCCACGAAATAAACAGGCCGCGCGCGCGTCGATAAATCGTGGAGAAATGCTCGCAGGCTTCACCGACCGTCGGGGTATAGATAATTGGTAGCGTCTCTTTCAGATGTGAACGCAAGAGGTTATAAAAGAGCGTTTCATTGGTGTCCTGGATATTTCGCAGGTAAACATGACGCGAAATATCGCTTTTAAAATGACAGAACTGCACCCATGCGCGCTCGGTTTGTTCTTCAATGGTTTCAACGTTGTGCGGCAATAGTCCATGCAGATTAAAATTGTCACGCTCTTCTTTAATAAATGCGAGCCCTTTATTGAGTAACGGATTCTCCAGCAATACGGCCCCGTTATAGGGGGTGTACAGAACTTCTTTCCGGGACATGGTTAACTCCTGAATTTTTTAAATAAAACAGATTAAGAGATGAAATAGATCATAATGCCTTCGGTCACGACCCCGACGGCAGTGCCAATTAATATGGAAGAGGATGCGGTATCAATATAGGTATCGCTGCGTAAGGCAAACATCCCCGCGGCAATAGCGGAAGGCGTTGCGCCAATAATCACAACCTGCTGCAGTAAGGTATGGCTCAGGCCAAAGGCGATCCCTGCGGCGGCCATCATTGCCGGCTGAATCAGGTTTTTAATACTGATATTGGTAAATGTCTGCACGTTCAGCTTTGGACGTTCACCGTAAAACAACAGGCCGAGGGCAAACAGGGACAGTCCGCCTGAAACCTTGCCCACCATCTCAATGGGCATGCTGAGAATGGAAGGGATTTGCACACCGGCCAGGCTGAGCAAGACGCCGGAGACCGGGATCCAGACGATAGGATTGCGTGCCGCTTTGATGAGGTTTTGCACGATCATCGCGCCCGGGTGCAGCGCCTCCAGGCCATCATGGCCGTTTTTATCACCCATACGAATCAGGACGATAGTCAGAGGGATCATGATAACGCTGGTAATAATATTGCCGATCAGCACACCGATAAATCCTTCCGGCCCAATCAATACCGCCAGGACCGGTGCGCCAAAGTAGGCCATATCAGGAAAGGCGCAAACCAGAGACTGAATAGCGCTGGTTTTGATATCGTGGCGAAAAACGTAGCGTGAAATAAAGAGCGTCAGTAAATACGACCCCATTAAACCGACAACCAAAACGGCCATAAAGGTCAGATTCTTAATTTTATTGGGGTCGGTATGCAATGCACCAATAAAAAGATGGAAAGGAAGGGCGAAACGAATCACCACGGTTGCCATGACGTTTGCATCTTCACGCCGGGAATATCCCAGCTTTCCACTTAGCCATCCAAGTAACATTATAAAGACGAGCGGAAACAGTGACTGTAATAGTAATGAGGGCATAGTATTTCCTGTAGGGTATTTTATGTGTTTTATTGCAGCGCTAATCTAGCGCTTAGATAGCAGGGCAGGAGTGACAAGGGTCACACTCTTTCTGGTTTTATTAATTTCAAAAAGATTGCATTAACCGGCATGAATACTTTAGTTACTTAATGATGAATTAAGTTATTTAAAGAGGAAGGGTAGTATTGTTCACATTTCTCTCCGATACCTCATGTTAATTTCACCCTGAGCCTGTTTTTAGAAAAGGCCATCTACGTCATTATTTATATTTAAGAACATTTTTTTGTATCAGGAATAGCTTCAGTTATTCCTTTCTCTGCATATCCGAACACAATTTTCAGGTGATTATATGAAAGATAATCCTGTACCGACTTCTGAGCTGCCCACCTCGCGTTTTGCCTTTGGGCTCAACAATACCGAGGTGGGCACGGTCCCGTTGATGCTGTTCGTCGGGATTGCCGCCATTGTAGCGACGTCCGCCTGGGCAGGGCTGCTGCCGAAAAATATGATAGGTGGTCTCGCGGTCATCATGACCCTCGGTTTCGCGTTTGCCAAAGTGGGGCGTCAAATCCCGGTGCTGAAAGATATCGGCGGCCCGGCGATCCTGTGCCTGATGGTGCCCTCGGTGCTGGTCT
Source organism: Enterobacter sp. KB-221C9 (assembly GCF_041320715.1). Taxonomy (NCBI): domain Bacteria; kingdom Pseudomonadati; phylum Pseudomonadota; class Gammaproteobacteria; order Enterobacterales; family Enterobacteriaceae; genus Enterobacter; species Enterobacter sp. KB-221C9. The sequence continues at coordinate 258,276 of NZ_JBGIWG010000002.1, forward strand.
ATTTTGGCGTATTCGGGAAACATACCCTTGATACCGTGCATCTGCTGATGAAAGAGGCGAATCTGCTCTATTTCGTCATCGCCTGCCTGGTGGTCGGCAGTATTCTGGGGATGAACCGGGTGCTGCTGATCCAGGGGATGATGCGCATGTTTGTTCCGCTGGTGGCGGGAACCTGCATGGCCGTGCTGAGCGGCCTTATTGTAGGCTCACTGTTTGGTTATACGCCTTACCACACCTTCTTCTTCATTATTGTGCCCATCATTGGCGGCGGGATTGGCGAGGGGATTTTGCCGCTGTCCCTGGCCTATTCGGCAATACTGGGGCAGACGCCGGACGTCTACGTTGCGCAGCTGGCACCCGCTGCGGTCGTCGGGAATATCTTCGCCATCATTTGTGCGGGCTCGCTGGCGCGACTCGGCGCGAAACGTCCTGCGCTTTCGGGAAATGGCATGCTCACGCGGAGTAAAGACGACGCCAGCCTGTTTGCCGGGGCGCAAAGCACGCAGCAGACGGATTTTCATCTGATGGGGGGCGGATTACTGATGGTGTGCGCGTTTTTCATCGTCGGCGGATTATTCGAAAAGCTGGTCCACATTCCCGGCCCGGTGCTGATGATCCTGATTGCCGTCCTGTGTAAATACTTCAGGGCGATCCCGGCCTCGATGGAGCAGGGCGCGCACAGCTGCTATAAATTCGTCTCGGCTGCGCTGGTCTGGCCGCTGATGATCGGCCTCGGGATGTTATACGTGCCGCTTGAGAGCGTGGTGTCGGTCTTCTCGGTGGGATACGTGGTGGTATGCGGTTCGGTCGTGATTGCGATGGCGCTGAGCGGCTACTTTATCGCGTCGCGTCTGAATATGTATCCTGTGGAAGCGGCCATTGTGACCTGCTGCCACAGCGGGCTGGGCGGAACGGGGGACGTGGCCATTTTGTCCGCGTCTAACCGGATGTCGCTCATGCCGTTCGCGCAGATCGCCACCCGCATCGGCGGCGCGTCGACGGTGATTTTCGCCACGCTGCTGATGGGCTGGATTATGGCGCACTGATCCGAAACGTCAGGATACTGAATCGCAACGACATTTTCAGGATGTCGCTGCGGTTCAGTCCTTTATAAATATCACCGTACTGTATAGAATTACCGCATCCACAGCGACGGGATACCACACGATGACCGGAAGAGTTGATTATCAGATTGAAAAATATCTCCTTACCGAAGCCGCCGAGCCGGAGCGCCTGACGCGCCAGTGGGCGGAGGTGATGGAGGAGTGTCGTGAGCAAAAGTGCGGTGCAGAGGAGCGGCTGCGCCTCGCGTTGCTTAATGTGGATTACGTCACCAGCTTCGAGCTACCCTTCAGGCTGCTTCTTACCCGTGCGCCCCAGCTGATAGACGCTGTCAGAAAAGAGCTTCAGCTTAGTCAGAAAAATGTTCTGTTTAACGGCAAGCGCTTTGGCTGCGTCTATAGCCTTAAAAGGGATCTCGACGGAATACCTGACGAGTTTACCTATCAGCTGAAAACGCGGATCCAGCGCAGTGACGCGACGGGATGTAATGAATTACCTTACAGGCAAATTGCCCAGCAGGTTAAAGCCCCACGCGAACGCCTCAAGCTGGCGATGGAAAATGGGTTAGCGGTAACGGCACTCGACGGGCTTTTCTGGTTTGGCATTCAGCGCATCGCGGCGGATGTGCAAAGATTACGCAAAACAGGGATGAGGATAGTGACGTCCGACGCCGAGGTATTTGATACGCTCACCAAAACAACCCGGCGGATCCCAGTCTATCGCCTGCAAGGGACTGAAATTATTTAACCTGCAACAGTATCGCCATCAGCCCTGGAAAACGGGCATCCAGATCCTCTCTTCGCAACGAAATCATGTTTTCTCGTCCCTGCGGACGCTGCCAGATCACGCCGCTGTCGCGCAGTACGCGCCAGTGGTGGGTCATCGTTGACTTCACCACGTCTTCCGGGCGCAGCGCGTTACAGCTGAGTTCGCTGCCGTCGGCCAGCCGGCGAATGATCGACAGCCGGAGCGGGTTGCCGAGGGCAAACAGCACATTTTCCAGCAGTATTTGTTCAGTTTCAGGGTGGTTTGGGATCATCGTTTTCCTGCGTTTGGCGTCAGATTGAGCTATATCAACAATAGGTCAACCGTTAAAAAATAGTTCGATAATACTCGTACAATAGGACTATTATAGCAAACGAACGAATGCACGACCATCCTGGTCGTCACAGACAAGTCACATGACTTAAGGAAATATCATGCCCCGACCCATCCCTCTCGAACGTTATCGCAACATCGGTATCTCCGCGCATATCGATGCCGGTAAAACCACCACCACCGAGCGCATCCTGTTTTATACCGGGATGAGCCACAAGCTGGGTGAAGTACACGATGGCGCGGCAACCACTGACTGGATGGCGCAGGAGCAAGAGCGCGGGATCACGATTACCTCCGCGGCGGTAAGCTGCTTCTGGCCGGGTATGGACAGAGGATATGAGCCGCACCGGATCAACATCATCGACACCCCGGGGCACGTGGATTTCACCATCGAGGTGGAGCGTTCCATGCGCGTACTCGACGGTGCCGTGATGGTGTATGACTCCGTGGGCGGCGTGCAGCCGCAGTCGGAAACCGTCTGGCGTCAGGCCAATAAATATCACGTTCCGCGACTGGCCTTCGTCAACAAAATGGACCGTCCGGGCGCTGATTTCTTCCGCGTCGTGCGGATGATGCAGGAACGCCTGAAGGCCAATCCGGTGCCGATTGTCATCCCGGTGGGTGCCGAAGATCATTTCACCGGCGTGGTGGATCTCATCAAGATGCGCACCATTCTGTGGGACGATGCGACGCAGGGCATGGTATTTACCTATGCGCCCGTGCCGGATGATTTAGTCAGTACCGCCCGGGAATGGCGGGAAAAAATGGTCTCTGCGGCAGCGGAAGCCAGCGACGATCTGATGGATAAATACCTTGAGACGGGCGATCTCGACGAAGCAGAAATCATCAGGGGGCTGCGTATTCGCACCATCTCGGGCGAAATCCAGCCGATGCTGTGCGGCAGCGCGTTCAAGAATAAAGGCGTTCAGCGCATGCTTGATGCGGTGATTGAGTTGATGCCGTCGCCGCTGGACGTGCCCGCTATTGATGGCGTTGATGAAAAAGGGCAGCACGCGGAGCGTCATCCAAGCGATGATGAGCCGTTCTCGGCCCTGGCGTTCAAGCTGATGAGCGACCCGTACGTCGGTCAACTGACCTTTATCCGCGTGTACTCTGGCGTGCTGCGCAAAGGCGACGCGGTGTACAACCCGGTGAAAGGGAAGAAAGAGCGTATCGGGCGTATCGTGCTGATGCATGCCAACGATCGCCACGAGGTGGACGAACTGCGCGCCGGGGATATCGCGGCCTGCGTGGGGCTGAAAGATGTGACCACCGGCGACACGCTCACCGATCCGAATGCCGTCATCACGCTTGAACGCATGGAGTTCCCGGATCCGGTTATCTCGCTGGCGATCGAGCCGAAAACCAAGGCCGATCAGGAGAAAATGGGGATCGCGCTGCAGCGTCTGGCGGCGGAAGATCCGTCTTTCCGCCTGCATACTGACGAAGAGTCCGGCCAGACCATTATCTCCGGGATGGGTGAGCTACACCTCGAGATTATCGTTGACCGCATGAAGCGTGAGTTTGGCGTCGAGGCGAATATTGGCCGTCCACAGGTGACCTACCGTGAAACCCTGCGTAAAGCGGTGAAGGATATCGAAGGCAAATTTGTCCGTCAGTCCGGCGGTAAAGGGCAGTACGGCCATGTGGTGCTGAGCCTGGAGCCTCTGGAGCCTGGAAGTGGTTTTAAATTTGAAGATGCCACCAAGGGCGGCGTGGTGCCGCGCGAGTATATCCCGTCCGTTGAGAAAGGGCTGCGGGAAGCGATGAACAGCGGCGTGCTGGCGGGCTACCCGGTAGTCGATGTCAAGGCGACGCTGACGTTTGGCTCGTATCACGACGTCGACTCCTCGGAGATGGCGTTCCGCATGGCGGCGATCCTCGGCTTCAAAGAGGGGGCCCGCAGGGCGGATCCGGTGATTCTCGAGCCGATCATGCACGTAGAGGTGGAAACACCGGAAGAGTACGCCGGTAACATTATGGGCGATCTCTCTTCCCGCCGCGGCATGGTGCAGGGGATGGCAGAGCAGTACGGAAGCCAGATTATTCGTGCTGACGTGCCGCTGTCAGAGATGTTTGGTTATGCCACGACATTGCGCTCGATGTCCCAGGGGCGCGCGACGTATACGATGGAGTTCCATCATTTTGCGGAAGCACCGCGGAATGTTGCGGATGAGATTATTTCACGGCGTGCGAAGTAGTTAATGAATTGCACACGGTAGCCGCTGGGCTATCGTGTGCTTTTTCCTCTGCAACAGAGGGCGTTTCCTTTCATATCACGTTTTTACTTTATCAGCGTGGCCGAGCGAACTTTCCATACGCCTTTTTCCTGAACGAGACAATCTGCTACAACGTGATCTTGTTTCTTGCCAAACGCGATATAGACGTTTGTGCAAACGGCATCAAAATCAGAGTGTAAGACGGTTATCTGATTCCAGTCTTCATCCCAATCCTGCGATTTGATGAACATATCCGCATCTGGCATGTCTTTTTCGTTACTGTCGCCAGAGTACATTTCTTTAATTGCTGCAATGGTCCCTGAGGCTACGTACTCGTTCATGATGTCTGGATTAAGTACTGGCGGTTTGTTCGTATTTAATTGCGCGATATACCATTGATTGAATTTAAGCGCCGCCTGGCCCGGTGAAGAGATGCTATCTGCGACCGCGAACGGAGACAGGGCGAAAAGAAAAAAGCAGAGTGTTTTCATTAGTCATGCCTGAACAGTTCGTAATGGGGCTGTATATTTCGGTAAGCCTGTCCGGGATACAAAGTGCGTTGTACAAAATCGCTTATCCACTGCTGACCATCGTAGATGCAAACGTGGCCGCTATCGTGACCCACAATAAATAGTAAACATAAAATGCCATAGAAATTTAATATAATTCAGTAGGATATGATTAAGTAAATCAATCCAGCGCCTTCACCATCTTCCCGCTCGCCACAAACGTCCCGGCTCCAAGATGATGCAGCGTATTCAGCTTATCCTCGTCAAACTGCCAGCGTCCCGCGATAAACGCGCGCTCATCGGCTGCCGCTGAGACCACTTCCCCAAACAGCGTATCGTATTTCTCAGCTGCGGAGGTGACGGGTAATAACCGACACTCCATCCATGCCAGACATTTTTCTTCTATCACCGGCAGGCCAAGTTCAGGGCCGTTCACGACCGGGATCCCGTAGCAGTTGAATTTGTCTTCATCGCGCCCGCTGACGCTACCGACCGCGTATGTCCAGTTGGCCGCAGCCACGCCGGGGATGACGATGCCAAATTTCCCACTGCGTTCAATCAGCTCACGCGACCAGGTACTTTTATCCACGACGATCGCGATGCGCGGCGGCTCAAACTCAACGGGCATTGACCATGCGGCGGCCATCACGTTGCGTCTGTCGAGGCTTTCATCCCGACTGGTAATAAGCACGGTAGGACCGTGGTTCAGCAGACGGCTGGCATGACGTAATTCAACAGGGCGAAAGTGGCTCATAGGATCTCCTCATCTACACCGATGAGTATGACGAAAAAGCACGGAAATCAAAGTGAGTGCGTAAAATTAGTTTATAAACAGAACATCACAATCAAAGGAAACTGATTCATGTCCCCATTCCTGACCGCCTATTTCGCCCGTATCGGCTGGACGCAACCGACACGGGTGGATATTGATACCCTGCGTGCGCTGCATTTACATCACAACTGTGCGATCCCTTTTGAGAATATTGATGTCGTTCTGCCGCGCGAAATCCAGCTTGACGATCGGTGCCTGGTCGACAAGCTGGTCACCGCACGTCGCGGAGGGTACTGCTTTGAACAAAACGGCCTGTTCGAACGCGTCTTGCGCGAGGTCGGTTTTACGGTGCGCAGCGTGCTGGGACGCGTGGTATTAGCGAGTCCGCCGCAAATGCCCCCGCGCACGCACCGCCTGCTATTGGTCGAGCTTAACGGTGAGCGCTGGATTGCCGATGTCGGGTTTGGCGGCCAGACGCTGACGGCGCCGATTCGTCTGCTCGCCAGTGAAGAACAAGAGACGCCGCACGGGCTGTATCGACTGCTGAGCGAGGGTAATGACTGGGTGCTGCAGTTCCGTCACCACGAGCACTGGCAGTCGATGTATCAGTTTGACCTGACAACGCAGTATTTCAGTGATTACGTGATGGGGAATTTCTGGTCGGCGCACTGGCCGCAGTCGCATTTTCGTCATCATCTGTTGATGTGTCGCCATCTGCCTGACGGCGGCAAGCTGACGTTAACTAACTTCAACTTTACCCACTGGCAGAATGGCCATGTGGAGGAGCAGATCCACCTGCCGGATGCAAAAGCGCTTTACCAGCTGATGCAGGAACGTTTTGGACTGGGCGTTGACGATGCAAAACACGGATTTTCACTGGCGGAGCTGACGGCGGTAATGGCGGGCTTTGATACGCATCCTCAGGCCGGGAAATAGTGCGCAAAGAGGTGGGCTGTAGGCCGGGTAAGGCGTCGCCGCCACCCGGCAACATCACTGATTAGACGGAGTATTAAACAACTCGAGCGTGATTAATGTATCAAGATGGTTATTAAACGCGGCTTCGTCCATTTCGGGCATGTTTAAGATATACATCCCGTCAAGACCGCACACCAGACCAATCAAGCGCCAGGCAATATTTTCCGCCCGATCGCCCGGCTTCAATTCTCCGGCCTCCGTTCCCGCTTTGATAAGCGCCACCGTTTCCTGGTGCCACATCTCCATGGTCATCACATAGGCACCCTTGATGTCGGCATCACGGCTGGCAAGGATCTGCGCTTCGCGCCACAGGCGAATATAGGGCTCAAACCTTCCGTCATCGCTGCCGAGCATGGCATGAAGCTGCTCCCGCCATCCGGCCTGTTTACCCGCGACATCCGCGTCCAGCAGCTCGCGAATCAACCGTACGAACGCCAGCGATTTTAGCTCCCCGCCGGACGTAAAGTGATGATGCACCTGGCCGGTGGCGACCCTGGCCTCGGCGGCAATACGGCGTACCGTCATGGCCGCCAGTCCTTCTGCCAGCGCCACGCGCATGGCGGCCTGTAAGATGGCTTCCCGCCGTTCATCCTTGCTCAGATATCGCATGTTTACTTACTCTCAATGGGAATGAAACGAGTGTAACAAAAAGCTGGACACTCGTTCAACTTTACGTAGGATCGCATCCTGGACATGTGTCCATGTTTTAAAGAAAAGGAAATTTATGTTTCGTCAGTGGTTAGCGTTAGTGATTATCGTGCTGGTGTATATCCCGGTGGCGATCGACGCGACGGTGCTGCACGTGGCGGCGCCGACATTGAGCATGACGCTGGGCGCCAGCGGCAATGAATTGCTGTGGATCATCGATATTTACTCGCTGGTGATGGCGGGAATGGTGCTGCCGATGGGCGCCCTGGGTGACCGCATTGGTTTTAAACGACTGCTCATGATTGGCAGCGCGCTGTTTGGCCTGTCGTCGCTGGCGGCAGCCTTTGCCCCGTCAGCAGGGTGGCTGATTGCAGCGCGCGCCTCGCTGGCGATCGGTGCAGCGATGATTATTCCGGCTACGCTGGCCGGGATCCGCACGCTGTTTATCGACGCGCGGGATCGTAATATTGCGCTCGGCGTCTGGGCCGCGGTGGGTTCCGGCGGGGCGGCGTTTGGTCCGCTGATTGGCGGTATGCTGCTTGAGCATTTTTACTGGGGCTCGGTGTTCTTGATCAACGTGCCGATCGTGCTGGTGGTGGTTTCGCTGGCCGCGCGTTTTGTGCCTCCTCAGCAGGGCCGCCCGGAGCAGCCGCTGAATATTAGCCATGCCATTATGCTGATTGTGGCGATTTTGCTGCTGGTCTACAGCGCGAAAACCGCGCTAAAAGGCGTCCTGTCACCGTGGGTAGTCGCCTCCGCGCTGGTGACCGGCTCGGTGCTGCTGTTTATCTTCGTGCGTATTCAGCTCCGCGCTCGCGTACCGATGATCGACATGCGTCTCTTCTGCCATCGCATCATCTTGAGCGGCGTGGTGATGGCGATGACCGCCATGATTGCCCTGGTCGGTTTTGAGCTGCTGATGGCCCAGGAGCTGCAGTTTGTTCATGGCTTTACGCCGTTTGAAGCGGGAATGTTCATGCTGCCGGTGATGGTCGCCAGCGGGTTCAGTGGTCCTATTGCGGGTGTGCTGGTCGGGCGTTTGGGGCTACGCATCGTCGCCGCCGGCGGAATGGGGCTCAGCGCCGTCAGCTTTATCGGCCTGTCGATGCTCGACTTCAGCACGCAGCAGTGGCAGGCGTGGGGGCTGATGGTGCTGCTCGGCTTCAGTGCAGCCAGCGCGCTGCTGGCCTCGACCTCGGCAATTATGGCGGCCGCGCCGAAAGAGAAAGCCGCCGCCGCAGGGGCCATTGAAACCATGTCCTATGAACTGGGCGCCGGGCTGGGGATCGCCATCTTTGGTCTGCTGTTGACCCGCAGCTTCTCGGCGTCAATTGACCTGCCGCAGGGGCTGAATGCCTCGCTCGTCGATAAAGCCTCGTCATCCATTGGTGAGACGATGAAGGTGGCGCAGGATCTGACCCCGACGCTGGCGGAGTCGGTGATTGAGGCGGCGAAAAGCGCGTTTATCACCTCGCACAGCGTGGCGCTGGGCAGCGCGGGCGGAATGCTGCTGCTGTTGGCCGTGGGGATTTGGTTTAGCCTGGCGAAGGTCAAGCCGCAGTAATACAGGGCGAGCCGTTGGCACGGGCGGGGCAGATGAGCTATGTTTTTTATAGGATTATCTGACTCTTGCTGGAAAATATGAGCCCTCGCCACAGCAGTGAACCGTCCCAACCGCTCTCCCGGTTAACCCTGCTTGCAGGGGGGGCGCTGGGCGTCGTTTTTGGTGATATCGGCACCAGCCCGCTTTATACCTTCCGGACGGTGCTTTCGCTCTCTGAGCATGACCCTACGCCCGGCGTCATACTGGGCCTGCTCTCGCTGATTACCTGGACACTCATCCTGGTGACATCCATAAAATATGCCGCCTTCGCCATGCGGATTGATAATCATGGCGAGGGGGGCATCATGGCCTTGATGTCGCTTCTGGTGGAAAAAGGCAAAGGCGGGCGCTGGGTCATTTTTGCCGCCCTGATTGGCGCAGCGCTGATTTACGGTGACGGCGCGATAACCCCGGCAATCTCCGTGCTTTCTGCCCTTGAAGGGCTGGAGATGGTGATCCCTGAGTCCCAGCCGTACATATTACCCCTGACGGTGGCGGTGTTGCTGGCGCTGTTTCTTATCCAGCCTTTTGGTACCGCCCGCATAGGGAAAATATTTGGCCCGGTTATGGCGCTGTGGTTTTTGGCGATTGCTGCGCTGGGCGTGCGGGGGATCGTTCAACACCCCTCGGTACTGCTGGCCCTCAACCCTGCGTACGGCATCGCGTTTTTGTTTTCGAACGGGTACACCAGTTTCCTGGTCCTGGGGGGCGTTTTTCTCTGCGTGACGGGTGCTGAGGCCCTGTATGCAGACATGGGGCACTTTGGTAAAAAGCCGATCTGGCTTGCCTGGTACGGTATCGTCTTTCCTTCGCTGCTGCTCAACTATGCTGGCCAGTCAGCGCTGATTCTGGCCGGTGCCGACAGCAAGCAAAACCTTTTCTACACGCTCTGTCCGCCTGTGCTCCAGGTTCCGCTTATCATTCTTGCCGCGCTGGCGACGATCATCGCCAGTCAGGCGATTATTACCGGCGCGTTTTCCATGACGCGCCAGGCCATTCAGCTTGGCTGGTTACCCCGATTACGCATCAAACAGACGGCGGCAGAAAGCTACGGTCAGATTTATATCGGGATCATAAACTGGCTGCTGATGGTGGTGACCATCGGGCTGGTGGTGTTCTTTAAATCCTCCGATAAGCTTGCCGCCGCGTACGGCATCGCCGTGTCGTTAACCATGCTGATGACCACGGGGCTGTTGTTTGTGGCGATGCGGGAAGTGTGGCGCTGGAGCCTGGTCAGCAGCGCGCTTATTGCCCTCTGTTTCCTGGTGATTGATGCCACCTTCTTGTTTGCCAACCTGATTAAGGTCCTGGAAGGCGGCTATATTCCGCTGCTGATGGCCGCAGCGATTTGTACGGTGATGCTGATCTGGCACCGCGGCGTTAAGGCGGTATCCGCATCGGTGGGCGAGAAGGGCGTCAGCGTGGATGCGTTCTTTGCCCAGCTTCAGCAAAAGACGGTGCCCAGGGTGGCGGGCTCCGCCGTCTTTTTGACCCGTACGCAGAACAATATCCCGCCGGTCATGCGCTGGCATGTCGCGCGAAACCGGGCGCTACAGCAGGATGTGTTGTCGCTTACCATTGATATTCTGAATGTGCCCTATGTGGGGGAAGAACAACGTATCAGGGTAGAGCAGCGCGCGCCGGGATACTGGCACGGCGTGGCGCAGTATGGCTTTATGGAACACCCTGACATCCCGCGCTTGTTGCAGGGCGTCAGCGAGATTAACTCGCTTTTTGCCACGGATGACGCCACCTGGTATGTCGGGCATGAAACCATTGTGGCAGGCGAGGGTGAGGCAGGTATGGCGGCCTGGCAACGGCACATATTTGCTTTTATGAAGCGCAACTGCACGCACGTCATCAACCATTATCACCTTCCCAGCGATCGGGTTGTCGAAATCAGCCGACGCGTTGCCGTGTAGATTCTGGCGAAAGCAGAGGTCCCCTGCTTTCGCACCGTTCTATCTCTCAAGGGCCGCAGACAGGACGCTATGCAATAATACATTTGCCCCTTTCTCCGCCCACTCTGGCAGGATCCTTTCCGCTTCGTTATGGCTGATGCCTTTCACGCAGGGGATAAAGATCATGCTTGCGGGCGCAATTTTGCTGACATAGCAGGCGTCGTGTCCCGCACCGGAAACCATCGGTTTCGACGAATAGCCCAGTTCCGCTACGGCCTTCTCCGTACGAGCCAGGCATTCGGCATCAAACGCGATGGGCGCGTAGTCAAAAATGCGTTCAACGGCAGCCGCGACGCCGCGCAGTTTCAGGCTTTCAGCCACCTTATGCAGCGCCGCTTCCATGGCTTCCAGCGCCTGCTGCGCCGGATGGCGAAACTCAACGCTGCATTCCACGCGAGACGGCACGACGTTGCGCGAGTTTGGCGTAACCTTCGCCATACCGATCGTCGCGCGTCCGTCCGGCGCATACCGATAGCCAATCTCTTCCACCTTCAGCGCCAGCTCGGCAAAGGCGGTCAGCGCGTCGCGGCGGCTGTGCATCGGCGTCGTGCCCGCATGGGCGGCGAATCCTTCCAGCGTCAGGGTAAACCAGCGCTGGCCCATTGCCGCGCGAACTAACCCGATATCCAGACCTTCATCTTCCAGGATCGGGCCCTGCTCGATGTGCAGTTCGTAGCAGGCGTGAACGGGAAACGCGCGGACAGAGGCTTCACCCCGGTAGCCAATGCTCTCCAGCGCTTCGCCCACGGTAATGCCATCGTTATCCGCGCGGGCATGCGCGTACGCTTCGCTAAATTGCCCCATCCAGACCCCTGAAGAGAGCATGGCTGGCGCAAAGCGCGCGCCTTCTTCGTTAGTCCAGTTCACCAGCACAACGTCACGCTCGGTCTCAACGTGACGATCGTTAAGGGTTCGCAGCAGCTCCAGCCCGGCCAGCACGCCGTAAACCCCGTCGTAGTTACCGCCCAGCGGTTGGGTATCCACATGTGAACCCGTCATGACCGGAGCAAGCTGCGGGTTTTTCCCCGGTCGACGGATAAACATATTGCCCATGCTGTCGACGTCGCAGGTGAAACCCGCGTCCAGCGCCCAGTCGCGCAGCAGGTTACGCGCAATACGATCTTCCTCGCTCAGTGCCAGACGGGTCACGCCACCGGCGGGCGTGCCGCCGATCTGCGCCATCATCTCAAGCGTTGACCACAGCCGTTCGGCGTTGATGCGGATCATGTCTTGTCCTTACTGCTGCGGTAGCGGAAATCACAGCACGAACCGCCCTGCATGATGGTGGTCGTGCGGGTCAGCTTCACGTCCGGCGCATAGCCAACGATGAATTTTTCATCGCGCGCGCAGGAGAGCAGATGACCAATCTCGCCCAGCCCCATTTCGTGATACATCTCCGCGTAGCGGCAGCGGGTCACGTTGTAGTTGTACTGCTGGTCGTCGGCGTCGATCACCTTCACGTCCAGAGCGTTATCTTTTTCCCACAGATACTGCAGGGCGATAAAGCTCTTTACGTCCGCGCCGTTGGGTTCTTTGCTGGCAAACGCTTTGCCAGCGTCAATCGCGGCCTGCTCAATGGCCTCGCCAATGACCGCCTGGGCGCGGGTTTTCCCTATCTCGCGCACCAGGATTTCATAGATTGGCTTAATAATTTCTGCTTCAATTTTGCGGCGGGCGAGAATGCCCAGCTCGTTATTATCACTCATCACATTGCCTCGCTGCGTTACTTCGCTTTTGCGCCGCCCAGCACGGTCTGCGGCTGCCATTTGCCGTCGACAACTTTGTAAACGGTGAAAGACGGCGATTTCAGGTTACCTTCTTTATCAAACGCGATCTGTCCGGTGACGCCGGAGTAGCTGATGGCGCGCAGGGCGGGCAGATAGTCGGACGGCTCAACGGAGTCTGCTTTTTCCATCGCCGCAACCAGCACGCGGGTGGCGTCATAGGCGAACGGAGCGTGCAGTTCGATATGGGTATGGTAGCGGGACTGATAGGCCTGTTCGAACGCCTTTCCACCCGGCATCTGGTCAACGGGCAGACCCGGCTCCAGCGCGACTACGCCTTCGCCTTCTTTCTGGGCCAGCTGCAGGAACGTCTGGCTGACAAATCCGCCTGCGCCCATCAGCGTGGCGTTCATGCCCAGCTGTTTGATGCGACGCGCCAGCGGTGCGGCCTGGCTGTCGACGCCGCCGAAGAAGATCAGATCGGCGTTTTTACTGCGAATAGCGGTCAGCACGGCGCTGAAGTCCACCGTTTTATCATCAACGTACTGACGATCGACAACCTTCACGCCCTGCGCTTCCAGCGATTTAATAAACTGGTCCGCCAGACCCTGACCAAAGGCGGTACGGTCGTCGATCACCGCAATGCGTTTGGCTTTCAGCGTATTGACCGCGTACTGCCCGGCAAACTGGCCGCCGTCGTCGTCGTGGCCCATCACGCGGAAGCTGGTATCAAAACCCTGTTTGGTATAGGCGTGACCGGTCGCGACCGGTGCCACCTGTGCGATACCCGCATCGTGATAGATACGTGCGGCAGGAATGCTGGTACCGGTGTTCCAGTGACCGACCACGCCCGCCACGCCGCTATCCACCAGACGCTGCGCCACGGCCACGGCGGTGCGCGGGTCGGACTGATCGTCTTCGGACTGCAGTTTAAAGGTCACCGCTTTGCCGCCGATGGTCGGGTGCTGCTTGTTAATGTCGTCAATTGCCAGCTGCGCGCCGTTCTCCAGATCTTTACCGATACGGGCAGAAGGGCCGGTAAGCGGGCCTGCCAGACCGATAACCACGGTTTCACCGTCGGCTGCCCACGCGGCCGTCGAGGCAAAACTGCCGAGGAGGATAGCGGCGCTAAGCGCACTGATTTTTACTGTTTTCATTGTATTTCCCTGATGTTGGCTGGTGTTGTTAAACGGGCATTTCGCCCAAATAAATCTGTGCAATCTGGTCGTCATTGAGCAGCGCTTTCGATTCGCCATGATGAACAATGCTGCCGCTGTCCATTACCCACGCGCTGTCGGTGACTTCCAGCGCGAGACGGGCGTTTTGCTCGATGAGCAGCAGGGCAACGCCGCGCTCCCGCAGACCGGCAATGACGGCAAAAATGTTTTCGACCATCTTCGGGGCGAGGCCCATCGAGGGTTCGTCGAGGATCAGCAGGCGCGGGCGGCTGAGCAGGGCGCGGTTAAGGGCCAGCAGCTGTTGTTCTCCGCCGGAAAGCAGGCCGGCGAGCTGATGCTGGCGTTCTCCCAGGCGCGGGAAGCGCTCGAAAATGGCGTTCATCTCTTGCTTAACGGTGACAGTGTCACGCCTGAGCCAGGCGCCCATCTGCAGGTTTTCCAGCACCGTCATGCGGGAGAAGATCCCTCGTCCTTCCGGGACCATGACCAACCCGTAGCGGAGCAGGGTTTCGGGGGTGTGCTTACGTACCGCTTTACCGTTGAATTCAATACTGCCGCTAAAGCTTTCCAGCCCGGTAATGGCGCGCACGGTGGAGCTTTTCCCCGCGCCGTTAGCGCCGATCAGCGTAGCCTGTTCGCCCTCGCGCAGGGTAAAAGAGACATCGCGTACGGCCTGAATGCCGCCGTAATGCACGTCCAGACGTTCGACCTTGAGTAATTCAGACATGGGCGTTGCCTCCAAGCCAGGCGGCGATCACTGCCGGGTCGCGACGTACGCTCTCCGGCGTGCCGCTGGCGAGCGTTTTGCCGTAATCAAGCACCGTCAGGCGATCGCAGATGCCCATCACCAGCTTGACGTCATGTTCAATCATCAGCAGGGTTTTACCGTCATCGCGCAGGCGGATAAGCAGCTCGCCGAGCGCCACTTTTTCCGCTGCGTTCATTCCGGCGGCGGGTTCGTCCAGCGCCAGCAGCAGCGGATCCGTTGCCAGCGCGCGGGCAATCTCCAGACGGCGCTGATGACCATACGCCAGATCGCAGGCGCGGTAGTGGGCGAACTTCGCAATGCCGGTGTACTCCAGCCAGTGCCAGGCCAGCTCCCGGGTCTGCCTTTCTTCCGCGCGAGCGCGTTTGTGGCGGCTCAGCGCGGCCCACAGGCCGTTACGGGTGCGCACGTGGCGACCCACCATCACGTTTTCCAGCACCGACATGTCGTTAAAGAGGCGCACGTTCTGGAAGGTGCGCGCAATCCCGGCGGCGGTGACTTTCTCAATGTGCTTTGGAAAATAGGGCTTATCGGCAATGGAAAATTCACCGCTGTCCGCCGGATAAAGCCCGGTGATCAGGTTAAAGCAGGTGGTTTTCCCCGCGCCGTTGGGGCCGATCAGCCCGTAGATCTCGCCCTTGTTCACTGCGATCGACACATCATCCACGGCGGTAAGCCCGCCGAAGCGTTTTGACATATTGCGTACGGTTAACAGGCTCATGCTTTCACCTCCTTGTGGCGCACCGGCCAGATGCCTGAAGGACGCACCAGCATGACCAGCACCAGCGCCAGGCCGTAGAAGAGCTGCCGCAGCACTTCCGGGTCAATCAGCACCGTGCCGAACAGCGCCTGCTGAACCGGGGCTGCCTGACTGCGCAGCAGTTCCGGCAGGGCGGTAAGCAGCACCGCGCCGAGGATCACGCCCGGAATATGTCCCATACCGCCGAGCACCACCATCGCCAGTACGGCAATGGATTCCTGTAACGTGAAGGATTCCGGGGAGACAAAGCCCTGAAACGCGCCGAACAGGGCACCCGCCACGCCGCCAAAAGAGGCACCCATCGCAAAGGCCAGCAGCTTATAGTTACGCACGTTGATGCCCATCGCCCGTGCGACGTCTTCATCCTCACGGATGGCGTGCCAGGCGCGACCAATACGGGAATGCTGCAGGCGCAGGCAGACAAAAATAATCGCCACAATCACCAGCATCAGCAGGTAGTACCACAGCCACAGCGCGGGCACTTTGAAACCAAACCAGTGGTATACGCCGCTAAACTTCAGGCCGAACAGATTCAGCGTATCCACCCCGGTAATGCCCTTCGCACCGTTGGTGATGTTCACCGGACGGTCGAGGTTGCGCATCAGGATGCGGATGATTTCGCCAAAGCCGAGGGTCACTATCGCCAGATAGTCTCCGCGCAGCTTCAGCGTGGGAGCACCCAGTAAAATGCCGCAGACCGCAGCGACGAGCGCCGCCAGCGGGATAATCAGCAGATATGACGTGTGCAGCCCGTCCGGGAACCAGACGTCGAGGAGAGGAAACACCTCCAGCAGGTGTGGCGAGGCCATCAGTGCAGCGAGATAAGCCCCGACCGCGTAAAAGGCGATAAACCCCATATCCAGCAGGCCGGTGTAGCCCACCACAATATTAAGCCCCAGCGCCAGCATGATGTAGAGCAGGGCGAAGTCGATGACGCGCACCCAGTAGTTGCCGCCAAGCTGCGTGGCCACCACGGGGGCAACCAGCAGCGCGAGGCAGAACAGAACCATGCCTGACCAGAATTTGCGCGGCATCGCCGGGGATTGTAGTTGAAGAGTTGTCATTGTTTTCCTTACGCCCTGTGCGCCACGCGCTCGCCCAGCAGGCCTGCCGGACGGAAGACCAGCACCAGAATCAGGACCATGAAGGCAAAAACGTCCTGATAGTTGCTGCCAAAGACGCCGTGGGTCAGTTCCCCCAGATAACCTGCTCCCAGCGCTTCGATAATGCCGAGCAGGATCCCGCCAATCATGGCGCCGCGAATGTTGCCAATCCCGCCCAGCACGGCGGCGGTGAAGGCTTTAATCCCGGGCAAAAAGCCCATCGAGAAGCTGGCGTTGCCGTAGTTGCTGGCCATCATCACGCCTGCCAGCGCGGCAAATACGCCGCCAATGGCGAACGTCAGGGCAATAATGGCATTGGGGTTAACCCCCATCAGCGTGGCCACGCGCGGGTTTTCCGCCACGGCGCGCATGCCGCGGCCCAGACGGGTGTATTCCACCAGCAGCCAAAGCCCGGTCATTACCGCAAGCGCCAGCGCCACGGTAACAATGCCGGTGACGGTCACAATGGCAGGGGGATGCAGTTCACTTCCTGACGTTACGGCGATCGGGTCCATGGGTAGGATCTGCGGGAACATCAGCGGGTTGCGCGTCCAGATAATCATCGCCACGGTTTGCAGCAGGACCGAGACGCCGATACCCGAGATCAGCGGCGCCAGGCGCGGTGCGTTGCGCAGTCTGCGGTAGGCAAAGCGCTCCACGGCCATTGCCAGCAGGGCACAAACGGCCATGGCAATCGCCAGGGCAACACCAAGCTGCAACAGCAGCGGCATGTGCGGAAAGGTGGCGTTCAGGGCGTTAATGGCGGAGAGCGTGGTGAGCGCGCCAACCATCAGAATATCGCCGTGAGCAAAGTTAATAATGCGCAAGATGCCATACACCATGGTATAGCCCAGCGCGATCAGCGCGTAGATGCTTCCCAGCATCACACCGTTGATCAGTTGTTGTATGAATGTATCCAACGTCTGTACCCGCAAAGTGCTCTCTCTGCGGCTACCATCCGATAAATGAATTAAATTGTAAAATACACATAAATTATTTCTTATGATAAACCGATATTGCATTATCTTAATGATTTATATAAAGATAATATAATCGCATTTCCGGACGAAAAGCCTAAAGAAATCAACATATGAATAAAACAGAACAATCGGCGGATTTGTCTGCGTATGCAGAAAGCCGCCTGGCAAACGATCCGCCGCTTCGGGCTGTCCGTGCCTTTGAGGCCATCGCCCGGCTGGGCAGCGTCACGCTGGCCGCGCAGGAGCTGGATATCTCACCGTCGGCGGTCAGTCATCAGCTCAAGGTGCTCGAAGGGTATCTGCAAATGCCGCTGACGGAGCGTCAGGGGCGCAGGCTGGTGCTGAGCCAGCACGGACGTGAATATTACCGCTCGATCCGTGCGGCGTTTAACGTGCTGCGCCAGGCAACGGAGCATCTGGCTGAGCAGGCGCAAACGCGTCAGGTCACCATTAGCCTGATCCCGCTTTTCGGCATGGGGTGGTTTATTCCGCGCCTGCCTGATTTCATGCGTGCCAATCCGCAGACCGAGATCAACGTAGTGTATGCCAACCACCGTAACTATCTGAGCGATGCGTCGGATATGTCGATTCGTTTTGGTAACGGCCAGTGGGCGGGCTATCAGAGCGAAAAACTGATTTCCGGACAGATGGTGCCGGTGTGCAGCCGCGCTTTTTTGCGCATTCATGGCCATATCGACACGCCTGAGCAGCTGCTGCAAATGCCGCTGCTGCATGATGAGGAGCGCACCACGTGGCCGCAGTGGTTTCTGCTGCAGGGGGTAAAACGCCCGCTCCGGCGCAGCGGCCCTCTGTTTGAGGACGGGCTGTTAACGCTGGCGGGCGTGCAGGCCGGGCTGGGCTGCGCGTTGATGCGCGAGCCGCTGATCGCACCTTATCTTGAGAGCGGCGAGCTGGTGAAGATATTTGACTTACCCATTGATGACGGGCGCGACTATCACCTCTGCGTTCGTTCAGATTCAGAGATGACCGAGGACGGTAAGCTGCTGCAAAACTGGCTGCGTCGGGCGGCGAGCGTTGAACCACTTACGGCGTAAGCAGGCAGTGTTTGTCCAGCGCTTCCATTTCCGATCCGCTGTAGCGCGCGTATTGCCCGGTCAGGCCAAAAAACGCAGGTTGGGTTTCGGTGTAGATTTCTGCTGCTAGCACCAGCCGACGTCGTTCATCCTCGCTCATCTCAAGCAGCGTCCAGGGAATGAAGTAGCGCGACGTTGAGGTCAGTTTGAACCACAGCGGGCAGCCGCAGCCGGGACAGAACCAGCGTTCGCCGCGTGCGGATGACGCAAAATGAGAAGGGGAGATGGAGTCTTGCTCTACCAGCGGCTGGCCCTGCGTCTCAAGATACATGGCAATACCGCCCGACCACTTCTGGCATTGCGTGCAGTGACATGCGTATACGTCAAAATTGTTGAGGCTCGCGCTGAACTGACTCATTCCGCACAAGCAGCGTCCTTTGAATATGTGCATGGCGTACTCCTTTTTGACGCCAGAAATCCGTATAAAAAAAGCCAGCCACATGGGCTGGCTTTTTATCGTGACAAATCTTAGAACTGGTAGGTCAGGCCTACAGCTACGATGTTGTCGGTAGCAACGCCAGTTGCTTTGGTGAAGCTGTTGTCGTCAACCAGGTTGATTTTGTAATCAACATAGGTAGACATGTTTTTGTTGAAGTAGTAGCTCGCGCCAACGTCAACGTATTCAACCAGATCCTGGTCGCCGTATGAACCGATGTCTTTACCTTTGGATTTCAGGTAAGCGATGGATGGACGCAGGCCGAAGTCGAACTGGTACTGAGCAACAACTTCGAAGTTCTGAGCTTTGTTCGCGATATAACCGTCACCGAAGTTGGTCATGTTGCGGGTTTCAGAGTAGGTAGTTGCCAGGTAGATGTTGTTCGCATCGTATTTCAGGCCAGCAGCCCATACTTCTGCGTTTTCACCGCCAGCGTTAACGGTGTTAGCGACGCGACCTGCAGCAACCTGACGGTCAGTACGGTCAGATTTAGCGTAGGTTGCACCAACACCGAAGCCGTCCATTTCATAGGTAGAAGATAGACCCCAGCCGTCACCGTTCGCTTCGGTGATGTCATTACGGTCGTTTTTACCCTGGTACTGAGCAGCAACGTTCAGACCGTCAACCAGACCGAAGAAGTCGGTGTTACGGTAGGTTGCAACGCCAGTCGTACGGCCAGTCATAAAGCCATCGGTCTGAGTCCAGGTATCGCCACCGAACTCTGGCAGAACGTCAGTCCATGCGCCGATGTCGTAAGCAACACCGTAGTTACGACCGTAGTCGAATGAACCGAATTCGTTGAATTTCAGACCCGCGAATGCCAGACGGGTTTTGTTGCCGTCAGCGCCCTGGGATTCAGAACGGTTGCCTTTGAACTCATATTCCCACTGGCCGTAACCGGTCAGCTGATCGTTGATCTGAGTTTCGCCTTTGAAGCCCAGACGAACGTAAGTTTTGTCGCCGTCGTTGCTGGAATCATCAGAGAAATAGTGCAGACCTGTTACTTTACCGTACAGATCCAGCTTGTTACCGTCTTTGTTATAAACTTCAGCCGCGTTTACAACGCCTGCTGCCAACATGGAAGTCACTGCCACTGCAACTAATTTAAGTTTCATCTTAAATATTCCTTATAATTTTCTTTGGTATTTCCTGAGCCACTTTGAACAATTTCTAAACGAGGCTAATCGTCAATGGCATGCTATTTTTAAAAATCTTGTAGTCCTATTTCAATAATAAGTTTCAAATTATTAGTAATAATTTCAGTTAGTGTGATCGAGATCGGGTAAATGACGGTGAAATGGCGTGAATTGATGAATATTCATCCAATTTTTTGCGTGATTGATTGCCGGAAATATAGTTACGCTGTGGTTTTATAAAAAATGGTAATTATCGGTATTTTCGTTCTTTTGGTGAGGGGTGAGTGGCCATTTTAGCCGTAATGCCTTGTTTTAAACCTTTTATGTACGGAATTTCCGTCCTATTAAATGAAATAAACAGAAACACACTATTGCACTTTGTGCTATTAAGATCGTGAGTATTCGCAAGTAACTAATCACGAGCCGGTGTCAATTTATGTCAATGGAAGTGAATGGAAATTTACGAAAGGACGCTAATATAAACAGAGTCTAAACACGCGCACTACTGGCCTGATGAATATTTTGGCGTGCGCTCACATATTAAATTTATGTTAATTTTTTGCTGTCGGGATAAATATTACCCGACAGCAAAACTGGCATTATTTTCTGGTGGCGTACCAGCACAGCAACGACCCGGCGCAGACCATCAGCGCGCCTTGCCAGAATGCGAAGGAGAGTGGGGAATTCAGCACTGCGGCGGCAAGCGCGGCTGAGAGGACCGGGGTGAAATAGGATACGGCAGCCAGTACCGTGACGTTACCGTGAAGGATGCCAATATTCCATGCGGCATAACCAAACCCAAGGGCTACCCCGCACATCACGAGTTTTACCACCACCGGAAGCGTGAACACCATCTCGGGCTGATCGCTGAGGGCATATTTCACCCACAGACTCAGCGCTGTCAGCAAAACAAACAGGGTGATACCGTTTTGCCCTTTCGCAAATTTACTGGTGACCGTGCAGTAGGCGGCCCAAATAAATGCCCCGGCGAATGCCAGCGCATAGCTCAGCGGACTGGACACGATATTGCGGGTGATTTCATCAAGATGTAACCCCTGTTCGCCCCCTAATACCCAGCAGACGCCCAGCAGCGAGATGGCTAACCCGGGGATCACCCACAGGGTAGATTTTTGACCATTGAACAAAATGGCAAACACAATCGTCAGGCTTGGCCAGAGATAATTCACCATACCGACTTCAATGGCCTGAGCGCGCGTTGCGGCATAGCCCAGCGACAGCGCCAGGCATATTTCGTAGCTGACAAATAAAACGCTGCCGGCAATAAGATAGCGGGGTGAAAACCGCCTGATATCAGGAAATCCTACCGTCACCAGACACAGTAATCCGCTGAGGGTGTATATCATCGCCGCACCGCCTACCGGGCCCAGTCCCTCACTCACGCTGCGAATTAGGCCGACCATGGTGCTCCATAACAGTATTGCCGCCAGCCCAATAAGCGTTGCTCTTTTTCTGTCCATTACTTCGCCATTGCAATAAAAATCAAACGAAAAATGTATCGCATTCATCCTGACGCTGTCGCGAATTATTCTCTTAAACCGTTAATCAAAAAGGGGTATTTAAATATTCCGGGGGTGACTATTAAGGGGGTGAAGACAGATGACCTTGATTTGACGCAAAAAAATCAGGGGAGTTACTGTTAGTTTGCGGCGCCAAGTCTTATTCGAAAACGAGGACAACAATGGACGTCAGCCGCAGACAATTTTTTAAAATCTGCGCGGGCGGTATGGCCGGAACAACGGCAGCCATGCTGGGATTTGCTCCCAAAATGGCGCTGGCTCAGGCACGCAACTATAAGCTGCTGCGCGCAAAAGAGATCCGTAACACCTGCACATACTGCTCCGTAGGTTGTGGGCTTTTGATGTATAGCCTGGGCGATGGCGCGAAGAACGCCAGAGAAGCGATTTACCATATTGAAGGGGATCCGGATCATCCGGTGAGCCGCGGGGCGCTTTGCCCGAAAGGGGCGGGGCTGCTGGACTATGTTCACAGCGAAAACCGCCTGCGCTACCCGGAATACCGCGCGCCGGGTTCTGATAAATGGCAGCGTATCTCCTGGGATGAGGCCTTTTGCCGTATTGCCAAATTAATGAAAGCCGACCGCGACGCCAACTTTATTGAAAAGAACGCGCAGGGCGTAACGGTCAACCGCTGGCTTTCCACCGGGATGCTGTGCGCGTCTGCGGCGAGTAATGAAACCGGCATGCTGACGCAAAAATTTGTGCGCTCTCTCGGCATGCTGGCGGTAGATAACCAGGCGCGCGTCTGACACGGACCAACGGTAGCAAGTCTTGCTCCAACATTTGGTCGCGGTGCGATGACCAACCACTGGGTTGATATCAAAAACGCTAACGTCGTGGTGGTGATGGGCGGTAACGCCGCTGAAGCCCATCCGGTGGGGTTCCGCTGGGCGATGGAAGCGAAAAACAACAACGACGCAACGCTTATCGTCGTCGATCCGCGCTTTACGCGTACGGCATCGGTGGCCGATATCTATGCGCCAATCCGCTCCGGCACGGACATTACGTTCCTGTCTGGGGTACTGCTGTACCTGATCGAAAACAACAAAATTAACGCGGACTACGTTAAGCACTACACCAACGCGAACCTGCTGGTGCGGGATGATTTTGCCTTCGATGACGGGCTGTTTAGCGGCTATGACGCTGAAAAACGCCAGTACGATAAAACATCCTGGAACTATCAGTTCGACGAAAACGGCTACGCGATGCGTGATGAGACCCTGACGCACCCGCGCTGCGTGTGGAACCTGCTGAAGCAGCACGTTTCCCGCTACACGCCGGACGTGGTGGAAAACATCTGCGGCACCCCGAAAGCGGACTTCCTGAAGGTGTGTGAAGTGCTGGCCTCAACCAGCGCCGCAGACAGAACCACGACGTTCCTGTACGCGCTGGGCTGGACGCAGCATACCGTCGGCGCGCAGAACATCCGCACCATGGCGATGATCCAGCTGCTGCTCGGCAACATGGGCATGGCGGGCGGCGGCGTAAACGCGCTGCGCGGTCACTCCAACATCCAGGGCCTGACCGACCTCGGCCTGCTGTCGACCAGCCTGCCGGGCTACCTGACGCTGCCGTCTGAGACGCAGGCCGATCTGCAAAGCTATCTGGCCGCGAATACGCCAAAAGCGACGCTGCCGGATCAGGTGAACTACTGGAGCAACTATCCGAAGTTCTACGTCAGCCTGATGAAATCCTTCTATGGCGATGCGGCGCAGAAGGAGAACGACTGGGGCTTTGAGTGGCTGCCGAAGTGGGACCAGTCCTACGACGTCATCAAGTATTTCAACATGATGGATAAGGGCAACGTCACGGGGTATATCTGCCAGGGCTTTAACCCGGTGGCCTCCTTCCCGGACAAAAACAAAGTCGTTCGCAGCCTGAGCAAGCTGAAGTACATGGTGGTTATCGATCCGCTGGTGACCGAGACCTCCACCTTCTGGCAGAACCACGGGGAATCAAACGATGTCGATCCGGCGTCGATTCAGACCGAGGTGTTCCGCCTGCCGTCTACCTGCTTTGCAGAAGAAGACGGCTCTATTGCCAACTCCGGCCGCTGGCTGCAGTGGCACTGGAAAGGCCAGGACGCCCCGGGCGAAGCGCGTAACGACGGCGAGATCCTGGCCGGGATTTACCATCGTCTGCGCGAAATTTACCGCACCGAAGGGGGCAAAGGCGCCGAGCCGCTGCTGAAAATGAGCTGGAACTACAAGCAGCCCGATCGCCCTGAGTCAGAGGAAGTTGCCAAAGAGAACAACGGCGTGGCGCTGGCGGATCTCTATGACGCGAACGGCACCCTGGTGGCGAAGAAAGGCCAGCTGCTGAACAGCTTCGCGCTGCTGCGCGACGACGGCACGACCGCGTCGTCATGCTGGATCTACACCGGCAGCTGGACGGAGCAGGGCAACCAGATGGCCAACCGCGACAACGCCGATCCGTCCGGGCTGGGCAATACGCTGGGCTGGGCGTGGGCGTGGCCGCTCAACCGCCGCGTGCTGTATAACCGCGCCTCGGCGGACATCAACGGCAAGCCGTGGGATCCGAAACGCATGCTGATCCAGTGGAACGGGGCGAAGTGGACGGGGAACGATATCCCGGACTACAACACCGCCGCGCCGGGCAGCAACACCGGGCCGTTTATCATGCAGCCGGAAGGGCTGGGACGCCTGTTTGCCCTCAACAAGCTGGCAGAAGGGCCGTTCCCGGAACACTACGAGCCGATGGAAACGCCGCTGGGCACCAACCCGCTGCATCCAAACGTGATCTCCAGCCCGGTAGTGCGCATCTACGAAGACGACGTTCTGCGCTTAGGCAAAAAGGACAAGTTCCCGTACGTGGGGACAACCTACCGCCTGACCGAGCATTTCCATACCTGGACCAAGCACGCGCGGCTTAACGCTATCGCGCAGCCGGAACAGTTTGTGGAGATCAGCGAGACGCTGGCGAAGGCGAAAGGCATTGCCAACGGCGACCGCGTGACGGTGAGCAGCAAGCGCGGCTTTATTCGCGCGGTGGCGGTGGTGACCCGTCGTTTGCAAAGTCTGAACGTGCACGGGCAGCAGGTGGAAACCGTGGGCATTCCGCTGCACTGGGGCTTTGAGGGCGTGGCGCAGAAAGGCTACATCGCCAATACCCTGACGCCAAACGTCGGCGATTCCAACTCGCAAACGCCGGAGTACAAGGCGTTTCTGGTCAACATCGAGAAAGCGTAAGGAGCGATTCAATGGCGATGGAAACACAAGACGTTATCAAACGCTCCGCGACCAACCCGATAACGCCCGCGCCCCGCGCGCGGGACTACAAGGCAGAGGTTGCCAAGCTCATCGACGTCTCTTCCTGCGTGGGCTGTAAGGCCTGCCAGGTGGCGTGCTCGGAGTGGAACGATATCCGCGACGTGGTGGGGCACTGCGTCGGGGTCTACGACAATCCGGCGGATCTGAGCGCTAAATCCTGGACGGTAATGCGCTTTAGCGAAACCGACCAGAACGGCAGGCTGGAGTGGCTTATCCGCAAAGACGGCTGCATGCACTGTGAAGATCCGGGCTGCCTGAAGGCGTGCCCGTCTGCCGGCGCGATTATTCAGTACGCCAACGGGATCGTCGACTTCCAGCAGGACAACTGCATCGGCTGCGGCTACTGCATCGCGGGCTGTCCGTTTAATATCCCACGCCTCAATAAAGAGGATAACCGGGTATACAAATGCACCCTGTGCGTGGACCGCGTCAGCGTCGGGCAGGAGCCTGCCTGCGTCAAAACCTGTCCGACCGGGGCTATCCACTTCGGCACCAAAAAAGAGATGCTGGACGTGGCGCAGGCGCGTGTGGACAAGCTGAAAGCGCGCGGCTACCAGAATGCGGGCATCTATAACCCGCAGGGCGTGGGCGGTACGCACGTGATGTATGTGCTGCACCACAACGACCAGCCGGAGCTGTACCACAACCTGCCGAAGGATCCGGCGATCGATACCTCCATCAACCTGTGGAAAGGGGCGCTTAAACCGCTCTCGGCGGCGGGCTTTATCGCTACCTTTGCGGGGCTGATTTATCACTACATCGGGATCGGGCCAAACAAAGAGGTGGATGACGACGAGGAGGATCATCATGAGTAAGTCGAAAATGATAGTGCGCACGAAGTTTGTCGACCGCGCCTGTCACTGGACGGTGGTGATCTGCTTCTTCCTGGTGGCGGTGTCGGGGATTTCGTTCTTCTTCCCGACGCTGCAGTGGCTGACCGAAACCTTCGGTACGCCGCAGATGGGGCGCATTCTGCATCCGTTCTTCGGCGTGCTGATTTTCGTGGTGCTGATGTTTATGTTCGTGCGCTTTGTCCACCATAATATCCCGGACAAGCAGGATATCCCGTGGGTGAAAGGGATCGTCGAAGTCCTGAAGGGGAACGAGCATAAAGTTGCGAAGGTGGGGAAATACAACGCCGGGCAGAAGATGATGTTCTGGACCATCATGAGCATGATTTTTGTGCTGCTGGTGACCGGGGTGATTATCTGGCGTCCGTATTTTGCGCACTATTTCCCGATTCAGGTGATTCGCTACGCGCTGCTGATCCACGCCACGTCGGCCATCATTCTGATCCACGCCATCCTGATCCATATGTATATGGCGTTCTGGGTAAAAGGATCGATTAAAGGGATGATTGAAGGGAAGGTGAGCCGCCGCTGGGCGCAGAAACACCACCCGCGCTGGTATCGTGATGTGGAACGTCTGGAAGCGAAACAGGAAAGCACGGAAGGAATGAAGTGAGCCCTGCGCCGTCGGCTTTGCCCGGCGGCGCTGCGCTTGCGCGGGCCTACTCCTGCTATATCAGAACCGCTCCTGCACATACCGGAACGGGTATTTTGTGGGTTTGACTTTACCAATTTTACGTTTCGGTAAATCCACCTTGTCTACGTGTATTTCTTTATAGGGGATCTGCGAAAGCAGGTGCGAAATAATATTCAGGCGCACGCGTTTTTTATCTTCTGAACGCGCCACAAACCACGGTGCCCAGGCGGTATCGGTGGCTTCAAACATAGCGTCGCGCGCGAGGGTATACTGGTCCCACAGGTTAAAGGATTTAATATCCATCGGCGAAAGCTTCCAGATTTTACGACCGTCGTTAATTCGATCGCGCAGGCGGCGCTCCTGCTCTTTAGGCGTCACCTCCAGCCAGTACTTCAGCAGGATAATCCCGGCATCCACCATCGCTTTTTCCATGACCGGTGCGCCGTCCAAAAATTTCTCCGCCTGTTCCTCCGTGCAGAAACCCATTACCCGTTCCACGCCCGCGCGGTTATACCAGCTGCGATCGAATATCACTATTTCGCCAGCCGAAGGCAGATGCGGTACATAGCGCTGGAAGTAGAGCTGACTTTTTTCTTTATCAGTTGGCGCCGGCAGCGCAACAACGCGAAACACGCGAGGACTGACGCGCTCGGTAATCGCTTTAATGGTACCGCCTTTACCGGCACCGTCGCGTCCTTCAAAAACAATACACACTTTGAGACCTTTGGCGACGACCCACTGCTGGAGCTTAACCAGTTCCACGTGCAGGCGACGAAGCTCTTGTTCGTACTCTTTGGTCTTAAGCGGTGCATTCGTTACGACATCAACAGCGACACTGGTTTTCTTTTTGCTACCCATGATTGTCATCCTCAGGTTGTCCGGCGCGGAAAAAGCGAGGCCGCACTATGAAGTGTAATCCACCTGATATTATACGTAATGTTTTTAGGTAATTAATTTCACAGCACTTTTTAAGGCAGATACTGAGATGTTCACGAAGACGTTTGGCACCCGTTCCCTTATGCAGATGCAATAAAATCAGCACTTTTAATCCCACACGCTCTATGTGGTTAGCGTGATAATTTCATTCATATTTACTTAAGGGAACTAAGAATGAGTTGGAATAAAGAAGCTGCGGTTTCGTATCTCCGTTCACACGCTCTGGGGCACTCTCATAGTGAATGTGCTAAGTTTACCCGCCTGGCCATTATGGCTGGAGGTGTTAAGGTACCGAACACAGATTATGCAAAAGATTATGGGGCGGAATTATTACGCGCTGGGTTTAGTGAGCTGCCGCCCGGTTCAACTTTAATTTCTGGCGATGTGGCTGTGATACAGCCGTACCCCGGTGGAAATGGCATAGGTCACATGACTATGTATGACGGTACGCAGTGGATTTCTGACTTTGTTCAAAAAAGCATGTATCCGGGGCCTGGGTATCGCAAGATGCAACCCTCTTTTAAAATTTACAGGATGCATTAATGAAAAGGATATTTTTGTCATTCGTTATGTTGCTGGTGGGATGCAGTTCGGCTGCCAAACAAGATCAGTGCGCGCAAGACGCTGCCGAATCATTTTATAAATCCTATCTTTCCGCATATGGCAGCGATGAAGCCAGGCCTTATCCTGCCGACGAACTGCGTAAATATGTTTCTGCTGATACTATTTCCCGGATTGATGCCATTCAGGAAATCTCTGAACAAGAGTTAATGGAGTCTGATTATTTTACGTATACCCAGGATTACTCTCGCGAATGGATACCTGCGTTACGAGTCGAAAACGCCAGGCCCTTTTTAAACGGAGTAGTCGTCCAGGTCACTGAAGGGGCGGGTAACGGGAGAAGCATACACCTTGAAGTATTTCTTCGTCGTGAAGATGATGCATGGAAAATCTACCGCGTTCGTGACATAACGAACAATCACGAGCACCCCATTTTCAATGCTGGCGCTATTACACGCGCCAAAACAGTGGCAGAAAGCGCACTGTGAAAGCTACACCTTAAACCTTTTGAAGCCCTGACACCTGCCGGGGCTTTTTATTTGCCATTCCTGCCGCGTAGCAATTGGAGAAAACTCCTGAAGTAATGGATTAACCTGTCAGCCAACGGATTTGAACTGGCTCACCATACAAGATTATTCAATAATGCCCGTCGCGAGTGATTAACCAGTGGTTGAAGTATGAAAAAGACAATTTTTTCGTTGGCACTTGGCACATTTGGCCTCGGAATGGCTGAATTTGGCATTATGGGCGTGCTCACCGAACTGGCACATGACACGGGTATTTCGATTCCCTCCGCCGGGAATATGATCTCGTTTTATGCTTTCGGCGTGGTGATTGGCGCCCCGATTATGGCGCTGTTTTCCGGTAAGTTCTCCTTAAAAACCACGCTGCTGTTTCTGGTGGCGATGTCCGCTGTCGGCAATGCCCTGTTTACGTTTTCCACGTCGTACTTCTGGCTGGCGCTGGGACGGCTGATTTCTGGTTTTCCGCACGGGGCCATTTTTGGCGTCGGGGCGATTATCCTCTCGAAAATTGCGCCACCGGGTAAGGTGACGGTCGCGGTGGCGGGAATGATCGCCGGTATGACCGTAGCCAACCTGGTGGGCGTACCGCTGGGGACCTGGCTCGGGCACCAGTTCAGCTGGCGCTATACCTTTTTTCTGATTGCCGTGTTTGACGCGCTGGTGATCCTCTCGGTTTTGCTCTGGGTGCCGGACATCCACGACACGTCAGAAATCAAATTGACCGAGCAGTTCCACTTTATGAAAAAACCAGAACCCTGGCTGATTTTTGCCGCCACCATGTTTGGCAACGCCGGCGTGTTCGCGTGGTTCAGCTTCGTTAAGCCGTTTATGGTCAACGTTTCAGGCTTCACCGAAGGCGTGATGACGATCGTCATGATGCTGATGGGGCTTGGCATGGTGTTGGGCAATCTGCTGAGCGGTAAACTCTCGGGCCGGTTTAGCCCGCTGCGCATTGCGGCCACCACCGACATGGTGATTGTCGCCTCACTGCTGCTGCTTTTCGCCTTTGGCGAACTGAAAACGGCTTCGCTGGTCATGGGCTTTATCTGCTGTGCCGGGCTGTTCGCACTCTCTGCGCCGCTACAAATTCTGCTTCTGCAAAATGCGAAGGGCGGTGAGATGCTGGGGGCGGCAGGGGGGCAGATGGCGTTTAATCTCGGCAGCGCGATTGGCGCGTATTTTGGCGGGATGATGATTACCTTCGGCTTTAGCTGGCGTTACGTCACGCTGCCGGCGGCAATACTCTCTTTCTCGGCCATGAGTGCGCTGCTGATCTACGGTCATCTTCGGGCCAGACGGGCTCAGGCTAACGCTCGCGCGCTAGCCTGACAGGTTTCAGGCAAGCCAGGGCTCACCCAGGGTCAGCATCAGGCGGTTGGCCCAGGCGAAGAACGCGGCGGACTGCACCAGATCAAGCTGCGCTAAGGTATCCAGCCCCTCTTTTTCCAGCGCGGCAAGGTGCAGCGGCGTGGCGGCAGGCGGCGTGACCGACAGCGCCGCCGCAAAATTGATTTCCGCCTGCCAGCGTGCGGATTGCCCCTCGCTCAGAGATTGCCCCGGACGCACCGCCAGAAGCGCCTCTACCGCAGCGTCATCCTTTGACAGCTGGCTGGCCTTACGCGCATGGACAGATGCGCAGTAAATGCAGCCGTTGATTTTACTGGCGACCGTTGCGGCCAGCTCGCGCTCGGCGCGCGGCAATCCCCCCGGTGTATAAAAAATCCCTTTATCCGTTAGCGTGCGCTGTTCAAGCACCGGCAGATTGCGCCCCAGCAGGCGGAAGTAGTCGGAATCGGTATGACCAAATTTCGCCAGGATGGCAACCTCATCGTCACGGAAATCCGCCAGCGGTTTGGCCGCTATCCACGGTTCCCATCCCAGCTCCTGCTGGGTAAACGCGACGGGGGCCGCCTTTCCGGTGACCGTTGTTGCGGTTGTGTGCCAGATGCCTGCCGCCACCGGCGCATCGCTTTTGGCGACGGGCTTGTCGTTCAGCAGCCGCAGCCCGGTGATGAGTCGGCTCTGGAAGCTCACAAACGCGACGAGCTGCGCCAGGGTAACAATGCCTTCCTTGCTCCATCCCGCCTGGATCAGCGCCTTCAACGCCGCAGGCGTCGCTTCGACGGGGGAGAACGTCAGCAGCCGCGCGAAATTCAGCGCCGGGGTCAGGCGTTCTGAGGTGGGGTCGGCCAGGCCAAACCCCGCATAGTGCGCGGCCAGCGCCTCCGCGCTGTGCCAACGGGCGACTTTTGCCGCCACGGCGAAGCGCTCGTCGAGTGCAAAATCACCATCCTGCTGGCTAAACAGGATTTCGTAGCTGCCCTGCGCGTGGCGCGTGGCGGCATCACGCGTGGCGCGCGCCTCTGCCAGAGGGGAACCGGGTTTAATTTCCGCCAGCTCGGCGAGAATGTCCTGACTTAATGACATAGGTGTCTCCTCAAAGTATGTGGGGGGCAATACGTTCGGCAATCAGTTCGATGGACCGCAGCGTGTCGCGATGCGTGGGTTCGACCGAATGAACCTGGAATGAGATATCCGTGGCGCGCCTGAGAATGGAATCCGCATTCAGTGAATGCAGCACCGTATCGGGCGAACCAATATGGGCGTCGAACTGGCGGCGATAATCGGTGACGCTGTCACCTTTAACCGTGTGCCCGGCAGCGCGATGCTGCTGGGCTTGCTTCGTGAGGCCCGGCGCCGCGACCTTGAGCGCATAGTCGTCGCTGTCGGCGACGAACGCCGTGCGGGAGGCCAGAATACGCGGCGCGATGCTCGCCGGCAGCGCATCGAGGTAGGCATCCACAATCGGGTTCTGGATCTCGTCGAGCGTTAAATCCAGCCGATCTGCCGGGCGCGGCTGCGTGCGCGAGAGCATTAAACCGTGTCCGGCCTGCGCGGCGCGAACGGCACCGTCGACAGAGAAGGTGGCAATCCAGATACGGTCAGCAAGCTGTGGCGCAGGCGGGTAAAGGTGGTTATCCGGATGGGTCAGGGAATCCCCGCGCCAGGCGCTTTGGATCACATGCAAATGGTCGGCAAAGGCCGCGCCGCGCTCCTCAAACGTCAGGCCGAACGGCAGAAATGAGGTCGGTGTGCCGCCCGATCCAAAACCGACTTCAAGACGTCCATCGGCGAGTAAATCGAGCACGGCGGCATCTTCTGCGACGCGCAGCGGGTTTTCCATCGGCAGGGTAATGATGGCCGTGCCCAGGCGGATGGTTTCGGTATGCGCGGCGACGTGCGCCAGAAACAGCAGCGGCGACGGCAGGCCGCCTTCACTTTCGTGGAAGTGGTGCTGCGCGATCCAGGCGCTGTCAAAACCGTGGCGTTCGGCGTGGCGGATCTGTTCAGTTGCCAGACGATAGCGCTCCTTCGGCGTAGCGTCGTCAAGCAGGCGGGTGAAAAATCCCAGGCGTTTTCGCGTCATGCGAACTCCTCCGTAGCGGGTGAAAAATGGGGAATGGCGTCAATCAGCTCGCGGGTATAATCGTTCTGCGGCGACGCGAATAAGGTTCCAACGTCGCCCTGTTCGACCACCTGACCGCTGCGCAGCACCGTGACGCTGTGGGCGATCCGGCGAACGGTAGACAGATCGTGCGTGATAAAAAGGTAGGTCAATCCCAGCTGCTGCTGCAGCTGCTGAAGCAGAGCCAGGATCTGCGCCTGGACGGTGACGTCCAGCGCGGAGGTGGCTTCGTCCAGCACCAGAATGGTCGGCTCGAGGATCAGCGCCCGGGCGATGGCAACGCGCTGGCGCTGTCCGCCTGAAAGTTCCCGGGCGGTGCGGCTCAGGAGTTCGACGGGCAGGGCAACCCGCTGCGCCACGGTCTCCACCCGGATCTTTCGCTCCGCTTTGCTCAGGCGAGAAAAATTCTTCAGGGGTTCTTCGATGATCTCGAACAGCGTCTGACGCGGGTCGAGAGAGGCAAACGGGTTCTGGTAGACAAACTGGATCTTCTGGCGCAGCTGACGGCGGGCCTCGCGGCTGAGCGCGGTGGCATCAATATCATCAATGATGACCTGCCCGCTGTCGGCCTGTTCAAAACCCAGCAAAATACGGGCGAGGGTGGTTTTCCCGGAGCCGGATTCACCGACCAGCGCATGCGTACTGCCGCGCCTGACGTCAAACGTTACCCGATCCAGCGCCTGAAGCTTGTGACCTTTGCCGAGGGAGAATTGTTTGCTGATGGCGAGGGCGCGAATGGCCGGTGACGCGAGCCGGCGGCCTGCTACCGGGGCGATGGTCAGGCGCTGGCCCTGGAGATCGCTCAGCAGCTGGCGGGTGTAGGCGTGCTGCGGCGTGCGGACGATATCGGCGGTGTTGCCCTGTTCCTGAACCTCGCCATCGCGAAAAACCAGCAGCCTGTCCGCGCGCTGTGCGGCCAGCGCCAGATCGTGGGTGACAAACAGAACGGCGGTACCCGACTCCCGGCGCAGGATATCCAGCAGATCGAGAATGCGTTTTTGCACCGTCACATCCAGCGCGCTGGTGGGCTCATCGGCAACGATCACATCCGGGCGCAGCGCAATCGCGATGGCAATCAACACGCGCTGTTTCATTCCGCCGGAGAGCTGGTGGGGATACTGCGTCATGCGCTGTTCGGGGTGGCTCAGGCCGACCTTTGTCAGCAGGGAGAGCACCTGCTCGTCGCGCTCGGCGCGGGTCACCTTCTGGTGTAGCTGAATAATTTCTCCGACCTGCGCACCGATGGTTTTCACCGGGTTGAGCGAATTACCCGGATCCTGCGGTACCAGGCTAATTCGCGCCCCGCGAAGGGTATCGAGACGCTTAGCGGACCATCGGCTAATCTCCTCGCCGTTGAGCGATATTTTTCCCGCATCGCGCCGGGCGTTGTCAGCCAGCAGACCAATGATCGCCTGTGCCGTGGTCGTTTTGCCGGATCCGGATTCGCCGACAAACGCCAGCATTTCCCCTCGCCCGAGCGTAAAGCTGACGCTATGCACCACCTCTCGCCACTGGCGCGCGGTACGGTAGCTAATCGTCAAATTTTCCACTGAGAGAACGGTCATTAGCGACCTCCGCTGAACTGTTGGCTGATACGGTTGGTGGCCAGCACCACGGCGATGACGACGACGCCGGGGAAGGTGGTGAGCCACCAGGCGGTAGAGAGATAGTTACGGCCTTCGGCAATCAATAAGCCCCATTCCGGCACCGGCGGCGGGGTGCCGTAGCCGAGAAAGCTCAGCGTGGAGAGCGCCAGGATGGCCTGACCAAACTGCAGCGTGGCAAAGGCGAGGACGGCGGTTAACGCGTTGGGCAGGATGTGTCGCCACAGCACCGCAAAGAACGTCCCGCCGCTGCCAAACGCCGCTTCGACATAATCCGTATGCCGGATGCGCACGACCTCACCGCGCGCGAGGCGGGCGAAGCTGGCAATTGAGGCCACGCCGACGGCAATCGCGGCGTTAACGGTGCCAAACCCGAGCAGAATAATCACCGTTAGCGAGAGCAGCAGAGACGGGATGGACAGCAGCACGTCGACGAAACGCATCAGCAGAGACTCGACGCGTCCGGCGAACGCCCCGGCAACCACGCCTAAGCCGGTGCCTACCACCAGACCCATCGTCACGGCGGCCAGCGCCGCGCTCAGGGAGTG
Source organism: Enterobacter sp. KB-221C9 (assembly GCF_041320715.1). Taxonomy (NCBI): domain Bacteria; kingdom Pseudomonadati; phylum Pseudomonadota; class Gammaproteobacteria; order Enterobacterales; family Enterobacteriaceae; genus Enterobacter; species Enterobacter sp. KB-221C9. The sequence goes on from NZ_JBGIWG010000002.1 coordinate 292,252, forward strand.
TGATGCACCATAGACAATACGCGTGTAAACATCGCGGCCAAGCTGATCGGTGCCGAGCCAGTGTCCCGCCTGCGGCGCCAGGCGTTGTGCCCCGGCGATGCCCTCAATCGGGCTGTAGTGGGTTAACAGGCCGGGCGCCACGGCGGCAAAAGCGGCGAGAATAATCACCCCCCATGCCAGCCACAGTCCGGGCTGCCATTCCACGCCCTGCCACGCTGGAACGCGTTTTCGCGCAGCGGCAGCGTAATCGACAAGGCTCATGATGCACCTCCGGTAACGGTTTGCAGGCGGGGATCCAGCAGCGGCATCAGCAGATCCACCAGCAGATTGATCAGGACAAAACCGAGGGCGGAAATCATCACCACCGCCTGAAGCACGGCGATATCCTGGTTATTTACCGCCTGCTGGGTCAGCTGTCCGAGCCCGCTGCGGCCAAAAACGGTTTCCGTGATCAGCGCCCCGGCAATCAGCTCGCCCAGCAGCAGCCCGGCAATGTTCAGGACCGGCAGCAGGGCGTTGCCGGTAACGTGACGCCACAGGACGGCGGTTTCACTCAGCCCTTTGGCCCGGGCGACGGCGACAAACGGCTGCGTTGCCACCTGGTCCAGACTGCGCATCAGAATTTGTGCCAGCGGGGCGGAGATCGGGATCGCGACGGTCACGATCGGCAGGATCAACCCCTGCAGCGGCGTTGGGTTAATCACCGGGATCAGCCGCAGCTGAAAAGAAAAGAGCTGGATGAGGGCAATCCCCAGCCAGAACGTCGGTAAGGAGATAAACAGGACCGGCAGAGACTGGAGGGCATTGCTCAGCCAGCGCAGACCCGGCAGACGCGATGCAAAGGCCAGCGCGAACGCCAGCAGGACCGCGAGTACAAACGCGGGCAGGGCGAGACTCAGGGTATCCGGCAGATTGCTGGCAATCAGCTCGCTGACCGGCACGCCTGCCTGTAGCGAATAGCCGAAATCACCGCGCAGCATCGCCAGCAGCGTGTGGCCGTATTGCTGCCACAGCGGGCTGTCCGCGCCGTAGGCCACGCGCATCTCCTCGATTTGCGCCGGGCTTAAGCCCAGGTCCGGGTTCTGAAATTTAATCAGCACCGCGTCGCCCGGTAGCACCTGGAGCAACACGAACGAGAGGGTAAAGGCGGCCCACAGTACCAGCAGCCCGTGCCCAAAGCGTTGAAGAAGTGCGTGGCGCATCGTCAGCTCCTCAGTGTTTCTCAATCCACGCGCCGTAGAACGACGGGCGGCCTACCGCTTCAAAATTGACGCCTTTCAGCCACGGCGCGCCGGCAAAGACCTGCGGCTCTTCGAAAATCGGAATGACGTAGGCGTTATCCAGCAGGTAGCGCTGGGCATCGCCGCTCAGCTGCAGGCGTTTTTGCGGATCGACCTCAGCCGAAATGTTCACCAGCAGTTCATTCAGCTTGTCGTCACGGAAGTTTTTGACCTTGTCGCTGGATCCGCCTTTTTGCAGCAGCGCGTCGCGGTTAGCCGGGTAGAACATGCTTTTCACCACGTCAGGATCGGCGCGGCCCACTTCGGAGACGGTTAACGGGGTTTTCAGCGGGTCAAGGTTATCCAGCGTGCGGCTGCCTGCGTCACCGGCTTTGACGCTCAGCGCTACGCCCACCTGGCGCCACTGCTGGGCAACCAGCTGCAGCACCTCTTTGTTTTGCGGCTGCGGCAGGGATTCATACACCGTCAGTGCCAGCCGCTGGCCGTCTTTGGCGCGGATCCCGTCGCCGCCGGCTTTCCAGCCCGCGTCGTCCAGCAGCTGGTTAGCTTTTGCTGGGTCAAAGGTCAATTTGTCGCTGAGGTCGACAAAGCCAGCGGCGGAATCGGCAATCACCGACTTCGCCTGCGGATAGTTGGCCGAGAAGAGGGTCTCGACCACCTGTTTTGCATTGGTGGCATGCAGCAGCGCCTGGCGAACGCGAATATCGGAGACCAGCGGGTTATCCGGGCGGAAGCTGATGCTGTCATTCACCCCGCGCGTCGGGGCGGCGTAGATCTTATAGCCCTGGTCTGTCGCCTGCTTTTCGTCATACGCCTGCACCTGGCGAATAAAGTCGGCCTGACCGGCCAGCAGGGCGCCAACGCGCACGCTGTCTTCCTGAGTGACGATAAACTTAATGCCGTCTAGATTGGCTGGCCCCTGTTGCGCCAGATTTTTGGGACCCCACTGATAGTCTTTGCGCGCTTCGAGCGTCACTTCACGACCCAGCTTCTCGTCCTTCACCACAAACGGACCGGAGCCAATGATATGGCGGGCATCCCCCAGTTCTTCGAAGTTGCGCTTCAGCGTGCTGAGCGAAACCAGACCCGAGCCAATGGTGGCGGTGCCTTGCAGGAACCCCGGCGACGGTTTTTTGAAGTAGAACTTCACGGTCAGCGGGTCGATGACTTCGCTACGATCGTAGTTGTTGATCACTTCTGACACCGGCAGGCGCTGCGCCTTATTGCCTAAACCGTAGGTATCAAAATTTTTCGCCACGGCGTTTGCGTCCAGCGGCGTGCCGTCGGAGAAGGTGATGCCGGGACGAAGTTTAAAGGTGTATTCGGTTTTATCGGCGTTGGTTGTCCAGCTTTCTGCCACCCAGGGTTCCACCTGCAGCGTCTTTGGGTTCTGCCACGTCAGTTTGTCGGTGATTTGATTCAGAATGCCGCCGTTCGGGTAAAAGCCACCGGCAGGAGGATAGAGGTTGGTGTGCGCCTGTTGCTCCAGATAAATCAGCGTGCCGCCTTTTACGGGCGCATCTGCTGCCCAGGCTGCGGTTGTCGCCAGAATCAGCGCCGCCAGCAGCGGCAGACGAAATGGGGTTTGCATGGTGAATTCCTTTGTTATCTTCTTGTTAGCGTCGGATTCATCATCGGGCGCGGGGGAAAGCAAGGGAACAAAGGAATTAAGATAAGGATTGCCGGAAACTGAAAATAAAAAACGCCCCGTAACGGGGCGATGGCGGGGGGACTAGACGAATTTCGCCAACGGATCGGCGGCGGCAAATGCGACCGTTTTGTCTGCTGCTGGCGGATAGATCAGCTCGTTCGTGATGGCGATTTTGATCTTCTTCGCCTCGTCGCGGACGGATTTGACGGCCTGTTCCCAGCCCTCGGTATAGACTGCGCCCCACGCCCCTAAATCCAGGCAGGTAACATAGTTCACCTGACGATAAGGATATGGCGCGATGTTTAGCAGGCTGGCCGCCGCATTGTGTCCGGCAAATTTCCCAAGCTGGATGGCGTGCTGGCAGGTCATCAGCGCCGTGTTGCCCGCATCGTCCGTTTTGGCGTGCGCCATGTCGCCCGTTGCATAGATGTCCGGATGGGCTGGAACCTGCAGCGACTCGGTAACGATAAGCCGCCCCTGGTTGTCACGTTCGCCGTCAATCTGCTGGCTGAGGGGGCTGGCCTCAACGCCTGCCGTCCAGACCACGGTAGAGGCGGCAATACGTTCGCCATTTTTTAAGGTAACGCCGTTTGCGTCGATGGCTTCCACTTCGCTGTTAAGACGCCATTCAACGCCCAGCTCGCGGCTTGCGTCTTCAATGGTCTTGCGCAAGGCTTCGCTGTAACGTCCACCGATAACTGCACCGCGTTCAACTACGATTACTTTAATCGCCGTATTTTCACCTAATCGAGAACGAAGCCGGGCAGGGAGCTCGGTCGCTAGCTCAATGCCGGTGAAACCGCCGCCGCAGACCACAACGGTGTTGCGTTCTTTTGAGGCAGGCCGTGAAGCCAGTGAATCCAGGTGCTGTTCAAATACCAGCGCCGATTCCAGCTGGTCGATATCAAATGCGTACTCGGTAAGCCCGGCAATGGAAGGGCGTTTGGTCTGGCTACCCGTCGCCAGCACTAAACGTTCGTAAGCCACCGAGGATGTTATCCCTTGATTATCACGGAATACCACCGTTTTTGCCTGAGTATCAATATGTTCTGCGCTCCCGGCAATGAACTCAATATTCAGCTCAGCGAACAGTGCGGTCAGCGGCGCGACCAGCGTTGATACCTTTTCTTCATAGAAGCGCGGGCGAACGCGCAGCTCAGGAACGGGCGCCAGCACGGCAATCTTAAGACTGTCTTTTCCTTCCAGCGCCGACAGGCGAGCGGCACTGACCGCAGCCCACATACCGGAAAAGCCGCTACCCACAATTAAAATCTGCTTTTTCATACTCGATCCTTTTGATCGCCAGGCCGTGTACCTGACATAACTGCCACTATACTTGTCGGAGTTAACTGCGACAACTTCTTTCTGAGTTAAAAATCGTTATAATGGCCTGAACAGCAAACTGGGGTTAACCATGGCGTTTTACAGTTCCGGTGTGGAATACGGCATTCACAGCCTGATGTGCATGGTGGATGCGAAGGGCAACGAGCGGGAGATGAGCGTCAGGGAGATGGCTGCCCTTCAGGGCGTGCCGTACGATTATCTCGGTAAAATATTCACCCGCTTGTCGCGTGCCGGGCTGGTCATCAGTACGGAGGGCAAGGGCGGGGGCTTTAAGCTGGCGCGTCCGGCGGAGCTGATCACCGTGCTGGACGTAACGCACGCCATCGACGGCGAGAAAAATATGTTTGAGTGCAGGGAGATACGCCAGCGGCTGGCCGTGTTTGATGAAACGCCGCCTGCCTGGGTGTGTGACGGTCCGTGCGGGGTACGTTCGGTGATGGACAGCGCGCAGCAGCGAATGGAAGAGGAGTTAGCCCGGCATACCATTCTCGATCTGGCGCGCAAAATGTATCGGAAAGCACCGGACACGTTCCAGATAGAGGTTCAGGAGTGGATTTCGGACCGGCGTTCGTCGTAACTGTTGGCCGGGTAAGGCGAAGCCGCTACCCGGCGACAGGTATTTACGAGCGGAGATCAATGACCATACGGCCGCGGATCTGGCCCTGCTCCATCTCTTTAAAGATGGCGTTGATGTCCTCCAGCGGGCGCATCGTGACTTTCGGCACGACCTTACCTTCAGCGGCGAACTGGAAAGCTTCCTGCAGATCCTGACGGGTGCCGACCAGCGAACCTACCACCTGAATACCGTCCAGCACCAGACGCGGAATGTCGAGACTCATCGCTTCCGGCGGCAGGCCAACCGCGACCACGCGGCCACCGGCACGCACGGCATCAACGGCGGAGTTGAATGCTGCTTTTGCAACGGCAGTAACGACTGCGGCATGCGCGCCGCCCGTTTTCTCCTGCACAATTTTAGCGGCATCTTCGCTGCGGGAGTTGATGGTTAAATCTGCACCCATGCTGGCCGCCAGCTTCAGCTGTTCGTCGTTAACGTCAAGGGCGATAACTTTGGCGTTAAAGACGTTTTTGGCGTACTGCAGCGCGAGGTTGCCCAGCCCGCCCAGACCATAGATTGCAATCCACTGGCCCGGTTTGATACCCGAGACCTTCACCGCTTTGTAGGTGGTAACGCCAGCGCAGGTGATGCTGCTGGCCGCCGCCGAATCCAGGCCGTCCGGCACTTTTACCGCGTAATCCGCGGTGACGATGCACTCTTCCGCCATCCCGCCGTCAACGGAGTAACCGGCATTTTTCACATCGCGGCACAGGGTTTCGTTGCCGGTATTACAGTATTCGCAGTGGCCACAGCCTTCAAAAAACCAGGCCACGCTTGCGCGGTCGCCGACTTTCAGCGACTTCACGCCTGGGCCGACTTCTTTTACGATACCAATCCCTTCATGGCCCAGGATTACCCCGGTTTTATCGCCGAAATCACCGTTCTTCACGTGGAGATCGGTATGGCATACTCCACAGCATTCCATCTTCAGCAGGGCTTCCCCGTGCTTAAGCGGGCGTAATGTTTTTTCGGTGACGTTGACCTGGTGATCCTGAGTGACAACAGCAGCCTTCATGTGTATCTCCTTGTTCATGATAAGAATCTGTATAGCAGGTGTAGTACCCCTTAAGGATTGATACATTAGCCTGGTAATGCAAGGTTGCGGCAACATAATGTCATCATTTGATTCGATTGCAGATTAAGAATACGGCGTTCCTCTAATAATTTAGGGGGAAAATACTGGCCCGACGAGAGATACTCGCCGGGCGCAGACTTACAGCTGTGCCTCTATCTCCTCAATCTCTTTACGCCATTGTGCCTGCAGCTGCGGCTTTTGATGCTTTGGCTTTCGCGCCAGATCGTCTTCCAGCAGCGTTTCCAGCGCGACCAGCCGTTCGAGCAGGTCGTCATACGGCGAGGATTGAACCGACGCAGTAGCGATAACAGGCGCGGTGGATGTCACCAGCCCCGCGCTTTCACGCAGGCGCTCAAACACCGCTTCTGCATCGTGCCACTCGCTCAGCTTTCCCTCTTCAATCAGCCAGAAACGGTTGCAGCTTTGGCTAATTAACTGACGGTCATGGCTGACCAGCAGCACGCCGCCTTCGAACTGCTGAAGGGTTTGTGCCAGCGCCTCTTTGCCTTCCATGTCCAGGTGGTTGGTCGGCTCATCCAGCATTAGCAGGCTATAGCGGGCAAGCGTCAGGCCAACGAACAGCAGGCGCGAGCGCTCGCCACCGCTGAGCGTGCTGACCGTTTGCCCGTGACGCGCCCACGGGAAACCCGCGCTTATCAGCGCCATTTTGCGGTTCTGCGGATCCGGTGCGAAAGGCTCCAGCGCGTCGAGCAGCGTGGCGTTGTCCGCAAGCTGATGAAGCGTCTGGTCGTAATAGCCTGGCGACACGCGCGGATGGATTTTCAACCCGCTGTCTGCGGACTCTTCGGCGAACTGTTGCCAGATAAGCCTCATCAGCGACGATTTGCCACAGCCGTTACGACCGACAATCGCCACGCGATCGCCGCTTTTTAGCCGCGCCACGTCGATGTTAAACAGCGGCGGTAGCCCGGGCGCAGGCGGGACGCTGAGGTTTTCCATCTCCAGCAGACGGTCTGCCCGCAGCGCGTCGCCGCGCAGGGTTAACGTCCACGGGCTGCCTGCCGTGAGCGCCGTCTGGCTCTCCTTCAGCCGTTCGACCTGTTTTTCCATCTGTTTGGCTTTGCGGGCCAGGTCTTCGTTGTCGTAAACCTTGCCCCAGGTCGCCAGACGTTTGGCGCTGGCGGTCACGCGGTCTATCTCCTTTTGCTCCGCCTTGTGGCGCTGCGCGTCGCTTTCATCCTTTGCTTCAAGCGCCTTGCGGGCGGCCGTGCAGGGAAGGGCGAAGTAGTGCAGCGTTTTATCGCGCAGGATCCAGCTGCCGTTGGTGACGGCATCCAGCAGCTGTCTGTCATGCGAGACCAGCACGAAGCTGCCCGACCAGTTCTGTAGAAAATGCTCCAGCCAGAGCATGGTCGGCAGGTCAAGGTGGTTGCTGGGTTCATCGAGCAGGAGCAGATCCGGCTCGTGAATCAGCGCCCGCGCCAGCAGCAGGCGGGTGTGTTGCCCGCCGCTCAGCGTGGCGGATTGCAGCATCATATCCTGCGGCGTGAAGCCCATGCTCGCCAGCAGCGTTTCGGCTTTCCAGCGCAGGCTATCGCGCTCGGCTAAAGGCAGCTGTGCGAGTACGGCATCCAGCATGGTCAGCGGGAAAATGGCGTCCGGGAGATGTTGCTCCACGCGCGCCATCAGGCAGTGCCCGGCAAGCGCTACCGTTCCGGCGGCGGGGGAGTCTGTGCCGTCCAGCACCTTCAGCAGCGTGCTTTTTCCGCAGCCGTTGTCGCCCAGCAGGCCAATGCGGTCGCCTTTTTTCAGCGTAAAGGAGAGTGAGTCGAAGAGCGTGCCAAACGCCGTATCAACGCGTAAAGATTGTGCAGTGAGTAAAGTGCTCATTGTTGCTTACCCAAGAGTTACAGGCATGTTTATGCCTCGTCAAACATCGCTGACGATAACTCAGTAAGCCCGAGAGAAGGGATTTCAGGGGTTGGTGTCTTCGCTCAAGCAGAAGTTATCGCAGCACGATACCGATAACGCTTGAGCTGGTGCGATCACCAAATGTATGTGAAACATTGAAAATTTCACAGTACAGCATAATTGGCCTCCTTATATATTCAGTAGGTTAATGTGTGTCGAAAGTATAATCGAATGTCACACGATTGCACGTTAAGATTTTTGTCATTATGCCGATACCCTTCATTATGAAACCAAAAGGAGGTTGAGCGTATGGCCTATTATTACGCCTATCACAGTGCATCTAATTCCAGCAATTTTGATTACATCAAGGGATATGGTGTTAGTGCAAGTAGTGAGAAAAAGCTGAGTAATGTAAAAACAGGTGACTTTGTCTTTGTCATCCAAAATGTTCATAAATCTGTGGGATACCAGCTTTGCGGACTTTACCGTATTGAAGGGATCGATTTCGAGGAGGGAAACGTTTACCCCCATCGCGTGCAGTTGAGCGATGTGTCTAAGCTAGATGATTTTATTACGCTTGATCGCCACGAACTAAGCAAAGTTCTGCCTCCAGCGGGCAAAGAATACCGTTGGGATCGCTTCATGAATCACTTCGCTCAAACAGGAAGGACATTCCAGAAGCCTCTGGACGCGACGGTTATTGCCATCCTCAAGGAACAACTTAACCAACAGCGAGTGGACAGCGAAGATATTCCAGGCCGCGATGAAAACGACTTTTACGACAAAGTCAGCAAGGCGTTAAAACTACAATCCGAGGAAAGACGAAAGCGGCTGCAAAATGCGTCTGTGCATCCGGCGAAAAAACAGGTTTCCGTCTGGCGTTACGATCGTAATCCCGATGTGGTGGCCGAAGTACTCCTCAGAGCTCAAAATAATTGTGAATGTTGTGATGCCCCAGCGCCATTTCAGCGCACGAAGGATGGAAGATATTATTTAGAAGTTCATCACATTATTCCGCTATCAGAAAATGGGGAAGACAACGTAGACAATGCTATTGCCCTTTGCCCTAACTGTCATCGGCAGGAGCATTACGGTGAACCGCGGATAGATAAAAGCTGGCAACCTAGCAAAAAATAAGTGGGCCAGTGGCCCACTCACATTTTAAATCGAGGTACGGCGATAGCTGCGGTATTCAGGCTTCCAGAAGTTGTCGTCGATGGCCTGCTGCAGCGCGTCGGCAGAGGTTTTCACCGCCACGCCCTGCTGCTGCGCCATTTTGCCTACCGCAAATGCGATAGCGCGCGACACCTTGTGAATGTCTTTCAGCTCCGGCAGCACCAGCCCTTCACCGTTGTTGACCAGCGGAGAGTAGCCCGCGAGGGTTTCGCTTGCCGACATCAGCATTTCGTCGGTAATGCGGGACGCGCCGGAGGCGATCACGCCCAGACCAATGCCCGGGAAGATGTACGAGTTGTTGCACTGGGCAATGGGATAGGTTTTATCCTTCCATACCACCGGATCGAACGGACTGCCGGTCGCGACCAGCGCGTTACCTTCGGTCCAGGCGATGATGTCCTGCGGCGTTGCTTCCACGCGGGAGGTCGGGTTGGAAAGCGGCATCACGATAGGGCGCACGCAGTGCTTGTGCATCTCGCGAATAATCTCTTCGGTAAAGAGACCGGTTTGCCCGGAAACGCCGATAAGAATATCCGGCTTCACGTTGCGCACTACGTCCAGCAGGGAAAGGACTTCGTTGTCGGTATCCCAGTTTTTCAGGTTCTCACGTTTCTGCACCAGCTTGGTCTGGAACGGTAGCAGGTTTGGCATACCGTCGGTCAGCAGGCCGAAACGGTCCACCATAAAGACGCGGGAGCGGGCCAGCTCTTCGCTTAAGCCTTCACGCTGCGTCTGGGCGATAATCTGCTCGGCGATACCGCAGCCCGCAGAGCCTGCGCCCAGGAAGACGATTTTCTGGTAGCTCAGCTGGCTGCCGGCCGCGCGGCTGGCGGCGATAAGCGTACCCACGGTCACGGATGCGGTGCCCTGGATGTCGTCGTTAAAGGAGCAGATCTCATCGCGATAGCGGTTCAACAGCGGCATCGCGTTTTTCTGCGCAAAGTCTTCAAACTGCAGCAGAACGTCCGGCCAGCGCTGCTTCACGGCCTGAATGAAATCGTCGACAAACTGATAGTACTCGTCGTCGGTAATACGCGGATGACGCCAGCCCATATAGAGCGGATCGTTGAGCAGCTGCTGGTTGTTGGTGCCGACGTCCAGCACCACCGGCAGGGTATACGCCGGGCTGATGCCGCCGCAGGCAGTGTAGAGTGAGAGTTTACCGATTGGGATCCCCATCCCGCCAATGCCCTGGTCGCCGAGGCCGAGAATACGTTCGCCGTCGGTCACCACAATCACTTTGATATTGTGGTTCGGCACGTTCTGCAGAATATCGTCCATGTTGTGACGGTTCTGATAAGAGATGAATACCCCGCGGGAGCGACGGTAGATCTCTGAGAAACGCTCGCAGGCCGCACCCACCGTCGGGGTGTAGATCACCGGCATCATCTCTTCAAGATGGTTCTGCACCAGGCGATAGAAGAGGGTTTCATTGGTGTCCTGAATGTTACGCAGGTAGATGTGTTTGTCGATTTCAGTTTTGAAACCCTGATACTGGATCCACGCGCGCTCCGCCTGTTCTTCAATGGTCTCAACCACTTCCGGCAGCAGGCCAAGCAGGTTAAAGCTGCTGCGCTCTTCCATGCTGAAGGCGCTGCCTTTGTTAAGCAGGGGGAATTCGAGTAGAACCGGTCCGGCGTATGGGATGTATAAGGAACGATGTTTTTTCAGTTTGTTGTCCATGTCACTCACTCTTTTTATGAAGATCCGTCCCTGACACTGCTGTTTGTCATCTTTCTGGCCTGTGCGCTGGGGTGCGGTCAGGCGGTATTATAAAGGAGCTGAATATTAATTACCGCAACACATAAACAAAAACACCACCGGGGTTACCGATGGTGTTCTGGATCTCAGTCTGGAACTTACTTGCCCGCGTGGCGTTTTCTGCCGGTGGCGTGAGTGACCTGCGTTTCATGGTCGCCTTCAATCACCACTTTACGCTGATTAGAAAGCTTGTAGTTCAGTCCCAGAATATGGCGTGCCTGACGGTTCGATTTCATGTTAACTCCTCAATCCTGTTGATAGTTTTAAGGACCAGTTTGCTTACGCAAACGAAATGTAACCCCTTAGGTTGCTGATCCAGCTTAGCAGGTTTTTACAAAGGTGCGTTTTGCCCGCTGACGACGTAGTTAATGGTCTGCTGGTAGATGTCACTGAGGATGTCATTATCCGTTGATTCCACCCATTTGGTGAGTTCTATCAAAATGTCATCTTCAGTCACAGCACCGTGCTCGGCGTGAAGACCCTGCGCAATCGCGTTAACGAGTTCAGGTTGTGCTGCTGTGGTATTAGCCGGGTAATAAGTAAACATGCTGCCTCCGTGTCGTTGTCTGTTTAATGGTACGGCTCGCAAAAATTTAATTCATAAACAGAATGGCAAATATTTTCCCGGTTGTGGCTCAGATTCATCTTAGAAATAAAAATGACATAAGTGTATGCTTTTATGTGCTTTTAGAAGGGAAGGATATATCGACGGGCAACGGTGGGGATATTATGAGAGTGCTCCTGCTATCACGAATATATAGCAGGAGCAGATGTTAAATTACCACTTCATTTCGCCGGTATTCACTTTGGCGCTTAATTCCAGCGAGCTCTCTTCCGCCAGGCCCGGATACTGTTTTTTCAGGGTGCTGATAACGCCCGCGGAGTCTTTATGCGCGGACAAGGCCTTTTCAAAGCGCTGCAGATAGTCGCGGGTAAAATCAATCGCGCCAGTGCCCGCCGGTGGCGTGCCCAGATAGTGGCCCGGGATCACGCGTTCTGGCTTGTGCGCGGCCATAGATTGCAGCGTTTCCTGCCACTGCTTGCGGCTTTCCGGGGTCTGGGTGTCTGCCGTCCAGACGTGAATGCCCCAGGCTACCCCGGTGCCGCCGAGGATCGTTTTTGCTGACGGGATCCACACATAGGCCGCATAGCCGTCTGGCTGCTCGATATCGACCTTTTCCCCGTCAACCATAAACGTTGTGGAGGCAAGCACCTGCGGGACGACCAGCTCCGTTGGCGCGCCGTCTTTCATCTGCGGGCCCCAGAAGGCGAGCTTGGCGTCTTTGGTGGCTTTAATATGATCAACCACGTGCTGCGTGGCCACCACTTTGGCATTCGGGAAGGCTTTGACCAGCGGCTGCAGGCCAAAATAGAAATCCGGATCGCCGGAGGTGATCACAATCTTATTCAGGGTTTTACCGCTGCGGCGAATTTTCTCTACCAGCGCTTCGCCATCCTTCACGCTGAACTGCGCGTCAAACAGCACCGCTTCCTTCGGGCCGGAAACCAGCGTGGAGGAGACCGGGAAAATACCTTTATCCTGCGGGTTATAGGTATCAATGGTCAACGGCGCGGCAAAAACAGCCGGCGTGATAAGGGTGGAAAGCAGGGCAAGGTGAGTGAGTTTCATGCTGTTGTCTCTGTTGTTCAGGAATGTGTCTATTGTACGGATATTCGCATTTGCCAGAATTCCTGAAACAAGACATGCTTAGTTTCATAAATCGAGCAAATGGAGCTTATATGGATCGCGTTATCGCCGCTCAGGTCTACAACCGGATATGCGAGCTGGGCAGTTTGAGCGCGGCGGCCCGCGCGTTGGGCATTTCCCGACCGATGGTGAGCCGCTACCTTGAACAAATGGAGAAGTGGGCGGGAACGCGGCTGGTAAACCGCTCCACGCGTAAGCTGACGCTGACCGCAGCAGGGGAAAAGGTGCTGCAAAAAACGCGGACGCTCTCGCAGATTTCGCAGGAAATTGAAGGTCAGTCTGAGAAAGATCTTCCGTCCGGCACGCTGCGGGTGGCTTGCGCGCACTTTACCGCCATGCACCTGATTGCACCGGTTCTGCCCGGCCTGCTCTCGCGTTACCCGCAGCTGCGCATTGAGCTGGACGTGAATAACCACCCGGTCAGCCTGGTGGGAGAGCGCATTGACGTCGCCGTGCGCATTACCGACAACCCCGAACCCGGCATGATTGCCCGCCGGCTGGGGGAGTGTCGCTCGGTGCTCTGCGCCTCGCCGGACTATCTTGCACAGCACGGTACCCCCGTCAGCCCCGAAGAATTAGCGCAGCACAACTGCCTGCACTACAGCTTTTTCGCCGGGCAGTCCTGGCACTTCCTGACGCCGGAAGGTGAAAGCCTGAGCGTGGCCGTCAGCGGCAACCTGAGCGCCAGCATCTCTTCGCTGCTGATGGACGCGGCGATTAAGCACTGCGGTATCGCCATGCTGCCGGAGCGCGAAGCGTCTGCCGCGCTGGAGCAGGGATTACTGGTGCCGGTGCTGGAGGCCCTGGAGCCTAAACCGCTTGCCATCCATGGCATTTATCAGTCCCGGGAATACCAGCCTGCCGCGCTGCGCGTGTTTCTCGACGAACTTTCGCGCTACCTGGCATAAGAAGGGATCACTTCGCCTTTAGCCAGGGAGAAGACGTGCTCCAGAATATAATATCGGCCCCGAGATAACTTTCGCCGAAGCGGACAAATTCCGCTTTGGTGAACGGTTTTCCGGTCTGAGGATTCTTGTAGGTCAGGGTCGGTTCCTGAACCGCCATGGCGATGAGCGGCAGCGTTTGCTTATTTTTATGGAAGAAGGGATAGGCATTCTTCATGTGCGCCTTGCGGTTGGGAACAATGTCCGGCCCGCCCAGGCCGACATTGTTAGCGCTGGCATACGCAAACAGACGCCCCATGTAGCTGTGGTCATTATCCCACTCGCACGGCCAGAAGTTCACGTATTGCACCACGTGTGATTTCTGAAAAGCCTTTCGCGCAAAGGCCAGGTTTTCCATTTCTCCCGCGAAATAGCTGTCGCAGGTAAATCCGGCGGGCGGATTTTTTTCGTCGATATCAATGGCGGTTTCGGGCAGGTTTACCCCATACACCTCGCCATCAAAGCGTTTCGCAAGGGCCGCCAGCAGCGCCTGGTAGCGCTGGCGCACGGCGGGATCCCACTGACGCGCCACCCATCCTGAACCGACGGGCTTGCCTTCGCCGGGGTTATCGAACTGCGGCGCAATCCCGCCACCGTATCGCTTATCGTGCATCAGATAGTCCGGCACGTAGCGGGCGTCCGGCTCAAAGAAACGATCCTGGATTTGAATAAAAAGCTTTTTTCGGGCGGCCTTAACGCGCGCCAGATCCTGCTCAATCCGCGAGAAGTCATAGTTGTCCTTCTCGGGTTCCAGCAAGCGCCAGTTGTAAACGATCTGCACGCCGCCGATATCGCTTCGCGCAACAAGCGGAAACGCCGCGTCGAGATCGCCCGAGCTGGTATAGATAAAATTCTCCGGCGTTTTCGCCAGTGAAGACAGCGACAGAGCCAGCGTGGTTACGGCGACGGCCATCCTGAATTTTAGCGCCATATCATTATCCTTTTTGTCGGTACAGCAGGTAAAGGTCCTGGAATTGTCTGTGTTCCAGGGTGGGCCAGATGCGTAGTCTATACTTAACCCTTTGTAAGCCAAAAGGAGAGCAAGAATGACTATTCATAAGCACGGTTCGGCACACTGGTCTGGCGACATTAAGCGCGGAAAAGGAACGGTTTCCACCGAGAGCGGCGTTCTCAATCAACAGCCTTATGGTTTCAATACCCGCTTTGAGGGTGAAAAGGGGACCAACCCCGAAGAGCTGATTGGCGCGGCGCATGCGGCCTGCTTCTCAATGGCGCTGTCGCTGATGCTCGGGGAAGCGGGCTATACCGCCGACTCCATTGATACTACCGCGGACGTCTCTCTGGATAAAACCGACGGCGGCTTTGCCATCACAAAGGTTGCCCTGAAAAGCAAGATCACCGTTCCAGGCATCGCCCCCCAGCAGTTCGATGGCATTATTCAGAAAGCAAAAGCGGGCTGCCCGGTATCGCAGCTCCTGAAAGCCGAGATTACCCTGGACTATAAGCTTAACTAAGCCATAGCCGGGTTCACGCCCGGCTACCCCTTCAGCGCGGCGGGGAACACCTCCGCCAGCCACGCAATAAACACCTTCAGACGGTGCGTCAAATGCCGGTTCTGCGGGTAAACCACATGAAACGGATAGGCGGCAGGGCGCCAGTCGCCCAGGATCGCCGTTAGCGTTCCCGCCTGCAAATACGACTTTGCCGAATACTCAAAGGTCTGAACGATCCCCAGCCCCGCCACGGCAGCCGCCAGATGGGCATTGCTTTCATTGACGCCGAGATAGTGCGGAATGTTGATTTCCAGCGCCTCGCCGTTTTCTCTGAAACGAATCGGAAATGCCCGTCCGGTGACGGGCGAGAGATAGCTAATGAGCTTGTGCCCGTTGCACAGCTCCTGGGGATAGGCCGGGACGCCATGATTTTTGAGGTAACCCGGCGTTGCGCAGGTGACCATTTCCGCGTTACCGAGATGACGGGCGATGAGGGTCGAGTCGTCCAGCGGCCCGCCGCGGATCACGCAGTCTACGTTGCCGCTGATGAGATCGACCGGCCGGTCGGCCACGCCAAGGTCGATGCGAATATCCGGGTAGCGCCGCATAAAGTCCGGAAGCAGGGGGATGAGGACGTCCCGGGCGGTGGATCCGCCCACGTCAACCCGCAAATGCCCTTTTGGCGTCGCGCGGGAAACGCGAAACGAGGTGTCGATATCTTCGATATCAATCAGCACCCTGAGCGCTTTTTCATAGTATTCCATCCCTTCAGGCGTTGCGACCACCCGGCGAGTCGTCCGGTGCAGAAGACGTATCTCCAGGTGCGCCTCAAGCGATTTTACCAGCTTGCTCAGCGTGGCGATCGGCATATTCAGCGAGTCCGCCGCGCGGGTAAAGCTGCCGGACTCCACGACCCGCGTGAAGGCGCGCATCGCCATGAGCTGGTCCATGATGACCTCGGATTATTTCTGTAGGTAAATAGTCATTTTCATTTTTGCCCATTTTTCACTAATGCCGCAAGGGCTAAAGTTTGTCCAACGCAAACCCAACAAAAGGTAAATGACATGAACACGACTCTCTCAGGAAAAATCGCACTGGTCACCGGCGGCAGCACCGGTATTGGTCTTGCCACGGCGCAGGAGCTGGCGGCTCAGGGCGCGAAGGTGTATATCACCGGACGTCGCCAGGCCGAGCTGGACGCGGCGGTAGCAGACATTGCTTCAACCGCGGTAGGCATTCGCGCGGACGTCTCTAAGCTTGTCGATCTGGATGAGGTCTATGCCCGGATTGCCAAAGAAGAAGGCCGTCTTGATATCCTGTTCGCCAATGCCGGGGGCGGCGATATGCTGCCGCTGGGCGCGATCACCGAAGAGCAGTTTGACCGTATTTTCGGCACTAACGTTCGCGGGGTGCTGTTTACGGTGCAGAAGGCGCTGCCGCTGCTCTCCGCCGGATCGTCGATTATTCTGACCGGCTCGACGGTCTCCATTAAGGGGACGGCAAACTTTAGCGTCTACAGCGCCAGTAAGGCCGCCGTGCGCAACTTTGCCCGCTCCTGGGCCCTGGATTTGCAGGGCCGCGGGATCCGCGTCAACGTGGTGAGCCCGGGCCCGATCAAAACGCCGGGTCTCGGCGATCTGGTGCCGGAAGAACACCGTCAGGGGCTGTACGACGCGCTGGCCGCGCAGGTACCGCTTGGGCGTTTAGGCGCGCCGGGTGAGGTGGGTAAAGCGGTGGCGTTTCTGGCCTCCGATGCGGCCAGCTTTATTAACGCCACCGAGCTGTTTGTGGACGGCGGGATGGCGCAAATCTAATCCAGACTGCGCCAGCAGCGGACGTTACGGCCCTCGCGTGAGGGCTGTAACGGCTGAGGACGCTCACACCCCTGCGTTGCCATCGGACAACGGTCGCGGAAAAAACAGCCTTCGGGCAGATGACGGTTGCCGGGAAGCTCCGTTTTTCGTAACGCCAGATTTTCATCCAGCGGTTCACCGGTGCGGGGAACCGAGTCGAGCAACAGGCGGGTATAGGGATGGCGCGGCTCCCCCAAAACCTGCGCGGCGCTGCCCAGCTCCACAATCTGCCCAAGGTACATCACCGCCACGCGGTCGCTCATGTGTCTGACCACCGAGACGTTATGCGAAATTAACACGTAGGTCAGATTACGCTGCTGTTGCAGGTTCACCAGCAGGTTGAGGATTTGCGCCTGCACGGAGATATCCAGCGCGCTGGTGGGTTCATCAAGCACGATAATATCGGGGTCGGACGAGAGCGCCCGGGCGATGGCAATGCGCTGGCGCTGCCCGCCGGAGAAGGCGTGCGGAAGCCTGTCGAGATATTCCGGGCGAATGCCGACCTGCAGCGCCAGCTCCTCCGCCAGCTGACGGCGTTCGCGCTCGCTGCTGCGCTTTTGCACCCACACCGGCTCGGTGATGATGCGCCAGACCGGCAATCGCGGGTCGAGCGAGGAGAGCGGATCCTGAAACACCATCTGCATGCCGCCCGCGTGGAGCGCCCGCTGGCATGCGCCGGTGCTGGGCTTAAGCATGCCCATCAGCAGCTGGGCCAGGGTGCTTTTCCCGCAGCCGGATTCCCCGACGATGCCCAGCGTTTCACCCCGACGGATCTGGAGATCGAGCCCGTTAAGGGCATGGACCTGTTCCGTTACGCGGCCCAGCCAGTTTTTGCGCGCCGCAAAGTTCACGTGCACGCTATCCAGTTCCAGCAGTACATCAGACATGGTGTTTCTCCCGTTGCGGATACCAGCAGGCGGCCTGTTGGCCCTCTGCACCGTTGGGCTGTAAGCGCGGCGTTTCGCTGCATTTCACCCCGGCGGCAAAGCAGCGCTCGCGGAAGGCGCAACCCTGCGGAAGCTGGCTGAGGTTGGGCACCGTGCCGGGGATGGCGGGAAGCAGAGCGCGCGGCTCGCCGTTTTCCGGCGCGCACTGCAGCAGGCCGATGGAATAGGGGTGCACGGGGCGGTGGATCAGCGTTTGCGTGGCACCGCTCTCAATCACGCTGCCCGCATACATCACGTACATTCTGTCGCAAAGCTGCGACACCACGGCCATATCATGGCTGATAAACAGCACCGAGGTACCGCTGGCCCGCGCCTTATGCTTCAGCAGGCGCAGCACCTGGAGCTGGACGGTAACGTCCAGCGCGGTGGTCGGCTCGTCGGCGACGATCAGCTCCGGCTCGCAGGAAAAGGCAAGGGCGATCATCACCCGCTGGCGCATGCCGCCGGACAGTTCAAACGGATAACGCTCCATGACCTGCTTCGCGTCCGGGATTTGCATCTCTTCCAGCAGGGTAATCGCCTTCTGCTGCGCCTCGCGCCGCGAAAGCGGCTGATGCTGGCGGATCACCTCCACCATCTGTTTGCCAATCCGCCGCGTCGGGTTGAGGGCGGTCATCGGCTCCTGAAAAATCATCGCCACTCTGGCTCCGCGCCACTGGCGAAGCTGCTTCTCGGACGCCGTCAGGACGTTTTCGCCGAGTAACGTCACCTGACCATGGTGAATGCGGTAGCTCCCTTCCGGCAGCAGCCGCATGGCGAGCATGGCGGTCACCGATTTACCCGACCCCGACTCGCCCACCACGCCGACAATTTCGCCCCTGCCGATCTCCAGCGAGACGTGGTTCAGCGCATGGACCTCACCGCGAAAAATCGGGAAGCTCAGGTGCAGGTCCTCAATACGTAATACCGGTTCGGTCATCACTGCTTTCCTCCCGATTTCGGATCCAGCAGGTCGCGGATTCCGTCGCCAAACAGGTTAAAGCCCACGGCGGTAATTAAAATCGCCGCACCGGGAAAGGCGCAGTACCACCACTGGTCCAGGACGTAGTTACGGCCCACGGCCACCATCGCCCCCCATTCGGCGGTGGGCTGCTGCGCGCCCAGGCCAATAAACCCCAGCGTGGCGGCCATCAGAATGGCGCTGCCGATATCCAGCGAAGCCTGCACAATCAGCGGCGGCAGGGCGTTGCGCAGGATATGCCAGCGGATCAAATGCCAGCGGGACGCGCCAAACGTGCGGGCGGCCTGGACGTAGGTAAACTGGCGCACCACCAGGGTTTGCCCGCGCGCCAGGCGGACGTAAAACGGAATGCGGACGATCGCAATCGCCAGCATGGCGTTAAACAGGCTCGGACCGAGCGCGGCGGCCAGCGCCATGGTCAGCACCAGGGAGGGAATGGAGAGCATAATGTCCATCACCCGCATGATGATGGCGTCGCCGCGCCCGCCCAGCACGCCGGACAAACAGCCCAGCAGCGAGCCGATGCCGCCCGCAATCACCACCACCGCCAGCCCGGCGGTAATCGACTGCTGGCTGCCCGTCAGCACGCGGCTGAACAGGTCGCGTCCTACCTCATCGGTACCAAACCAGTGTTGCGCAGAAGGTGCCTGCAGGCGGGCGGTCAGATCCAGCGCGTTCGGGTCATGCGGCACAATCCACGGCGAGGCCACCATCAGAAAGAGCATCGCAATCATAATGACGCCGCCAACGATCGTGAGCGGGCTTTGACGCAGCATCCAGAACAGCTTTGCCCAGTTGATGCGTTGTCTGGCGGTTTTAACCGGGACGGGCGTTTCCTGCGTTAACATCATTCGGCACCTCCGCGCCCGATTCGCGGGTCAATCCACAGGTAAAGCAGATCGACCACCAGATTAACCAGCACGTAGGCCAGCGAAACGACGACGGCAAAGCCCATTACGGCAGGGAAATCGAGCGCCTGAATGGACGTCACCACCCAGGCGCCCATGCCCGGCCAGGCAAAGACGGTTTCGGTCAGCACGGCGCCGTAAAGCAGATCGCCCAACGCCAGCCCGAGGACGGTAATGGACGGGATCATCGCATTGGGCAGGGCGTAACGCAGGACGATGTACCAGCCGGGCAGGCCGCTGGCGCGCGCGGTGCGGATGTAGTCCTCGCTAAGCTGCTCCAGCATCGCCGAGCGAACCTGGCGCGCCACAATCCCCAGGTGAACAAACGCCAGCGTCAGCGAGGGTAAAATCAGGTGCTGAAGCGCGTTGAAAAAGACCTCACCGTTGCCCTCCAGCAGCGCGTCCAGCAGATAAAACCCGGTGACGCGCGTCGGCGGATCGAGCCAGTCGTCCAGCCTGCCGCCGCCGGGCAGAATCTGCAGGTGCCCGTAGAACAGCACGATGATGCCCAGCCCAAGCCAGAAGGCCGGCGTGGAGATCCCGGTCATCGCCATTAAACGCACCAGGTGATCCAGCCAGCGGTTGCGGTACACCGCCGATAAAATACCCAGCGGCACGCCGATGACCAGCGCCAGCAGCAGAGAACAAAAGGCCAGCTCCAGCGTGGCGGGGAAAAAGACCTTCAGGTCTTCGGCGACCGGACGCCCGGTACGGATGGACGTGCCTAAATCACCGTGCGCCAGGGCGTCCACGTAGCGGCCAAACTGTATATACAGCGGCCGATCCAGACCTAGCTGCTGGCGGATGTTCTGCACGATTTCGTCGCTGGCGCGATCGCCGGCCAGCAGACGGGCCGGATCGCCGGGGATCAGGTGCGAAATAATAAAGGTGATAATACAGACACCGGCCACCACCAGGAGTAACCCCCAGCAGCGCTGGCGCACGATGCTCCAGAACGTCATACACTTTCCCCCGGCGAGAACCGTTATTTGCTCATGGTGGCGATGTTGAACACCTGCTCGAGCATCGGATTAAAGGTGAAGCCTTTGACCTCTTTGTTCATCGCCAGCTGGTAGTTCTTCTGGAACAGATAAACGTAGGCCGCCTCGTCGATGACCACCTTTTGCGCCTGCTGGTAATCTTTGGTGCGTTCCGCCTGGTCGGTCGTTTTCAGCGCCGCCTGCAGCAGGGAATCGACCTCTTTGTTCTCATAGAACGAACGGTTGCCCGGCAGCCCTTTTTTGTCCGATTCGAACCAATAGTTCATGAACATGTACGGGTCGGCGAAGTCGGGGCTCCAGTTGCCGATGGCAATGTCGTAATCGCCTTTGCCCACGCGGTCGCGCATGGTGGCGTTGGCCAGTTTTTCCAGCTTGACGTTAACCCCGAGTTTGCCGAGGCTGGCCTGAGTGGAAAGGGCGATCGGCTCCCAGTTCGGATCGTTATCCGAATAGAGGAAGGTCAGGCTGGCGGGTTTGTCTTTGACCTTCTCCAGCGCCGCTTTGGCTTTGGCCTCATCGAAGCTGTACTGCATGGCCGTGGCGTCAAAGCCCCACATGCCTTCCGGGATCGGGCCGCGCATCTGCTTGCCGTTGCCGCTCAGAATGCCTTTCACCATTCCCTGGTAATCCGTCGCCCAGGAGATGGCCCGGCGTAAATCCACCTGATTGAGCGGCGCTTTACTGTTGTTGAGATAGAGGTAAGTTACGCGCAGGGACGGATATTCCGCGACGGCGACTTTGCCTTCCTGCTTCAGGGCCGCCAGCTGATCGACAGGCAGGGCGTCGGCAATGTCCAGATCGCCGCGGGAAAGCTGCAATCGGCGCGAGGCGCTTTCACCGATAATTTTCACCGAGACGCGCTTAAAGTGCGGCTTCTCACCCGGCCAGTGGGGGTTTGGTACCAGGATCAGCTGCTGGCCTTTCTGCCAGCTTTTGAGCATAAAGGGCCCGGAACCGGCGGTGTTTTGCGCCAGAATACCGCGCGCATCGTCTGCGGCATTGGCCTTCAGCACCGCCGGGTTAATGATGGACGCCCCGTCGTTTGCCAGCGTATACAGGAAAGGCGCGAACGGCTGGCTGAGGGTGAACTTCACCGTATGGTCATCGACGGCATCAATTTTCAGGTCTTTCGGGAAGGCTTCAGACGGCCCCTGGCCGAGCTTCAGCAGGCGCTCAAAGGAGAGTTTTACCGCTTCAGCGGTGACCGGCGTGCCGTCGGAGAATTTCGCGTTATCCGCCAGGGTAAAGGTCCACTCCTTCTGGTCGTCGGACGCCTTCCAGCCCGTCGACAGATCGCCTTCCACCTCGGTCGAGCCCGGCTTGTATTTGACCAGACGCTGGTAGGACGGATAGGTCACGGTCCAGTCGTTGTTATCAATGGTGATGGCAGGATCGAGCGTTTGCGGGTCGGCGGCTTTGCCGATCGCCAGCATGTCTTTCGGGACGGCAGCCAGCGCCAGCGGGGCGCTCAGGGCCAGCGTGGCGGCAATTACGGTCGAGAGAAGCGATGTTTTCATTGCAGTGCTCCAGGTTTAAAGAGAGGTGTGCGTCAGGGGAAAACAGGCAAAACGGTCGTCAAGCAGCGGATAGCTGGCGGCGTTCGGCAGTTCGAAGTGCCACCATTCGCTGCTGATACCGACAAAACCGCCGCCGAACATGATGGCGTTCAACAGCAGACGGTTGCGCTGGGCGTGCGGCGGCACGGAGGGGTGATACGAATGCGATCGGTCATGCATTTCGTCAAAACCGGCCCCCATATCCAGCACGGCGTTATGTTCATCCATCAGGGTGACGTCGATGGCCGTACCGCGGCTGTGATTGGAGCCAATCGCCACGTCGACCACGTATTCCGGGTTCGGGCAGGCATCCCACAGCTGAGCCTGCGCCTGCTGCGGCCGATAGGCGTCGTAGACCACCAGCTTTAGCCCGGCCAGCGAGGCAATGCTGATGGCTTTTGCCAGCGCGGTGGCCGCGTCGGTATGCAGCAGGCACAGCGCCTCCTGATAGATCGGGCGGCCGGTGATGTTGTCGGCGGTGGCGTACTTCAGATCGATATGCAGCGTGGGGAACGTCTTCGCTACATCAATCAGTTCACTCTCTTCGGGCATAGCTCCGCTCCTTTAGCGTTCGAATTGACCAAACTCTTGTTGTAATTGTCGGTTTACCGCCAGACGCGCCGGGAGGGCGTTACCCAGCGCTTCCGCCACGCCCGACAGCAGCAGGTTGAACAGGCAGCTCACGGGGGCAAGTGAATCCCAGAAATGACCGGTATCGGTTTTCACCTGCAGTAAATCAATCGGGTAATCCCGCGCCCACGGGCACCAGATGTCGGTGATTAAGGCCAGCGGAATGCCTTTCTCGCTGGCGAAGCGGCAGTACTGGCGGGCCATCGAGGAGTAGGTGCGCGTATCGGTCAGCACAACGTACGGGTGCGAAAACCCCGAGTTCAGGGATTCTACCCAGCTGCCGGAAGCCCCCTCCGAATAGCTCACGCGCGGGCGGAGGTACTCAAGGTGGCTGAAGAAGGCGTTGGCAATCCCGCGCGTGGACTGGATCCCCAGCACAAAAACCGCGTCCGCGTGGGCGAGGTTGTGCACCACCTGACGGAAGGCGTCCGTTTGCGCCAGCTGATACACCTGCGTGATGGCATCCACTTCCAGCGACAGGGCATGCTGAAGGCGGCTGGAAAGGGGGCGCTGCTGCTGCCAGGAGTCCAGCCGCTCGTTCATGCCCCAGGGCTGATACGGATCGCGCAGGCTTTTTTTTGCATCTTCCAGGTTGCGATACCCCAGCTTGCGCAGGAAGCGTCCAACGGTAATTCCGCTGGTCCCGCTTGCCTGACCCACGCTCTCAGCCGTTTCAAACGGGATTTGCGCGGCGTGCGCTAGCAGCCAGCTCCCGACCCGCTTTTCGCTGGGCGTGAGCTGGCTGAACGTCGCTTCGATACGGCTTAACATCTCAGGTTTCGTCGTCATACCGCCTCGCTGTTAACAGGCTGTCAATGGCTGAGTTTGTGTTACCTGGTTAACAATGCATGACGCGTGCCATGTTCACAGGGCGGGTAAAACCCGCTGTGCGGTAAACTTCATGCAATAATTGTTTAACCAATGATCAACATTTGTGCAGCGTAGTTCACTTTTGGTGCACTGTCTGACGCGGCAGGTATGAATTTGGTGAATACGTCAGTCCGTTCACATTTTTGATAAGATAGATGTACTGTGAATATAAAAGGGATTCCGGCATGGCAAATCTGCCCTGGCGAGTCAGCGTGCGCCTGATGACGCTTGCAAAGAAAATAGGGGTGGTCGTAGGGATAGTCCTGCTCGTCCTGCTGGCGGTTAGGGTCTATCTCTCGCAGCAGGGACCGGAACTGCACCTCTGGCATACCTGGCGGGCCGACGAGATGTCCGTGCGCGAGATGGATAACGCCAATTTTGCCGGGTATATCGCCCGGGAAAACGCCATTTTCGCCGATCTCGATCGCGCGGTGACGGCGAAAACAGAGGGCGAGGAACGTACGCCGCTAAACCGCTATTATCGCCAGAGCCTGGTGTGGCCCGGTCAGTTTGCTCCCGATGCCAACCGTTCGTTTGTGCTGATGCCTGCCGGAAAGCCGCGCGGCGCGGTAGTGCTGCTGCACGGTTTGACGGACTCGCCTTACAGCGTCAGGCGCCTTGCGGTGAACTATCAGCAACGCGGTTTTGTCGCGGTGGTCCCGCGGCTGCCCGGGCACGGCACCGCGCCCGGCGCGCTGACGGACGTTGACTGGGAGATGTGGCTGGCGGCGACGCGTCTTGCGGTGCGGGAAGCCACGCGTCTGGCGGGTGAGGCTGTGCCGCTGCATCTGGTGGGCTACTCCAACGGCGGGGCGCTGGCGATGAAATATACCCTCGATGCGCTGGACGCGCCTGCGCTGCGTCGACCGCAGCAGGTGATACTGCTCTCACCGATGCTCGGCGTGACGGCCTTTGCGCGCTTTGCCGGTTTCGCCGGGCTACCGGCGCTGCTGCCAGCCTTTGCTAAAGCGGCGTGGCTGAATATCGCGCCGGAATATAACCCGTATAAATATAACTCGTTCCCGGTGAACGCCGCGCGCCAGTCGTGGCTGCTGACGAAGGCCCTGCAGGAGCAAATTGGCCGCGCGGCGCGGGAGCAGCGGCTGACACAGCTGCCGCCGGTGCTGGCGTTCCAGTCGGTGATGGATTCCACGGTCAGCACCCGCGCGGTGGTGACCGGCCTGTTTGACCAGCTTCCGGCAAACGGCAGCGAGCTGGTGGTGTTTGACATCAACCAGGCGGCGAGCTTCCGCCCGCTGTTCAAACTGTCGTCCTGGACGGCCACCTCGGCGCTGCTGCCGGTTGCGCAGAGACGTTACGGTGTCACGATTATTACTAATGCGGACGCACACAGCTTCTCGACGGTAGCGAAAATTACCCCGGCCGGCAGCACCCGGGAGACGGTGGTGCCGCTCGCGCAGGCCTGGCCGCAGGATGTCTATTCGCTGTCGCACGTTGCCGTGCCGTTCCCGCCGGATGACGATCTCTATGGCCGTGAGCCTGGGGTGAAAAACCGCTACGGCATCAGCCTGGGGACAATTGCGCTTTGGGGCGAAACCTCCGTATTGAGCGTCGGAAAAGAGGCGCTGATGCGGGTCACCTCAAACCCGTTCTACGACTATATGCAGGAGAAGATTAACAGCCGGATCGGGGACGCGGAAAAGTAACCTTCCACTGTGGTGTGAATATGTTAGGTCGCATTGATTAAGTATGTTAAATAATAGCTTTAAGGCACCGCTCTTTCTCATTGGAACCTATTTTTGTGCTGACGACTCTGATTTACCGAAGCCAGTTGAATTTATCCCGCCCCTCCACCGAGCTGCGGGAGCTGGTGGAGCGCGCCAGAGGCCGTAACGCAAAGCTGAACATTACCGGTGTACTCCTTGCGAAAGGGAGCGACGTTCTGCAAATCCTGGAAGGGTCGGAAGAGAGCGTGGTTAACCTGTTCCATAAAATCCGTGATGATAAGCGGCACAGTGGGGTGGTTGAACTGATGCGGGATTACGGCCCGCGCAGACGCTTCGAAAACGTCGGGATGCTGCTGTTCGATCTGCAAACGCAGTCGCCGAAAGAGGTGCTGCAGTCGGTCCTGCACTACAGCAAGCTGGACAGCTATCTCACCTCCGACGATCGGGTATTCAAATTTATTCAGACGTTTATTATGGGCAAACGTCCGGCCCCGTCGGGCGCGCGCTATGTTCCTGAAAAATGGACGCTGTCACCCGAGGCGTTACCCTTTGGCGAACGCCTGGGACTGATGGCCAACCAAACCTGCCAGTTTGCGCTCCAGCCCATCGTTGAGCCCTCGGAAGGGAAGATCAGCTCGCTGGAAGCCCTCATCCGCGGCAACGACGGCGGCAGCCCGGAGCATTTCTTCAGCACCCTCGACCCGGACAAACTCTACGAAGTCGATCTCCAGACGAAAGCGTATGCCTTTGCGCTGGCGGAAAAGCTGGGGATTGGCAGCCATAAAATTGCGGTCAATCTGCTGCCGATGTCGCTGGTGAATGTCCCCGGCGCAGTGGAATTTCTGGTCGATCAGATTAAAAAACATGGTCTTCAGCCGGAGCAGGTGGTGATTGAAGTCACCGAAAACGAGATGATCTCCGGCTTCAACCAGTTTAACAGCGCCATCAAGCAGCTTCGCGGCGAGGGCGTTGGCCTGGCGATCGATGATTTTGGTTCCGGCTATGCCGGTCTTTCGCTGCTGACCCGCTTCCAGCCGGATAAAATTAAGATTGACCGGGAGATAGTGAGCGATATCCACCTCAGCGGCCCGAAGCAGGCGATTGTGCGCTCCATCGTCAGCTGTTGCTCCGATCTCGAAATTACCCTGGTGGCCGAAGGGATCGAGAAGATAGAGGAGTGGTGCTGGCTCGAGTCTGCCGGTATCCGTCGTTTCCAGGGCTTTCTGTTCGCCCGTCCGCAGATTAATGGCGTCGGTGATATTCACTGGCCGCATCTGGTGCGTTAGCCAATTTTCCTTCCGCGTTATTTCCCCTTCGCCCTGCCTGTGCTTAAATAGCTAAATCGGTTTAATATGGTTTAGCTAAGAGGGTTACATGAAAAAAATCTGGGTACTTGGCGATGCGGTAGTGGATTTGCTGCCTGATGGAGAAGGCAGATTACTGCAGTGTCCCGGCGGCGCACCGGCAAACGTCGCGGTCGGCATTGCCCGGCTGGGCGGCCAGAGCGCCTTTATCGGCAGGGTTGGCGACGATCCTTTCGGACGTTTTATGTCTAAGACATTAGCCGACGAGCGGGTCGACGTGAAGTCTATGCGCCTTGATCCGGCGCACCGCACCTCAACAGTGGTGGTCGATCTGGATGACCACGGCGAACGCTCGTTTACCTTTATGGTGCGCCCGAGCGCCGATCTGTTTCTGGAACCTGCCGATCTGCCGACGTTCAGCGCCGGGGAGTGGCTGCACGTCTGTTCCATCGCGTTAAGCGCAGAGCCGAGCCGTTCCGCGACGTTTGAGGCGATGGCCGCCATTCGCGAGGCGGGCGGCTACGTCAGCTTCGACCCCAATATTCGCCCGGACCTCTGGCCGGATGAGAACGCGCTGCGCCGCTGCCTGGAGCAGGCCCTGCAGAGCGCAGACGTGGTGAAACTCTCTGTCGAAGAGCTGGCGTTCTTAACCGGAGATGTGCCGGTAAGCGTCGGTCTGAACGCGCTGATGGCGCGCTGCCCGGCGCGTCTGGTGCTGGTTACTCAGGGTAAAGAGGGCGTCATCGCCTGGCATGACGGCACCGTTAAGCACTATCCGGCAACTCCCGTTCAGTGCGTCGATACGACCGGCGCGGGCGATGCCTTCGTCGCCGGACTGCTCTACGGCCTGGCCGCCGGGCAGGACCTGACGCCCGTCATCGCCTTAGCCCAGCGCTGCGGCGCGTTAGCCACTACCGCCAAAGGGGCGATGACCGCATTGCCCTGGCAGCACGATCTGTAATTCCTTCCTTCACAGGCCGCCATCCGGCGGCCTGAATTGTCGCCTCGATCACACTTACTAAAACGGTTTAGCAAAAAAGATTGCCGATCCAAAATTCAGAGGTTTAGTATCAGCAACCTAAACCGGTTTAGCAATTTAGCACGTTTAATGACTTCTTTTAGGGATGCGACAAAATGTATAAAAAACGCAGACTTGCCGTGATGATAGGCATGCTGGCCGGAAGTACCTCTGTTTTTGCCCAAACGGATATGACAAGTATCGAAGCGCGTCTTGCCGCGATGGAGCAGCGACTCCAGGCGGCGGAAACGCGTGCGCAGGTGGCTGAGAAGCGCGCCACGGATGCGGAACAAAAAACGCAGCAGCTGGTTGCCGCCCAGCAGCAGACGCAAACGACAGCCCAGGCGGTGGCGCAGCGTACCACCGCGCTGGAGAAGAAGGCGGATCAAAGCAGCGGGTTTGAGTTCCACGGCTACGCCCGTTCGGGCCTGCTGATGAACGATGCGGCCTCCAGCAGCAAAAGCGGTCCTTATCTGACCCCGGCCGGTGAAACCGGCGGTGCGGTAGGGCGTCTGGGTAACGAAGCCGACACCTACGTTGAGCTGAACCTGGAGCACAAGCAAACCCTGGACAACGGGGCCACTACGCGCTTCAAAGCGATGCTGGCCGACGGGCAGAGAACCTATAACGACTGGTCAGCCGATACCAGCGATCTCAATATTCGCCAGGCCTTCGCGGAGCTGGGCAATCTGCCTGATTTTACCGGCGCGCTGAAGGGCAGCACCTTCTGGGCGGGTAAACGCTTTGACCGCGACAACTTTGACATTCACTGGCTGGATTCCGACGTGGTGTTCCTCGCCGGTACCGGCGGCGGCGTCTACGACGTGAAATGGAACGATTCGCTGCGCAGCAACTTCTCCATCTACGGCCGCAACTTCGGCAGCGTGGAGCAGACCGACAATAACGTGCAGAACTATATCCTCACCATGAACCACTTCGCCGGACCGTTCCAGCTGATGGTGAGCGGCCTGCGGGCGAAAGATAACGACGACCGTAAAGACACCAACGGCGATCTCATTAAAACCGATGCCGCCAACACCGGCGTTCATGCGCTGGTCGGGTTGCACAACGAAAGCTTCTACGGCCTGCGTGAAGGGACCGCCAAAACGGCGCTGCTGTACGGTCACGGGCTGGGTGCGGAAGTGAAAAGCATCGGCTCCGACGGCGCGCTGCTGCCTGAGGCGGATACCTGGCGCTTCGCAAGTTACGGTGTCACGCCAATCGGCGGAGGCTGGAGCGTTGCGCCCGCCGTCCTGGCGCAGAGCAGTAAAGATCGCTACGTGAAGGGCGACAGCTATGAGTGGGTGACGCTCAACACCCGCCTGATTAAAGAGGTGACGCAGAACTTCGCCCTGGCGTTTGAGGGAAGCTATCAGTACATGGATTTAAGTCCGGAAGGCTATAAGGACCGCAACGCCGTTAACGGCAGTTTCTACAAGCTGACCTTTGCGCCGACGTTAAAAGCGAGCAAAATCGGCGATTTCTTCAGCCGTCCGGAGCTTCGTCTGTTTGCCACCTGGATGGACTGGAGCAGCAAACTGGATCATTACGCCAGCGATGATGCCTTTGGCAGCAGCGGCTTCAACGCCGGCGGGGAATGGAACTTTGGGGTCCAGATGGAAACCTGGTTTTAACCCATCACGCTCCCGCCTGGCGGGAGCGTTTCGCACATCATAAAAAAGAAGTCAGGCAGAGGTATCTATGGATTTTAATCAAATCGCCCGCGAGCTTATTCCGCTGCTCGGTGGCAAGGAAAATATCGCCAGCGCGGCGCACTGCGCAACGCGTCTTCGTCTGGTGCTGGTTGATGACGCGCTTGCCGATCAGCAGGCGATCGGCAAGGTCGACGGCGTAAAAGGCTGTTTTCGTAACGCCGGGCAGATGCAGGTGATTTTTGGCACGGGCGTGGTCAACAAGGTATACGCCGCGTTTATTCAGGCGGCGGGGATTAGCGAGTCCAGTAAATCTGAGGCCGCGGACCTGGCGGCGCGCAAGCTGAACCCGTTCCAGCGCATTGCCCGTCTGCTCTCCAATATCTTTGTCCCGATCATTCCCGCGATTGTGGCATCCGGCCTGCTGATGGGCCTGCTCGGCATGGTGAAAACCTACGGCTGGGTCAATGCGGATAACGCCATCTACATCATGCTGGACATGTGCAGCTCCGCGGCGTTTATCATTCTGCCTATTCTGATCGGTTTTACCGCCGCGCGGGAATTTGGCGGCAACCCGTATCTCGGCGCGACGCTGGGCGGCATTCTGACGCACCCGGCGCTGACCAACGCCTGGGGCGTGGCCTCCGGCTTCCACACCATGAACTTCTTCGGCCTTGAGATCGCGATGATTGGCTATCAGGGCACGGTATTCCCGGTGCTGCTGGCCGTCTGGTTCATGAGCATCGTGGAGAAAAACCTGCGCCGCGCGATCCCGGACGCGTTAGACCTGATCCTGACGCCGTTCCTCACCGTCGTTATCTCCGGCTTTATCGCCTTGCTGATTATCGGCCCGGCGGGGCGCGCCTTAGGGGATGGCATCTCCTTCGTTCTGAGCACGCTGATCGCCCACGCGGGCTGGCTGGCCGGGCTGCTGTTCGGCGGGCTTTACTCGGTGATTGTGATCACCGGTATTCACCACAGCTTTCACGCGATCGAAGCAGGGCTGCTGGGTAACCCGTCGATTGGCGTGAACTTCCTGCTGCCTATCTGGGCCATGGCGAACGTGGCGCAGGGCGGCGCCTGTCTGGCGGTGTGGTTCAAAACCAAAGATGCCAAAATCAAAGCCATTACCTTACCGTCGGCGTTTTCTGCGATGCTGGGCATCACCGAAGCGGCCATTTTTGGTATCAACCTGCGCTTCGTTAAGCCGTTTATCGCCGCGCTGATTGGCGGCGCGGTGGGCGGGGCCTGGGTGGTCTCAGTCCATGTCTACATGACCGCCGTTGGGTTAACCGCTATTCCGGGCATGGCCATCGTGCAGGCCAGCTCGCTGCTCAACTATATTATCGGTATGGTGATTGCCTTCGGCGTGGCATTTACCGTCTCACTGCTGCTGAAATATAAAACGGACTCTGAATAATGACGTTACCTTCCCGCTGGCCTGCGATCCTGCAGGCCGTTATGAAAGGCCAGCCGCGGGCGCTGGCGGATAGCCACTATCCGCAGTGGCACCCCGCGCCGGCGACGGGGCTGATGAACGATCCCAACGGGTTTATCTGGTTTGCCGGCCGCTACCACCTGTTCTATCAGTGGAACCCGCTGGACTGCGAGCATCGGTTTAAATGCTGGGGGCACTGGAGCTCTGCGGACCTGGTGCACTGGCAGCACGAGCCGCTGGCGCTGATGCCCGACGAAGCGTATGACCGCAACGGCTGCTACTCCGGTAGCGCCGTGGATAACCAGGACGTCCTGACCCTGTGCTACACCGGCAACGTCAAGTTTGATGACGGCAGCCGCACGGCCTGGCAGTGCCTCGCCGTGGAACAGCCGGACGGGACCTTTAAGAAGCTGGGGCCGGTGCTGGCGCTGCCGGAAGGCTACACCGGCCACGTGCGCGACCCGAAGGTGTGGCAGCACGACGGGATGTGGTACATGGTGCTCGGCGCGCAGGATGTGCAAAAGCGCGGCAAGGTGCTGCTGTTTAAATCAGCCGATCTGCACGCCTGGACGTCGTGCGGGGAAATCGCCGGTCACGGGGTCAACGGCCTGACGGATGCGGGGTATATGTGGGAGTGTCCGGACCTGTTCGCGCTCGACGGAACGCACGTTCTGATCTGCTGCCCGCAGGGGCTGGCGCGCGAGCCGCATCGCTACCTCAACACCTATCCGGCCACCTGGATGAGCGGGGCGTTTGACTATGCAAACGCCGCATTTGACCACGGCGATCTGCACGAGCTGGACGCGGGCTTTGAGTTTTACGCTCCGCAAACGACGCTGGCGGAAGACGGGCGACGCATTCTGATCGGCTGGATGGGCGTACCGGACGGGGAAGAGATGCTTCAGCCAACCCGGGCGCACGGCTGGATGCACCAGATGACCTGCCCGCGTGAATTACGCTATCGCGACGGCAGGCTCTGGCAGACCCCGGCGCGCGAGCTGGCGGCGCTGCGCGAAGATGAGCAGCGCTGGCAGGGGCGCGCCAGCGAAGCGCCAGGCCTGGACGCGACGCGCCTGGAGTTTGAGCTGAACGTATCGCAGGTGAATGTCGATTTTGGCGGCGCGCTGCGTCTCACGGTCGATGAGCAGGGCATACGGCTTGAACGCGCGAGCCTGAAAACCGGTGAAACGTTGAGCCGCTACTGGCAGGGCGACGTCACTCATTTGCGCGTTCTGTGCGACCGCTCCAGCGTTGAAATTTTCATCAATCACGGTGAAGGGGTGATGAGTAGCCGCTATTTTCCTGACCATCCGGCCCGGGTGCGATTCGAAGGTGCGTCCGATATCACATTACGCTACTGGTCGCTGCGCGCCTGCATGATAGAATGAGGGTTTTGGCAGCCGGATCTAAGTCGTTGTGAGAAAAACAAAACGCGTCACCATTAAAGACATCGCGGAGCTGGCGGGTGTGTCAAAAGCTACCGCCAGCCTGGTCCTGAACGGGCGCAGCAAAGAGCTTCGCGTGGCGGAAGAGACGCGCGAGCGCGTGCTGGCGATTGCAAAAGAGCACCACTATCAGCCCAGCATTCACGCCCGGTCGCTGCGCGATAACCGCAGCCACACCGTTGGTCTGGTGGTTCCTGAGATCACCAACTACGGTTTTGCCGTCTTTTCTCACGAGCTGGAAACGCTGTGCCGCGAGGCGGGCGTTCAGCTGCTGATCTCCTGTAGCGATGAGAACCCGGGGCAGGAGACGGTGGTGGTGAACAACATGGTGGCGCGTCAGGTGGACGGGCTGATTGTGGCCTCCAGCATGCTTAACGATGCGGACTACCACAAGCTGAGCGAGCAGCTGCCCGTTGTCCTGTTTGACCGCCACATCAACGACAGCGCGCTGCCGCTGGTCATCACTGATTCCATTACTCCAACGGCGGAACTGGTGGCCGACATTGCGCGCCAGCATCCTGATGAGTTCTACTTCCTCGGCGGCCAGCCCCGTCTATCCCCGACGCGCGACCGTCTGGAAGGGTTTAAGCAAGGGCTGCGTAATGCCGGTGTGGAACTGCGCCCCGAGTGGATCATTCACGGCAACTATCACCCGAGCTCCGGGTACGAGATGTTTGCTGAACTCTGCGCCCGTCTGGGTCGTCCGCCGAAAGCGCTGTTCGCCGCCGCCTGCGGGCTGCTGGAAGGGGTGCTGCGCTATATGGGCCAACATAACCTGTTGCAAAGTGACATCAGGTTAGCCAGTTTTGACGATCACTATCTCTACGATTCGCTGACGATCCCCGTGGATACCATTCGCCAGGATAACCGTCAGCTGGCGTGGCACTGCTTTGATTTGATTAGCAAATTGATTGAGGGCGAGACCCCGGAACCGCTGCAGCGGAAGCTGGATGCTACCCTGCAGCGACGCTATAAGTCAGCGAAATAGCCCGACTTGATACTTCAATAACTTTAATTAATTTAAGTTTTGGAATGGCCGATAACCAAAAGGAATAATTTTCCTTGAGGTATTGGTTTATGTCGTTGAAAAAGTCGTCCCTGATCGTCCTGTTCTCACTGCTTTTCTTCTTTGTTGTCAGCACTGTGACCAGCGTGGGCCTCATCATTAAAAGTAATAATTCCCTGGATAACGTCAACAAAGAGATCCAGGTTGTGCTGTCCATTATTGACCCTATCAACCATAGCCGTACGCTGCGCGTGCGGGTGATGGAGTATGTGAAGATGGTGGAAGCGGGCAACTCGGCGGACGGGGCTGCAAAGCTAACCGCCGTGAAAGAGGCGCTGACCAAAGCGGACCACGCCTTTGCGGCCTTTATGGCTTCGCCGCGTCTGACGGATGAAGCGTCGCTGGTGACTGCCTATCAGGATGCCTGGCAAAACTACCGCAACCAGGGACTGGCGCCGCTGATCGATGCCGCCGAGGCGCACGATGTGGCCAAATTTAACGCGCTGATCCCGGAAGTCTCCCGCCTTGACCGTCAGTACGAGATCGTTCTCGACCAGGTCCTTTCCGTCCACCAGAAATACGCCAAAAGCCTGAACGAAGATGCGAGCAGCAATTTCGTCTCCGGCCTGGCGATCATTGCCGCTATCGCCAGCCTGTTTGTGGTGGTGATTGTCGCCGTCAGCCTGCTGATGAAGCGCTTTGTCTTTGCGCCGGTAAACCTGGCGCGCGAGCACTGCAGCCAGATTGCGGCAGGCAAGCTGGACATACCGGTGCCGGTAAAGGGGAGCGCACATAACGAAATCGATCATCTCATGAGCTCGATGGAACAGATGCGTCAGGCACTGCTTGAGACCATCGCCCAGGTGCGCGACGCGAGCCATACCGTAACGCACGCGGCCCAGGAGATTGCCTCCGGGAATATCGACCTGGCGTCACGTACCGAGCAGCAGGCTTCCGCGTTAACCCAGACGGCGGCCAGCATGGAAGAGCTGAGCGCGACGGTGGCAAACAATACCGACAACGTTTACCAGGCCGGTAAACTGGTACAGGACGCGGTGAAAAATGCCCACACCGGCGAAGCGGTGACCCGCGAAGTCATCGACACGATGAATACCATCGCAGCGAACTCGAAGCGCATCGAAGACATTACCAGCGTAATTAACAGCATCGCCTTCCAGACCAACATCCTGGCGCTGAACGCGGCGGTTGAAGCCGCACGCGCCGGTACGCAAGGACGCGGCTTTGCGGTCGTGGCCAGCGAGGTACGCACCCTGGCGCAGAAAAGCGCGGTGGCGGCTAAGGACATCGAGAGCCTGATTGCCCAGTCGGTTTCCAGCGTGAAAAACGGTGCGGAGCTGGTTAGCCGCTCGGGCGAGGTGATTGACTCGATTATTTCATCGGTGAACAAAGTGAATACGCTGATGGAGCAGATCTCCGTCGCCTCTGAAGAGCAGAGCCGCGGGATCAGCCAGGTCGGGCAGGCGGTGACCGAGATGGATGGCGTGACCCAGCAGAACGCCGCGCTGGTGCAGCAGTCCGCCGCGGCCGCGGCCTCGCTGGAAGAGCAGGCGCAGCAGCTTTCACGGAGTATCTCGAGTTTTAGTTTGCCGGTGTAGGCTTGATTGTGTAAAGGAGGCTCCGCAGGGAGCCTTTGAATGTTAGCCATAACTGACCAGCCAAAATCACATAGCAAGGAAATAATAATCTTATTTCATCATATATCATGATAGAGTAGCTCGCTATGCAGGGGAGGTTAAATAATTTAAGTCTGTAATTATTGAGTAAGTCGCCATGAAATTTTCGTTGTTTGATATGATGGAATTCAGGACGACTCCACGCCACGAAAATTTATTTTCATCTTCATATTCCTCTCTCAAAAAAGACAATACGGAATGCTCGTTATTTAACCTTGTGATTCTTTTTCGGACTTTATTAACCCAATACGAAAAATCCTCTCTTATAATTAACCCATTTCTAATTCCCATTTCCATTTTACGCACATGCCAGTTTACAACGCTTTTAATATTGTCATCTAAGTCAGGATGGGCTTGTAGATTTAAAATATAAGCATTGGAATTTGAAAATAACTCTATTTTTACAAAATAAAGTTCCATCTCTAAACCATTTTTAAAATGCTCATCGAAAAATGGGTGAAGAAATCTCTCTGTTGATGAGTTTATTCTCTTGTTGAGTTTTTTGAAGTTGCAATCTCCGCAAGAAGGTACTAAATTCCAAACATTAAGGCTTAACTCACAAAAGGTATCTTTATCAAAGTAATGATCTAATGTTGAGCAGACGCCTTGTCCACAATAGGGGCATTTAATATTTTTGTAAGAATCTCGCATTACTGCAATGTATTTACATTCAACGTATTTCTTGCTTGAATTATACAGGGTGATTAAGGGTTTTTTAATCATTGAGTAATTTGTAACGCTTGCCGAATAATCATGCGATTGTTCGAATTCAGAAATTAATCTTTCATTATCCGATATAAACTCCTGCCAGTTATTAGCATCATTTAGAAAGCTTTTTAAACGGCCTCTTCTGTTATTTTTAACACTTTCCAATAAATTTCTAATTGTGATTCCATTTAGTAAGACTACCTCAGTTGGGGGTTTAATTTTCATTTAATCTGTCCGCAATTGATAAAAGTATCTCGCGATTTAATATGTTGTCCAAGGAATTCATTAACTCTTTTTTATTTTTGTATTTCTTGGCTACCTTTCGTAAAGTTGAATCGAAAAGACTGCTTTCTTCTTTCGTGTTAAATATATAATTGCTTATGATTTGTAAGTTACAAGAATAACTTTCAATTTCAGGGTTGTATACAACTATTTTGTTTTTGTTGTTTATGTTTTCAAAGATATTTACGCCTGTGCGGGGTATTTCTCGTGCTAAATGTAAAGAATGCGTTGCTATTATGCAAATTGAGTTTGTTTCTAATAAACATTGCGTTAATATTTTAATTGCCTGTGAGATGAAATTAGGATGCAGGAAGTTTTCTAATTCATCGATAAATATAAGGCTATTATTTTGAATGGAACTTAAAATACAGGATATTATTAATATAAAGTTGTCTTGACCGGAGCTTAATTTAATCTTTTTTCCATCTCGTACTAAAAAAACGCTTGAAACAATAGGTTCGTAATCCTCATTTATTTTTCGTTGATGTTTAATTATGCTTGATAATTCATTAAGTGATATAAAGGATGATAAATCACCATCAAGACCAACAATTGAGCAGTTTATATTTTTCGTAATTGCATCATCTAAGATTTTAAGAGTGCTAAAAGGAAGTTCCTCTGTAACTTCTCGCTTTATCATTTCATTAATAAGGCTGGTTAAATCAAACGATTCAACACCTTCACTTATATTGAATTTTTTGGTTCGCAAAGTTGAAAAATATTCATAATCATCATCGTAGTAATCATGTTTAATATTTCTAAGCCTTTGTAAGGCTTTATATGTGGAAGGATAGTTATCATTAACCGTGTTAGAGATCATTATTATTTTATTGATGTTATCAGAGAGTTCTTGGTTTTTTCCTCTCAGATAGCATTCGATTATTTTTTCGATGCTGTAACTTTTCCCTGAGCCGTTTTTACCAATGAATATATTCACTGGCATTCTCTCAATTATTTCATGCATAAACTTAAGCTTGATTTTTTTGTTATCTTCGATACTTGGCAGGTCAATCACCAAATCATCAAGAGAAGTTTTTTTTACATATTCCTTTTTGTTTTCTGAAAAAAGAAAATTAACGCCTTTAGCAAAGGCGTATCTACTCCTGTTGTGTAATAACAACATGTTCTTAGCGGAATTGCTGGCATGGTTAAAGATCCCTTTTTTTTCCATTACACCCAAATCAAATAATTGAGTTAATAATCTTTTCGCGTATGCCTTATTGTAGTTAGCTGCGAGTTTGTAATATGACTCATCCGAAATAACTTGAGTGAATATGGATGATTTGTTTTCCCTTGTGAGTTTTATATTTAGTAATTTATGATAATTATTTTTTATGTCTAATAGCGTTTCGTCGTTTAAAAAAACACGCGTAAAATCATTGTAATAATCGATGTTGTATTTGGTGACTATAGCAATGTCGCAAAAATATATCCCTTTTTCTTTTTCGTTTTTTAAAATTAAAAACCTTCCAGTCACCTTATTTTCT
This sequence comes from Enterobacter sp. KB-221C9, assembly GCF_041320715.1. Classification (NCBI taxonomy): domain Bacteria; kingdom Pseudomonadati; phylum Pseudomonadota; class Gammaproteobacteria; order Enterobacterales; family Enterobacteriaceae; genus Enterobacter; species Enterobacter sp. KB-221C9. The sequence goes on from NZ_JBGIWG010000002.1 coordinate 329,542, forward strand.
TTACTAATTTTAAAGTTGCTAAAGTTCTTATGAAATTGATCTTGGTTGGTGATATATAACACAAAACCTCCAGTTGTAATACGCATAGAACGCAGAAGTTTAAGAGCTTAGAAAGAAGTGAGCCGATTATGTCTAATACTATATCTGATTTTAGCTCACTCCTCTTTAATATTATTAAGGTCTTATATGAAGTTAACCATTTCATCAATTGATTGTTTAAGTTCTGCTAAAGTATATCTATTAGACTGCATGGTAACATTCTCTGGATGATGAATGTGGTTTCTTATAAAAGACTGTAATGTTGTACTTCTGGGTTGCTGCGGAATTCCGTTTTTTTCTTGAATCCATTGCTTAGAATACGCTAGGCCTTTTGAGAGTAACCACTGATCTACACTACCAATATTAGCAAGGCCATTTTTTTCTTGCAGATAACCATATAATTCATTATGTAAATCAACTGTAGGCAAGTCATATGCTCTATAACTAATTTCACCCCAAGATGGGCTCCATGGAAACATAGGAGAAGTCGTTGCAGTTGAGATGCTATTTCTATTATTTATTTTTTTAAAGATAAATAAACCGGTATTTTTTAGAAGAGGTGATGATAATATGAAAGGAGAATGTGTTGTTACAAATACTTGCTTCGTTCTCGATATTAACATTAAGGCATCAAGAAGTTTTTTTTGACCAGAAGGATGTAAACATATTTCTGGCTCATCTATGAAAAGATAAAATGGCTTAGACACCGGAGCATTGAGAACATTCGACATCAGGTTTGCATAAACCTGAAGAAGGGACAATGCAACAGCTCTCTGCATCCCATGCCCTTTTTCACCCATAGGAACTGCAACACCATCATCAATTATAATACTTGCAGTTTTGAAAAAGTTTTCAATTTGCAATTCATCAAATACGAAAGAAATATTGGCTGGGCCAAATTGTGATGAAAAAATGCTTTGTATTGAGGCTTCAACCTGAGCGATTTTTGTTCTTAATTGTGACGAAGAATTGTTGAACAGTCCATGATAGCTTTGCTGAAAAAGTTTATACTCTGGTGTGTTAACATGTCCAAGTGCTATTTCTTTTAAAAGAGAACCACAAATTGTTGATGCACCAAACTTAGACTCATCACTTGGATTTGTATCAGCCCATATGAAATTGTTGTCATAAAACTTTTTAAAGGGTGCGTCAATTCCAGATGTATTTGTATATACATTGTTTGTGCTATCCCAAAAATTTATTTTTTTTATGTCTTCAGGGGCGTTTTCATCCCATGATCTTTTCACCTTAAAATACTCGCCATTACCATTTAAATGGATAAAATTTGTAAAGGAACGAACTTTGTTAGGTTGTATATGGGCATTTACACATCCGCTAACATTCCCAGTATATGAAACTTCAACTGAAAAAGATGTTAAGGTTACGTGAGGATTCGATTTGTTTAAAAGTGATCTGGGTTCTTTTTTAGTGCTGTCTTTAATAAAGTCAAGAGCCTCAAATATGGTTGATTTCCCCGAGTTGTTTTCTCCAACAAATATATTTAATCCACTGCCATCTGTGTTCATGTCGGGAATATTAAAGTCTATTTTGTGCTTGCCGTGATAGCCTTTGAAGTTTTCAATTTCTAATGATTTTATAAACATATTACATCCTTTGTATGCTGTTAAGACTTAAGTGAAATAACTGTGTTTACCTCAGGAGACTCGAGGATTTGAAGGTTTTTCTTAAGTGTTTTTATTAAACTAACGTTATGGTTTTATATGGGCAATCTATACTGCAAGGGACTTTTATGCCTGTCAACTACCTAAAAAGTAAGTTTTCAATGTTTAGGCTAATTATTTGAATGAATAATTGAACACCTTTTCCACGCCTTTTCTTGTGGCAATGGGGAGCATTATGCGGATGTGATTTTTAATTAATGCATGAATTTCATGTGGTTAAGGTGTATTAATGCTTCGTAAAGGATCCTTGCTTCTCCTTTGTGCGACCTTGCATTTGTTGGGGCTGTAATTCGTATGCATGGTAAAATATGCTGCGCTTGCAAAATTTTTCATTCACCCCAGCAATATTTCCCTTCCTCATCCGTCTACCTCATCACAAGCCATAATCAGTTACTGTAAATGAGGTAAACACCATGAGAGATTTTGAAATGCACGGCAGAGGTCACGGGCGCGGATTTGGTCGCCACCATATGGGCAAGGGCTTAGTCATCGGCGCGGTGATTTTCATCGTGCTCGGCCTGCTGGTGATGACCCTGTGGAACGCCTTGCTTCCGGCCATCCTCGGCGTTAAGGCCATTGGATTCTGGCAGGCGCTGGGCATTCTGGTGCTGAGCCGTATTCTGTTTGGCGGGTTAGGTTTCCGCCCGGGGATGTTTGGCGCGCACCGCCGGATGCACGAGCGCTGGATGAACATGACGCCGGAGCAGCGCGAGGCATTCATTCAGCAGCGACGCGAAGGGTTTGGTCGCCACGGCCGCGGCCACTGCGGCTGGCATGGTCATCGTGACGATAAGCGCGATGACGCCACGCCAAAAGCGCCGGAAGCAGAGTGAGCGAAATGAAAGCCGGGGAGGCGGGCGGATCCATGCTGATGTCGGCGCTCAATGCCTGCCGCGCCCGGCTGACAGCCTTCATTCGCGGGCGGACGTCCGTCCGCGATGATGCCGACGACATTTTGCAGGAAGTGACGTATCAGCTGATGAAAGTGGAGCAGCCGGTCGAAAACGTCGCCGCCTGGCTGTTCCGCGCGGCGCGTAACGAGATGACCGACCGGGCGCGTAAAAAGCGCGAGGTTTCGCTCTCCGGCTATTTTACGGGCGAAGACGAAGAGGGTTTCCCGGAGGACGAGCTGGCCGAAACCCTGTTCGGCGTGCCGCACACGCCGGAAGAGGAGTATCTCAAAACGCTGCTGTGGGAAGAGCTGGGGCAGGCGCTGTCTGAACTGCCGCCGCCGCAGAGGGAGGTGTTTGAAAAGACCGAACTCCACGGCTACAGCATTAAAATGTTGGCAGAGGAGACGGGCGCCAGCGAGCAGGCGCTGTTATCCCGCAAGCACAAGGCGGTGCTGTTTCTCCGCACGCGGCTGCGGGACGTCTACGACGCGCTGACGGGCGAATAGCGGCGACAGACAAAACCTTACACTTCCGACACTTGTAGATTCATCACTATCGTTTATGATCGGGGCGTCTTGTCACTCTGGAATGTTATGCGCAACCGTCAGCTCCTCGGAAAATGGCTTTTGATCGTCACCTGTCTCGCGATGGCGCTTTGCCTCGTGCAGCGTGCGGTGATGCTCAACCATTTTTTACAGGGACTGGATCCGCAAATTTCTCTGAGCGCAGATGCCCCGGCTCAAAGCAGCAGCACCGAACAACCCGGCCCGTCGCCCTGCCAACTTGGCGCACACTCGCTGCTTTGCGCCCAGCCGCTGTTCTTCGACGGCGCGCTGCCGGCCATTATCATCTTCTTCGCGCTGCTGCAGCTGTTTACGCAAGGGCGGGCATTGGCTCCCGCAGAACAGCCCGTTCAGGCGCCGCCTCCCCGAATACACCTTAAAAACTGCGTTTTTCGTGAATGAAAATCATCGTCCTCACACGATAATTTTCACTGTTCACGGAGTAAAACATGGTTAACCTCTTCAGGGGATTCGTCTTCCTGTGGCTGTCCTGCATTGGCATTGTCCATGCGGCGGACACAGGCTGGCAGGTTTCCCCACAAAACGATCACGCCCGCACCCGCTTTCAGGCGGAGAGGGAGCAAACGCACGTTAAAGGCCTGCTCACCGTTGAGCTGAAGCCCGGCTGGAAAACCTACTGGCGATCGCCGGGCGAGGGGGGCGTGGCGCCGAAAATCAGCTGGCCCGAAGGCGTGACGGATAGCTGGTCCTGGCCGGTCCCGTCGCGCTTCGATATCTCCGGCATGACGACGCAGGGCTATCACGATAAGGTCACTATCCCGATCGCGCTCGATGGGGTGAAGGGCGACACGCTCGACGGAACGCTCACGCTCTCGACGTGCAGTAACGTCTGCCTGCTGACGGACTACCCGCTGCATCTCGATTTTACCCAGCCGGTGGATGAGGGCTTCCGTAGCCAGTTCGAGCAGGCGATGCGCGCCGTGCCCGGTACGTCTGGCGTATCCACGGATCTCTCCGCCTGGCTCTCTGGCGACAAGCTGGTGATTACCGGCACGACGGACGGGAAGTGGGATAATCCGGGGATCTACTTTGACCCGCTGGAGGGCGACATTCTTCCCGGCGAGCCGGTCATTAAACACGACGGCAATACCCTTCGGGTGACGGTACCCGTGACCGATGAATGGGGCGATAAACCCGCCTCGCTGGAAGGCAAAGCGCTGTCGTTTGTGCTGACCAGCGGCGGTCAAGCGCAGCAAACCTCACTCACCGTTGGCGCGACGCCGACAGCGCCCTCCGCGCCTGATGGGACGGGCAAAATGGTGCTCTTTGCGCTGCTGGGCGGGCTGATCCTCAACCTGATGCCCTGCGTGCTGCCGGTCATGGGGATGAAGCTTAACAGCATCCTGCTGGCGGGATCGGACAGGCACGCGATCAGGCTGCGCTTTCTGGCTACCAGCGCCGGGATCCTCACCTCCTTTATGCTGCTTGCGGGGATGGTGACCGCGCTGAAGCTGGCCGGAGCGTCGCTTGGGTGGGGCATTCAGTTTCAGAACCCGTGGTTTATTGGCCTGATGGTCGCCGTCACCTTCCTGTTTGCGCTGAACCTGTTTGGCGTGTTTGAGATGCTGCTGCCTTCCGCCGCCACGGGACGGCTGGCGACGGCAGGAGGAGCGGGGATTGGCGGCAGCTTCTGCGAAGGAATGTTCGCCACGCTGCTGGCGACGCCGTGCTCCGCGCCGTTCCTCGGTACCGCGGTCGCCTTTGCCCTTGGCGCGCCGCTGCACGCCCTGTGGCTCATCTTCCTGATGCTCGGCGTGGGCATGAGCCTGCCGTGGCTGTTTGTCGCCCTGGTGCCCAAAACGGCCTTGCTGCTGCCGAAACCCGGCCGCTGGATGAACACGCTCAAAGCTATCCTGGGCCTGATGATGCTGGCCTCCAGCCTCTGGCTGGCAACATTGTTGAGCGTGCATCTGGGCGAGGCGGTCAGCCAGATCGTTATGCTGGTGCTGATCGCCGTCGCGCTGGCGCTGTTCGCGCTGAAGGGGCAAAAATCCTCACCTCTGTTCTGGCTCGTGATCGTCGTGCTGTCGGCATTCGGCGGGTATCAGGCGCGCGGGCTGCTTAACGCGCCGCCTGATGCGCCGGAGCAAAATACCGCGCAGGCCATCCCGTGGCAGCCGCTCAGCGAGGAAGCCATCGGGCAGGCGCTGGCGCAGGGAAAACGGGTGTTTGTGGATATCTCTGCCGACTGGTGCGTGACCTGTAAGGTGAACGAGCATCGGGTACTGAATCAGCCGGACGTTATTGCCGCCCTGCGCCAGCCGGACGTGGTGGCCCTGCGCGGAGACTGGAGCCAGCCGTCCGCGTTTATTGCGGACTTTCTGGCGAAGCGAAACCGCTACGCCATTCCGTTTAACGCGGTTTATGGCCCCGGCCTGCCTGATGGCGAAATCCTCTCGCCGCTGCTGGACAAGCGCACCCTGGCCACCACCCTGAACAACGCAAAAGGCTAACCGTATTATGAAAAAACTCCTTATTACGCTTCTGCTTCTGCTGGCCCCGGTTCAGGTGTTCGCGGCCCAGCCGCTGACGCCGGACCAGGAGCAGCGTGCGCAAAAAACGATCGCTGATTTCCTGTTTAACGATCCGAACTCCCCGCGCATCGGCGCGAAAAACCCAAAGCTCACCCTGGTGGTATTTACCGACTACAACTGCCCGTACTGTAAAAAATTCGATCCGTACCTGGAGAAGATTGTCCAAAAATACCCGGACGTCGCGGTGGTCTTTAAGTTTTTACCTTTCCGCTCGGAAAGCTCGCTGACCGCCGCGCGTGATGCGTTAACGCTCTGGCGTCAGGATCCCGGGCAGTTTATGAAGCTGAACCATACCCTGATGGCCAGGAAGGGGTACCACGATGACGCCAGCATTCAGGAGGCGCAGAAGCGGGCGGGCGTGAGCGTCGCGACGCCGGACGATGAGAGTTTGCTGACGATCAAGCGCAGCCTGATCGTCGCGGAAAAAATGGGGATCCAGGGCACGCCCGCCACGCTAATCGGCGAGGGATTGCTGCCCGGCTGGGTACCTTTTGAACAGTTCGACGAAATGGTCAGTGACGCACTGAAAAAACGCTAACCTGAAGGGGGCGTAATGCCCCCGAAAAACCGGAGAGGGAAATGAAAAAATTACTGTTACTTTCGGCGCTGGCGACGTCAGGGCTGGTACAGGCGGCTGAAGCCATACCGGAGGTGGTGAAGCACTTCGGCGAGCAGCAGAACATTAAAATCATTAAGAAGCTGGATGCACCCGGCGGCGCACCGGCCTGGCTTGGGCAATATCAGGACATGGGCGTCACGCTGTTTTTAACCCCGGACGGCAAGCACGTCATCTCGGGTTATCTCTATGATGACAAAGGGAAGAATCTCAGCGAGGGCTATTTCCAGAAAGAGATCTACGCCCCGATGGGACGCGAGATGTGGAAGAACCTCAACGCGGCGCATCCTCTAAAGGAAGGGGCGGATAACGCTCCGCGTAAAGTGTTCGTTTTCGCCGATCCGTTCTGCCCGTACTGCAAGCAGTTCTGGGCCGAAGCGCAGCCGTGGGTGAAGGCGGGCAAGGTTCAGCTCAACACGCTGCTGGTGGCGTTTCTCAACCCCAACAGCGGACGTAACGCCGCCGCGATCCTGAATGCGAAAGATCCGGTTTCGGCCTGGCGCGAATACGAGCTTTCCGGTGGGAAAAAGTTACCTAAGCCTGACGGCGAGGCTTCCCGTGAAACGGTAGCGATCCTGCAGAAGCACCAGACGCTGATGGACAGCCTGGGCGCTAACGCCACGCCGGCCATTTACTATCTGAATGCGGAAAATGAGCTGCAGCAGGTGGTCGGTATGCCGGATGCGCAGCAGCTTGAGGCGATGTTCGGGCCGAAGCCGTAAAAAACAGGCAGAAACGGGGCGTTTCTGCCTGATAGTCACCTAGCTTCCCCAGCGTCCTTTCAGGTAGTTCACCGCCTGCTGCGTCTGCGGCTGGTTCAGGTAATCTTCCCTGAACAGGATGGTGCCATTCACGTTGGGCAGCGAATCGTTGAGATCGAGCTGTTTTTTCAGCTCCGGCACGCCGCCCTGAACCGTCCAGTCCGGCTCATTTTTCGACGGCTCTCCCACCTTGTAGAACGCAATGCCGATATACAGGCGAGTGTGGGTTGGCTTCACGACGTCGGCCCACCATTTGGTCAGCACGTCGTAGCGCGCGGCATCCCGCGAGAAGGGCCAGTAAATCTGCGGAGCGATGTAGTCCAGCAGACCCTGCTGCACCCACTGACGCGTATCGGCGTAGGATTCATCATAGGCCGCGGCGCCGCGGGTATCGGAGCCTGCCGGGTCAAAGGAGCGGTTACGCCACACGCCCGCCGGGCTGACGCCAAACTCAACGTCGGGCTTGGTCTGTTTGATCGCGCGGGAAACCTGGACGATCAGCTGCTGCGTGTTGTGTCTGCGCCAGTCGGCCTTTGAGGCAAATCCCTGGCCGTACTGCCGCCAGGTCTGTGCGTCATTGAGCGCTGAACCAGGCGTTTCAGTATAGAAGTAATCGTCAAACTGCACGCCGTCTACCGCGTAGTTCGCTACCACTTCGGTCACCACCCGGGTGATCCAGTCCCGCACTTCCGGAATACCGGGGTCGAGCACAAAGCGATCGCCGGAGACGCGCACCCACTCAGGGTGCTGGACGTAGACGCTGGACGGGCTCTGATAGGACGTCCGGTTCAGGGCGGCGATGGTTGACGGTTTAGTGTTGGTCGACACGCGGTACGGGTTGAACCAGGCATGGACCTTCATGCCGCGCTTGTGCGCTTCGTCCAGCATAAACTGCAGCGGATCGTATCCCGGATACTCGCCGATATTGCCCGTCAGCATATCCGACCACGGTAAAATTTTGGATGACCAGAGCGCCGTGCTGTCCGGCTTCACCTGGAAAAACACCGTGTTAATGCCGAGGTGCTTAAGGTTGTCGAGCTTGTTGGTCAGCGCCTGTTTTTGCATCGCGATGCGCTGGTCAGCGCTGCGGCCGTTCACCGAGGCCACCGGCGGCCAGTCGAGACGAGAGACGGTCGCCAGCCAAATCCCGCGCATTGGCTCATTTGCCTGCTGCGTCGGTTTGCTCGCGGTGGGGAGAGGGGTAACCAGTGATTTGGGTGGTTTTGAGGAGCAGCTCACAAGTAAAAGCGCGCAGGCAGCCAGCGCACCAATCCGTTTTACGTGTCGCGTCATTTGCGTATTAGCTCTTGATAATCCGACTGTTGGCCCAGGGATTAAAGGCGGGCTCCGCCTGTTCAGTGCTCACCTCATCGTGGAGGGAGTCCAGATACAGGGCTTCCACTTCCGCACGCGCCCACGGGGTGCGCCGCAGAAATTTCAGGCTCGATTTAACGCTGGGATCTTTTCTGAAACAGTTAATTTTGATTCGGTCACCCAGCTCGCTCCAGCCATATTTCGCCACCAGGGCGTTGACCATCATCTCCAGCGTTACGCCATGCAAAGGATCTTTGGAAATATGTGCAGTCATAGGTGTCCGGATATCTCAATGTTTGTGGGGGCAGGGTTACCGGTGAAAGGGTACAAGAAAGCAGGGGAAGCGGCAATTTTCCTTTTCCCCTTGCTTACCTTATGACGGACTCAGTGCGCTGATTTTCACCGACCTTTTTTCCCGCTTTGTTTTCAATCGTAAACGTAATCGACACCTCATCCTGGCCCACGGGCGTGGCCGTCAGCGTTTTGACCATCGTTCCCGAGTCCGCTGCGATCGTCATCGTCATCGTGCCCTTTGTCAGCACCTTATCGCGCTGGGTGATGCGCCAGGTCAGACGGCACTCGCTGCACGGTTTCCAGGTGTCGTTGATGGCCCAAAGGCGTACGGTCGCCGCCGTGCCGGATTTCCACTGTGGGGTGAGCGGTTCAATGGACGGCAGAACCGGCTGGTACGCGCGTTTTAACGCGTAAAAACCGGCTTTGGGCTTGCGCAGGTAGTCCACCACGCCCCAGTTGATGGAGGGCCAGGTCTCCACAAACATGAAGTGGAACAGGGCCGTCACCGGCTGGTAGCGCTGTCGGCGATAGCTCTCGGCCGCCGTGGCTACCAGCCGCGCCTGATACGCCTGGGTATTGCGGATCATCTCCTGAATGTTATTCCCGCGCGGGATACCGGCAAATTTAAACGTCTGGAAGGGCTGAAAATTATGGTATTTCCAGACGGCCCAGCCGGGATCGTCGGCGGCGGTGGTTTTTGGCCAGAGATGCACTGCCGGGATGATGGTTTGTAGCGTGGACAAGCGGGGAAGCGCCTGCGCGCCAAACTCGGTGATGATCCCCGTTTTGGCCGGCGTCAACAGGTCGCGTACGGTACCGAAATACCAGCCCGCCCAGTAGTGCTCTTCAACGGCGGAAAAGCGATGCACGATGCGGGAGGTATCTTCGGCAAGCGTGTCCGCCACCTGCTGCGTGAGCTCGCGGTTCAGGTTTTTGTTCCAGTCGGGGAAGCGTTTTTCCATCCAGGGTGAGTTCCAGGGCGGTTCGTTATGGCCGCCCCAGACGATGATGGCGGGGGAGTTGCCAAACTGTTCGAGCATCTCCCGCGTCTGTCGCACCGCGTTTTTCGTAAAGACGTCGCTACTGTCGTAGCCCCACTGCAGCGGAACATCCTGCCAGATCAGCATGCCCATCTCATCGGCAACATCATAAAGCGCGCGCCCTGCGACGTGTCCGTGCACGCGTATGGCGTTGGCGTTCATGGCTTCTACCAGACGAAGATCGCGACGATATTTTTCTCGGGTCATGGTGCCGAGCCAGGGGGAGCCGATGTAATTACTGCCCTTAATGAAAAGTCGCCTGTCGTTAATGAGCCAGCCTTTATTATCGGGCTGCTCAACGATCTTGCGCAGTCCGGTGCGGGTGAGCGCCGTATCCATTAACCCGTTTTCATCCCGTAATGAGACGCGAACCGTATACAGGTGGGGTTTCCCGGTGCCGACGGGCCACCACAATTTTGCCGCCGGCATGGGCAGCGTCACCTGCGCGGAATGGGCGCCGCTTTCGAGGGTAAGCGGAAAGTCTGCCTGGAAGCGTTTGCCGCTGAAATTGGCTGGGGTGGCGGTGAGTCGCGCGATAGCCTGTCCTTTACCGAGCGCGCGATAGCGAATCTCAGCCTTCAATGCAGGGCTTTTCAGCCCCTGCGACCAGTCGGGACGAAGGATGACCTCATCAAGGGTGGCTCCCCGGCTAAGATGCAGCCTGACCGGTCCCCAGATGCCGCCAGAGTTGGCGTCCTGTCCTTCTGGCGACCAGGCACCTCCGGGACGCGTGTCGTGCTGATTAAGAATCCCCTTCATGGCCGTTTTATGCAGGGGCCAGGTTGTATGCGGATCTTCATAAGGGCTATCCACCCGGAGCACGAGCTGGTTGTGACGTTGTAACGCGGGGCTGGCATCCAGCGAAAAGCGCTGAAAATAGCCCTCGTGCTTGCCCAGCGGCTGGCCGTTCAGCGTGACATCGGCCAGGTAATCGACGCCGTCAAACACCAGGGTGCTCATCACATCGGGCGGCTGAGCGGGTAGCGTAAAAGCGTGCTTATACCACAGCGCGCCCTGGTGATCGTACCCGGCGCTGTACCAGTTGGCAGGAACTTTCAGCCCGCGCCAGCCTGACGTGGGAGGATGCGTGCTGTCATTGGCGTCCTGAACCTGCCAGGTACCCGCAAGCGACCAGCTTACCGGCGCTGATGTCGCCACCATTGTGGGGAGAAACAGGGCAAAGAGCAGCGTGCAGTTACGAGTCATGAGTAACGTTTACCCCGCGCGCGTTGAGCCATGCCGCCAGGCGCAGCGATTCCTTGTGAAGTTGTTCATTCAGCGCCGCAAGCTGTTGCCCCTCCAGCGTATGCGCTTCGCTCTCCAGCGCCTGCAGCTGTTGCGCGAGTGCCCTGAAGTCCAGCGTAATGGCTTCTCCGCGCAGCTTATGGGCCGTGCGGCGCAGCGCTTCGCGATCGTTGCTGTCGATAGCCCGGGTGATGGCTTTCATGGCTTCAGCCAGCCCGTCGCCAAACAGGGCCAGCAGTTCCTGTACCAGGTCAGGATCGTCAGCGCACTGTTTCAGCAGGCGTGCTTCATCCGGGAAGGCGGAGGGGGCATCATGGTTCGGGAGCACGCGAGCAATCTCCTCAGCGAGACGCTCCTGGCTGATGGGTTTGGCAATGTAGCCGTCGAATCCCATGTTAAGGCAGCGCTCTTTATCCCCCTGCATGGCGTGTGCGGTCATGGCGACGGTGGGCTGCGTCGGTCCGGGCCGAGACCGTTCCTCCTCGCGAAGCAGGCGAATGGCGGTCTCGCCGTCCATTTCGGGCATCTGAAGGTCGATCAGCAAAACGTCCCATACGCCCGCGCGCCAGCGTTCAAGCAGCGCGACGCCGTTGTCGACAATCTGACAGCTATGACCGAGGCGTTCAAGCAGGCGCGCGGCGACCTTCTGATTGACCAGATTATCCTCAGCCAGCAGGATCCGTAACCCCGTTTCGCCCGGCGAGACGAGAGGCGACGGTGTGGTTTCCCCCGCGAGCTTCGGCGCACGTTCAAACGCTGCGGCAATCGCCTGATGCAGCTCGTCCTGCGCAATAGGCTTATGCAGATAGTTTTTGATGCCGATCCGCTTCAGCATATTGATATCAAAATGTCGGCTCATGGAGCTCAGCATGATGATATGGCTATCAGAAATCTGCGGCAGAACCGAAAGCTCAAGGGCCAGAGACACGCCGTCCATTTCCGGCATCTGCGCGTCCAGCAGGATCAGCGGCCACGCTGTGCCCGCTTTAACCCGATTAATGGCCTCGCTGGCTTTGTTGACGCAGGTGGGTTTCAGCCCCATCTGGCTAAGCATAGCGGCCAGCAGCCGCAGATTGGTCTCGTTATCATCGACCACCAGCACAGGTTCCCCGTTAAAGCGATCGCTATGCGGGCGTTCCTCCGGCGTAAGAAACTGTGTCGCAAGCGGCAGCGAAAACGAAAATTCGCTGCCTTTCCCCGGCTCGCTTGACACCGTTAACTCGCCGCCCATGGCCGCAACCAGCCGCGCCGAGATGGTTAACCCGAGCCCCGTGCCGCCGTAGCGGCGGGTGGTTGAGTTATCCGCCTGGCTGAAGGCTTCAAAAATGGCCTTCTGCTTATCTGTCGGAATGCCAATTCCGCTGTCGCGCACCCGAAAACGCCAGCGATCCGCGCTTTCGCCCGGCTCAACAATCAGGATGACTTCTCCCTGATGGGTAAATTTCAGTGCGTTACCTAGCAGATTGGTCAGGATTTGACGCAGCCGGGCGCCATCGATCGTCAGCACGTCGGGCACGTCGGGTGCGATATCAACCAGAAGCTCAATGCCTTTTTCGCTCGCGCCCGGCATATGCGGGCGAATAAGCGACTGGACGAAGGGGCGGACGGGGACGGGCTCTGTCTCCAGCTCGACTTTGCCGGCTTCAATGCGGGAGAAGTCGAGAATATCGTTGATGATATGCAGCAAAGACTGGGCGGAACTCATCACCAGCGTCAGATAATCGCGCTGATCGGCGCTGAGCGCAGTATCAAGACAGAGCTGGGTCATGCCAATAATGCCGTTCATCGGGGTGCGAATTTCATGGCTCATATTCGCCAGAAACGCGCTTTTCGCCTCGTTGGCCTTCCTCGCGTCCTGGGCGGCATTGATGGCCAGTATTTCTGCTTCTTTGCGACGCGTAATATCCTGCAGCGTGCCAATGACGCGTTCGGCGTTTCCTTCGATGGAGAGCGTAACCACCTGCCCGGACAGCATCATCCAGCGCAATCCTTCGGTTGGGTGATGAACGCGGATCTCGCATTCAAAGACCGGTCGATGATCCTGTTTCGAGGCGTGCAGCGCCTTGCGCAGCGCACCGCGATCCTCTTCGTGAACCTGGTTGAGCAACAAACGCACCGGATATCGCCACTGCGTCCGCGACTGGCCCAGCATGGAAAGCAGGGTGTCGTTGACCTGTAAGCTGTCGCCAGAAATCTGCCAGTCCCAGATCCCAATGTGAATGGATTCCGCCGTCAGCAGAAAATCGTCATGCAGCTGGTGGCGCGCCCGCTGCGCTTCATCCAGCTCCGTGATATCGCTGTGCAGGCTAACAATGCCGCCGTCCGCAAGGCGCTGATGCTGAACGAAGATACGGCGATGGCCGGCCTGCCGCACTTCACAGTGCTTATCCTGACGACAGTTGCGTATGACCGACTCGCGCAGCGTCTGGCGAAGACCGGGATCGACGTTGTAAACGGCGTCGATAAAGCGTTCCGCCAGCGCGTCAAGCGTTGTTCCCACCTTCAGCCATGGGGTGATGACCGGATAAAAAAGGGCCACGTTGTGATTCCAGGCCTGCAGTCGTTCGTCTCGGTCATAAATCATGACGGCGGCGGGCAGTGCGTTAAGATCGTAGGTGAATGCGTTCATCGTGATCCTCCCTACGCGCGGTAGTGCAGTTCTGCCTGTCGGCGCAGATATTCCAGCCCGGGCGCGATCGCCATAGCCCAGGCCGTCAGGATCTCATCGTCGCACTGCGGATCGCGCTGGCTCACCGTGTTCAGCATGGCTTCGCGCCAGAGCGCGAAAAATCGCGGGGGGAGATGCAGACCGTCGTCGCTTTGCTCCCGCGCCAGGCGCTCGAGAAAATCAGGCACGATTAATGCGCCGTCTACCGCAAGCATGGCGAAGAAACTTTTAAACAGGGTCTGCTGACCCTCCCGATCCGGCAGGCGAGAAAAATGCTGCTCCGTCTCGGGTGACATATGGACGAAGGCGTCATAGAACGTCTGAAAAAACGCTGTTTTGTCATTATCCGGAAATACGCGGTTCAAACTGGATTCAAACAGATCGCGGTAAAACTTCACGGCGTCCTCCTTACGGCGCTTTCGCCCGGTAGACAGTGCCCGACTGGCGTATATTCATCTGCCACACGGCGCGTAAAGTAGGTCTCTTTCTTCGACCGGCGGGCGTCAAACAGGGGCCCGGCGTTGTGTTTAAAGAAAAGGGCTTCCAGAACCGTGGCATTGGTGGAAAGGGTCAGGGAGGCGTTGGTATCGCCCGTGGCTTCAAGGCGGCCTTCGTACCAGCCTCTTAGCGGATCGTGAAGGTGCTCGGTGACCGACATCAGTACGTCGGTATACGGGGTGTCCCACAAGACCCACAGCGCAAAGACCGCTTTTGTCGATACCTGCGCGAAGCGGGTGTAATCCCGACCATCGTCGCCGACGGAGTTCCAGGCATAGCCATTTCCCCAGACGGTATCCTGAATATGCCAGGGGGCCTGAGGGAGCGAGAAATCCGCTCTGGCCGTCAGGATCTTCTCGGTCTCCCAGCGCGTTTTCTGGGTCAGCCAGACGTTTTCCGCCTGCTTGCGCAGACGCTTTTGCAGATCGGCCACCACCCCTTCTGGCTCCCAGCCAAACTCCAGGCCCGGCAGCATATAGGGAAGGGTGGTAATCAGGGAGGGCTGCCACGTGGTGCGCGGATCCCGGGCATCGACGGCCAGACGCCGCTGGGCGATGATGACGTGGTGCGCAGGGGGCGCAAACGCTTTATCCGGGGAAAATCCCCACAGATGAAACGCCGTCGCGGCGTATTCGCTTTCGCCCAGACGCAGCTCTTCCCGGACCACCGGCTGACCGTTTTGCAGGGAGGACGACCACAGCTCGCCTTCGCCATCAATGACCGGGCAGAAATTCCAGCGCAGAATGATTTTATCCAGGTACTCGCTGTACTGTGGCTCCCGCTCAGCGGTGAGGCGCAGGGCGAGCATCAGGCGAGCCATGTCGCGTGCGGACCAGCCATTTTTGACGGGGATGCCGCTAAAATCGACCAGCGCCGCCGTCTGGCTGGAATAAAGCCGCCCTGGCGTCCGAGCCTCGGTCAGCGTCAGGCGGTTGAGGGTGCCCATCAGCCGCGTCAGGCGGGCGTCATACTCGGCCTCATCAATCAGCCCCAGCTCTTTTGCCGCCAGCATGGCGATAAGCGTATCGCCCATTTGCCAGAGCGTAACGCGGGGCTGTTTGTCGCTCCCGTTGACCAGCCCGGTTTGCGGCTGCGTATTATTGACGAAATAGCGCCAGGCGATCGCCGCCCATTTCTGTTCTTCCGGCGTCAGGGCAGAGATACGCGCGCTGGAGTGCCAGCCGCCGGCGATCAGCCAGCGCCAGCCGGCACCCTGATGGCCAAACAGAGCGAATATGACCACGCCTGCGAGGAGTAATCCCGCGAGCCCTCTGGCTATGGTTTTAAGCATTGCGCAGTCACCGGAGGCAGTTTAACCGGCTCGTCCGCGCTGCATGAGGCGCACTGACAGGCCTGGCAGGCGGGTTTGGTGCGCTGCGTGACGCCGGTCCGGTCGCACCAGCTTTTTACGGCCGGCGTGCTGGTCAGGAAAGGGCGGCTACGAAGCGCGTTATTCTCTTCAAACTGATCGAGCAGTTTTTGATCCCAAAGAGACGGGGCAAAATCCTTGCTCTTCGGGTTGTCGGTGTTGAAGGCCAGCAGTTTCCCCTCTTTTTTGAACAACAGGGCTTCCAGCATGATGCCGTTATTGTTCGCGGTGAACTCTTTGATCGGCCCGTCACCGTTTTCATACAGCCCTTCGTAGTAGCCTTTTCCCTCTTCGTTGGCATTCTCAATGGTGTTGAGCAGGCGGTCGGTATAAGGCGAGTTCCACAGGACCCACATTCCCAGCGCCGCCTTCAGTGAAATTGCTGCAGCGTTAGGAACGAACTGGCCCTTGTCGGTGATCGTGTTCCAGTTGTACCCGTCGCTGAAGACGGTGTCATAGACGAAGTAAGGGGCTTTATCGAGCTGGTGCTCAGAGCGCGCGGTGAGCACGCCGGTGATGGTATAGCGGTTCTCCTGAGCCTGATAAACGCGGTCGGCAAAGTTTTTCATCCAGGCCTGGGAGTAGTCGCGCGGGGCGTTATCGCGATCGGTCGGCTTATCGAAGCCGAACTCCAGCCCGTAGAGCAGGTAGGATTCCGTCACGACGTAGTTATGCTGAGACGTATTGCGCGGGTCGCGTGAATCATACGGGACCAGCACGCAGTAGATTTCGGCCAGCTCGTACGGCTGCGGGCGGCTGGCTTTACAGGTATTGAACCCCCAAAGCTGGTAGCCCGCTGCACCGTACTCTTCATAGCCCAGCCGGCCTTCCTGAACATACTTCGGTTGACCGTTTTCGAGATAGGCGCCGTACAGCGTGCCGCAGGGGTCGATCGCATGGCTGAAATCCCAGCCGAGCACCACGTTATCAACGCTGTTGCCGTATTCCGGGTAGCGCTCTTTGATGATTTTCAGCCAGACCAGCATTCGCCCAATGTCCAGGGCCGAGAAGCCTATTTCGCCGGGCTTGTTGGTATAGTCCACCTTCTGGCCGCTGATGGTGTTATAGGCTTTGTTGGGCAACTCATTACGGAACAGCACAAGGGTGTTCAACGTGGCGAGGAATTTCAGCATCCGGCGGTCGAACTCGGCTTTATCTATGATACCCAGCTCACGCGCTGCCGTCATGGCGGCGATATAGGACGCGCTGTCCCACATGGTGGTGGAAGGATATTTGTTGACCGCATTCACCAGCCCCGTCGTGGGCTGATAGTTGGAGACAAAATACTGCCAGGCGTTTTTCGCAATGGTCATCTCTCTAGCCGTCAGCTCACCGCTGCGCGGGGAGTAACTTGATGCAGGCAGCCCGGTTTCCGCACGCACGGTCGAGAGCGCCAGCCAGCAGATCGTTATTCCCGTGAGCAGGTGGAAAAGGATCGAAGATCTTGGCTTCATGGCGTTGCTCCTGCAGCAGTAGATGAATGGGAGGGCACGTTGAGGCAGGCCAGACAGAGCATCTGGCCGTGCGCGATGTAGGACAAACTTTCCAGCACAATGGCGTTGGTGTCTGCGTCCACGACGCCATTGACGCTGTTATTAAGGTTGAAACCGCGCTGCCAGCCTTTACCCGGCACCAGAAGCGGCAGAACCTGCTGGCGTAGCGCTTCACTCCAGCCGTTGCGGAACAGGGCATACCAGGCAAACGCGGTGCGGGTTGAGGCGATCGCCACCTTCTCCGGTATCTCTTCGCGCAGGGCGCGCGCCTGAATTGGCTGCCTGTTGGGCAGATCGTTAACATAATCCGGCGCCGGTTCGGCGTAATCGGTGCTGACTGGCGGCTTTGGCGTGCGCAGGCTATGGCGCCGCTGCTGAATCTGCATAATCCGCCACGCGATTTCAGCGCTTTGTGCGTCAAAGCCAAGCTCAAGGCCGGTTAATAAATAGGGGAGACTGATTAGGGAGGTCTGCTTGCCCCAGGGCGTGCGCAGCCCTTCATCGGGAACCATGATCCCATCCAGGTCGATCATCTTTTGCCCTTCAGGCGGATTGGTGACCGCCAGTCCCGCCGCGCTGTCAATCAAGCGCAGCGTATGGCTGGCATAGAGCCGGTAGCCAAAGCTGTCTCGCTGCTCGTCGACAGCCAGCGTCCAGTGATGGAGCGGTACCGCTGCCTGGCTTTGGGTGTTGTTTTCCATCAGCGCGCCGGTGCGCCAGACGCTAAACAGATCGCGGATTGCGGCTGCGTGCTGAGGATAGCGCCACAGAATGGTCTGAAGCGCCGTCAGCAGACGACTCAGCCCAATTGCGGAGGCGTCTGGTTTCCCCAGAATTTTAAGGGTGTCCGCATGGTAATACGCGGCAGGGAGGCCTTGTTCATTGAGCGGCAGCTGCCCCAGCGTGAACAGGGCCGTGCTGACCCTCTCGTCAAACTCATCGCTGGAAATGATATTGAGCTGCTCTGCGGCAGCGGTCGCAAACAGATAGCTCCCTACGCTCCAGAGGCTCAGCCAGGGCTCTCCGTCGCTGGCATTCGACAGACCATTTGGCTGGGTATTGTTCACATAGTATTGCCAGGCCACCCGCGCCCAGATGGCCTCTTCATAGGTCAGCTCGCGTTTCGCGGGCAGCGGCGGGAAGTCTTTACTGAGCGCGATGCCGCCGCTGCTTTCCACGCGCGAAGGCATTTGTTTCTCAACCCAGACCACAATGGCAAAGCCAAGCAGGAACCCCAGCAGAATAGTGAGATAACTGCGCGCGGAAAGCAGGGCATCACGTATTCTCATTGGGTGACCTCATCTTCTTCGGCGGGCGTCCACATGGCCGCGAAAATCAGCGGCAGCATGGCGGCGATGTTTACCCCTCCCCAGAAAATATTGATGACGTAGCCCGAAGGATCGTCGACCTGGCCGCGTGCAACCTGAATCCCTCCCCAGATAAGCCCAGCCAGGGTCAGCACCACGATGGCAATCTGCGGCTTCACCAGATAGAGAAAACGGCCCGTCTGCCTCTCTTTTGGCGTGACGTGAAATTTGATCTGTTCGCCCCGAAGCACCGTATTGAGCGCGCGCAGGTTCATGGAAAAGAAGGAGAGGTAGGAGGCCCTGCCGTCCCAGGCCGAAATCCCCCATGTCCCGAACATAAAGGCCAGTTCGGAGAAAATAAAAAAGGGGAGAAAATGGAGATAGAACGGCGTCGACCAGGCAGATACCGGCGGAATGCCGGTGAACAGATAAATAATGGGTGAAATCAAAAACACCGTGTTCCATACGCAGGCCATATAAGACCAGAAGGTCGTGGCATACATCAGCGTCTGGGGGAGTGAAAGCCTGAAGCGGCGACGGCTGAAGATGTTGTCATGGAACAAAATATCCAGCGAACCTGCGGCGTATTTAAAGCGCTGGATCATCCAGGTCAGCATATCCTGCGGAGAGAGCATCTTCGACTCAACGCGCGGGTGCATGACCGAGCGCCAGCGTCTTGCGGCGTCACCGTGCAGCAGCACCGAGGTGTAAATATCTTCGGAGACGTGGAATTTGTAGGGCGTTAACTCAGTGTCAAATGCCACGTGCGGGCGCATCGCCTCCTGTAGCGCGCTCCGCGTTTCGTCATCGCGGATGTCGCGGGTATGGCGATGGATCTCCTCTTCGACGGACCAGACGTAGCTTCGCAGCGCGGCCTGCATCACGGCCTCGCGACGGTGGATGGACGCCGCGCCGCAGCAGAATGCCGCGTTGGCCCAGTTGCGCCGCCGCAGGATCACGTCATAGAACATGCGCGGATCGTTAAAAAACGGGTCACGGCCAATCGTGACCGGCCCCACGAATTTTTGTATCAGCCAGCCCAGGCCATAGCCCACTTTTCCCGCTTTCCGCTGGCCCCAGCGTGAAAGGCTTTCACCTTCCGGGAGATCGAAGAACCATTGAGGCGTCTGCACCCATGCCACGTCAGGGTCGCGGAAATAGCCCAGCGTATGGCTGAGAAGGGTGGGAAATACCCGGGTATCGGCGTCGCAGATGACAATAAAATCGCCGTCAGTTTGCTCAAGGCCATTGCGCAGATTACCGGCCTTAAAGCCGATGTTGGTCTGGCGACTGATGTAATTGACGCCTTCCTCATCGCAAACGGCTTTCATCTCCGGGCGACGGCCGTCATCGAGGACGTGGATCCGGTAGTCAATCGGATATGGGTAATCCATATTCAGGGCATCGCGAATGGACAGCCTGACCAGCTCGGTATCTTCGGAGTAGGTGGCAATAAACAGATCCACCTTAACGGGACGGGGCTCTACGGCCTCCTCATGTGACAGGCAGTCGTTAATCTCGCTCGGGGGCGGATTCTGGGGGGGATCCTGTTCTTTCCATAAATTGATGGTAAACAGCACGGTACCGATCCAGGCCAGGGTTTCGGCGAGGACCAGCGGTATGGCGTACCATAACGCGTCCGTGTTCAGGGAGGCGGTCCAGCGCCAGTAAATATAATTTGCGCCCAGAATAAGCGCCGCGACCGCTAACACCTGCCAGGTCATCATTACCCAGCGCGGCGTTTTCAACGGTTCCGGAGGTCGACGATGTTCAAAACGGGAAAAATAAAAATCCATAGTTCCGGCGTTCCTGATTCCGTGAAAATGCAGACCCATTCTGCTGCGAAGGCAGTTGCCAGAAGGCCAAAGAAAATAGCGATTAAACAAGATTTAAGGTAAGTGTATAACGCCGAATAAAAGTGTCCAGCCACGTTTATTACTATTATTTACCGTTGGTTAATTGTGATTAAATTCTGCTTAATCCTTCTTATCTGCCCGCGATAAATTGCGGTTACTATTCCTTTAGGCTATCTACTTTATTTAGACGTTAATTTTCGTTTGCAGGCAAAGGACACCCTATGAGCCATATTGCGCCGTCGATCGCGCAAGAAGATATAGCAAAATCAACATCATGTCGGTATGCCGTTGCAGGCGCTCGGGACCTGAGAATCGACTTTATGCGCGGAATTGCTCTCGTCATGATGGTCGTTGCGCATACTGAAGTGATGTCGGTATTTAATATATTTTCCTGGGAGCGTTTCGGGTTGACCACAGGTGCTGAAGGGTTTGTCATTCTCTCGGGATTTATGCTGGGTATGTTGAATCGCGCTCGCCTGCAAAAAGTCGTATTACTCACGGTTTCATGGGGGCTTTATCTCAGGGCGTGGAAAATATATCGTGTAAATATCATTATCATAGTGTCATTTATTCTTCTGGCATATGTCCCGCATATTAATCTTTTCGAGGTTACTCATTTTACCGATCGCTTTTCGGGTGAAAGCTGGTCGCTTTATCCAGTCACGCCACAAATAAAAGAGACCTGGTTCAACATTATCCTCTATTTGCAGATTGGCCCCCATCAGACGCAAATTCTGGGGCTGTATATCTTTTTGCTGCTCTTCAGCCCGCTATTTTTGGGGATGCTACAGAAGGGTAAAGTCTGGTGGATGCTGGGGCTGTCGCTGCTGGTGTACAGCCTGTGGCAGCGGTGGCCGCTCCGGTTGACGCCGTCGGAATTTGAATTCGCCTTTCCGCTGCTCGCCTGGCAGTTCATCTTTGTTCTGGGCATGGCCAGCGGCTGGTATAAAGCCGAACTGATCTCTTTCGCACGCACGCCGGCAGGTAAAGTGGTGGTGGTTGCGCTGGTGATGGTGGCGCTCATTCTGGGGTTCGTCGCACAGAACCATACCAACCCGTTTATGCCCCCCGCGCTGCTGATGCACGTGATTCCGCCTGACAGCTTCAATACCTTTTATCACACCTGGGCGGCGAAAAATGGGCTGGGCCCGGTGCGGGTGTTAAACGATATCGCCCTGATGGTCACCGTCTATCTGGTGCTGACCTGGTGCTGGGGGCCGCTCAACCGCCTGCTGGGATGGTTCCTGATCCCGCTAGGCCAGCACTCGCTATATACCTTTATTTTGCATGTGTACGTGGTGCTGCTGGTGAGTCAGTTCATCACCTTCGATTTGTGGCGTCATGCCTGGATAGAAAATACGGTAGTGCATGCTGCGGCACTGGGCATTTTGTGGCTCATGGCAAAATACAACGTCGCCGCACGCTGGATACCTAACTAAGGATGGCGGTTATGCGCGAAAAATGGCTCCTGGCGGGCGTCTTACTCGCCGCAATACCCGCGGCGGATGCGGCGCAGAGCAATGAGAAAGAGACGTTGCGCGATAAGAATGACGAACCCGTTCAGGCTGGCGTCTTTACCAGCCGGTGGGGGCGTTTGTTCTCGGGGAATGACAAGAAATTCTCTGGTGCCCTGAGCTTTAGTTCGGGGCTGAAAGAGCAGATGGTGAGCGTGCCCAATAGCTCGGACAGTGCCGCGCAGGAGAAAAAAATTAACCAGACGCTGAATCTTAGTCTTCAGTATTCCCCCTACAGCTTCTGGTTTGCCAACATTACCTCCCGGCTACCGGTCAGAGATACCAACCGCTACACCGCGGATTTTCGCTACAGCTTCGGCTATGACGACTGGCACGCCAATACGGTTAGCCTGGTATACGGCAACTACGGCGATAACCACTTCTGGACGTCGGGGAGCCGAAGACACACCTATTTCGAACAGGGTGCCTTTACGCTGGCCTATAAGTTTTCGCTACCGAAACCGGTTGAAAACACGCTCCTGATTAATAAAGGAGACTCCATCATTTGCCAGGTCGGGTACAGCTGGGTCCCGCGCTACTACGACCTCAGCAGCGATGACATCCGCAAAAATAAAAACGTCATGCTCGGCGGCTGCGGCTATACCTTCAAACAACATTTCTTCGTTCGCGCAACGGCGTTCTGGTTCCCGGACAGCAGCCAGCAGCAGCCCTGGAACGGCGATTACAGCTACAGCTTCGGCTATGCGGGCTATACGCCGGGATCGTTCTCCGTCCAGTACGCAAACTATGCCGGGACGCGCTATCCGGGACATGGAAACGGTAATGCAAAATTCAGGGAAGGGACCGTGAGTCTCATCTGGTTCTTACCGCTATAGGAGGGATGCATGTCAGCGCTGCACGTGTTAATCGTTGAAGATTCGCTGATTTATCGTCGGTTGCTCTCCCGAATGCTCACCGAGTGGGGGTATATCGTGAGCGAGGCGGAAAATGGCGTTGCTGCGCTGGAAATATTGTCCAGCCAGCCGGTCAGCATGGTGATAAGCGACTGGGAGATGCCGGAAATGGATGGGCTCACGCTCTGCCAGACGATACGCAACCGTCAGTTTGGCCGCTACGTGTATGTCATCCTGCTGACGGCACGCGAAAATGCCGGGGATTTAACACAGGGCTTTGATGCGGGGGCGGATGATTTTTTAAGCAAGCCTGTCGAACAGGCTGAACTACGGGCGAGGCTCCACGCCGGGGTACGTATTTTGACGCTGGAGGCGACCCTCGCGGCGCACAACAAGCGCCTGAGTGAAGCGTTACACCAGATTGAACAAGATCTTGAGCTGGCGGCGCGCGTTCAGCACTCGGTTCTGCCTTCACACCGCTTACGCTTCGGGGACTACTTTTCCGACTGGCTTTTCTTGCCGTCTGCCTGGGTATCGGGCGATGTCTTCAATATTTTTCCTCTGGACTCTCATCTGGGGTTCTATTGCGTAGACGTGTCCGGTCACGGCGTGGGGGCCGCGATGATGTCCCTCGCGGTGGCGCGTCAGTTCCTGCACGGCCGGGTGGTGGACCGATTTTTGTTTACTGCAGAGGGTGGAATTCAGTCGCCTGCTGAGGTCATCAGAATACTGAACAGCCGCTTTTGCAGTGAAGAAAACGACATCACCAGCTATTTCACCATCATCTACGGCGTGATCGACCCCGAAAGTGGTCAGGGGCTGTTGTGCCAGGCGGGACATCCTACTCCCGTGATTGTGAATGCAGACAATGCCGTCACTTCCGTAGGCGAGGGTGGACCGCCTGTCGGGCTGATGCCCGATCTCAGCTGGGAGGATGTCGCTTTTACCCTCAATCCAGGGGATCGCTTATGCTTATTCAGTGACGGCATCACGGAGTGCGAGAATAGCGAGGGCGAGCAGTTTGGCTCGCAACGTCTCGAACGCTGGCTTCATCAGCATGTCCGGATGCCGGTTGAAGAACTCTTGCCGCGGTTCGGTGACCACCTGACCGGCTGGCGCAACGCAAATCGTGATGAACCGACCGCCTTAACCGATGACGTTTCACTGTTAGTGATCGAGCGTCAGGGAGAACAGAATGATTATTAACACTGAACGATTACCGCATGCCAATATTCTCACGCCAGCGGTCCGGCGGCTGGATGCGTCCATTGCCGCGGCGTTTAAGGCTTCTGTCACGGAAGAAATTGGCAGCGATCGTAAAGCCTTGATTGTCGACTTTAGCAAAGTGGATTTTATCGACAGCAGCGGGCTGGGGATGCTGGTGTCGTTGTTTAAGCTGATGAACGGGAAAGGCGAAATGGCTTTATGTTCCCTGAACCCCGGGATCATGAATATGTTCACTCTGACCCGGATGGATCGCATATTCCGCATCTATCCGGATAAAAACAGCGCGCTTGCGCAGCTGGGGCAGTAGATGCAGACGCCGGTGCAGGCAAATTTTCCGGCGGCGCTCGTTTCCCTGACGCCGCTGGCCGGCTGGCTGGGAGACAGGCTGGGCGCGTTTGCCGTTGACGATGAGTGGCGTTTTGCGCTCGATCTCGCCGTCTGTGAAGTGGCAACGAATATCATCCGGCACGCGCTGCATGAGGATGCCTCGCGCGTATTCAGCGTACAGTTCGACATCCGGGACCATAATGTCTGCGTTATCTTTACCGACGCGGGTGATGCATTCCCGCTCGAGAGGCTTGAGGCCGCCCGACGAGACCGCTTCTGCGAAATCTCTCCGTTGCTGGAGAGCGGCAGGGGGCTGATGCTCATTTTGCTGAGCGTCGATCGTTTCTCAGTGGAACGAAAGGCAGGTAAAAATATTGCCACGCTTGAAAAGAAAGTAAGCGTATGACCTCCGGGCCATACGCGTGCTGTTTTCTATTTTGTGTTGGTGGCAAACAGCTCTGGCGCCCACGGACGCGGGTCAACCTCCATAAATGGCGCGCGCTCGAAGCGGTCCTTCAGCGCCCACGGCACCGTGCAGTCGAAGATGGTCTTGCAGGAGATGCCGTTTCCGCGAATCGAGGTGCTGTAATCCGGCGACTGCGACGGATCCAGCTGGTGGCCGCGGATCCCCGGAATATTCGTGATGCTGACATCGCCCTGCATGCGGGTGGTCATCGCCCACAGGATGTCGTCGCTGTCGAAAATATCCACGTCTTCATCGACAAGAATAATGTTCTTCAGCTCCGAATAGGTGGCTAAGGCGATAAGCGCCGCCTGGCCCTGACGTCCTTCGTCTGACGGCTGGCGTTTTTTCACCTGCAAAATACCGAGGAACTTGCCGCCGCCCGCGGTATGCGCATAGACGTTTTGCAGGAAGCCCGGAATGGCCTCCTCAACGGCATTGCGGATGCTGGCCTCCGTCGGCAAACCGGCCAGCGTGGTATGTTCTTCTCCCGGTCCCACCAGCGTTTGCAGGATTGCGTGGTTTCGCATGGTCACCGCTTTCACTTTGATCACCGGCAGAGACGGGTTCGCCTCGCCGCAGTAGCCCGGGAACTCCGGCATCGCGTGGCCGGTATTGGTGTGCTGATCTTCCCTCACGCGCACGCCCGGTAGCAGTTCGCCTTCAATGATGATTTCCGCCCGCGCGATGGCTTTCTCTTTTACCGCCACGCCCTGCACCAGCTCGACCGGCTGCTGGCGCAGCGCCCCGGCGACGCCAAGCTCGTTGTAGCCAAACGGCGTGGTGGGGGCCTCAAAGCACGCGCCGATATAGATGGCGGGATCGAGCCCCATGTTGATGGTCACCGGCAGCGGTTTCCCGGCCTCTTCGGCTTTTTTGCGGAAGACTTCAATATGCCGACCGGCGGCAAGGAACATGGAAAGCTCGTCCCGCTCCTGAACGCAGAGGCGGTGAATGGTGACGTCCGTCAGCGAGCTGTCTTCCGGATCGCTTGCCAGCACCAGCCCCATACAGAAGAACGGGCCTGCATCAATCGGCGTGTTTGTCGGTGCCGGAAGCAGCTTGCGCAGGTCGAAGTCAGGATCGTCAGCGTAGAAGACCTGTTCCTGACAGGGTGCCTGGGATGCAGGGACAACGACGGGTGCCACCGGCTTTTTCACCGCCTGCCCGACGTGTTTTGCCAGTTCAGAGGGTTCGCACCCCAGAAGAAGCGCCGCGCGCTCGCGGCTGGCGTGCATGCCCACCAGAATGCGGGAACCCGGATAGCCCTTCACGCTGTTGAACATCATGGCCGGGCCCGTGCGGGTTGGGCGTTTTACCGTGCCGCCCGCGCCAATATGACGGTAGACTCCCGCCAGCTCCGCGTTGGGATCGACCGGAAAATCGGTTTCGATATACTGCCCTTCGTGGCGCTGCAGCAGGGCGATGGCGCTGCGGAGATCGTTGATCGGGTTTTCCATATTTTCCTCCCTCGTTTGAATACCTCCATTTTTATGGCAATGACCAATAGCATCAATTGCATCATTACTGCAAAATTGATAAGTAAATTCATATCAAAAGGGAGGTGTTCCGTGCAGTTTCGTCAGATGCGCCATTTCATCGTCGTTGCCGAAGAGCTCCACATGCACCGGGCCGCTGAGCGTCTGAATATGGCGCAACCGGCCCTGAGCCAGCAGATAAAGGCGCTGGAAGAACGTTTAGGCGTCACGCTCTTTAGCCGGGCGAACCGCCGCTTAACCCTGACGCCCGCGGGCGACGCGTTTCTGGTGAAAGCCAGGCTCGCCATCTCCCTGACCGAGCAGGCGGTGCTGGACGCCAGGCAAACGGCAAGGGGCGAGCAGGGGGTGTTAAACCTGGGGTGCGTGTCGAGCGCGATGTTCGACGGCAGGCTCCCCGCCGCGCTGCGCCAGATGCATACGCGCTGGCCGGCCATTACCATGTCGCTGGTGACGGGAAACGTGCAGACGCTCTACGCAGCCGTGCAAAGCAACCAGCTCGATGTGGCCATTATCCGGGCGCCGCTGCCGTCGCTGCCTGACGATCTGCAAAGTCGTCCGTTCGCCTCGGAGAAAACGGTGCTGGCGCTGTATCGTCAGCACCCCCTGGCCGAATCGTCCGCGCTGACGCTTTCGTCGGTGAAGGACGAAAAATGGATCTCCCTGCGCGACCCGGAAGGAATGGGGCTGGAACAGTACTTTTATGACGCCTGCAGCGGGGCGGGCTTTCAGCCGGACGTGGTGCAAAACGCGACCGACGTGCCCACGGTGATAAGCCTGGTCTCGGCGGGATTTGGGCTGGCGCTGCTGCCTGCCTCGGCAAAGGTGGTGAGCGTTGAGAACGTCGTCTACGTGGACATCCTCGACCGGCTGCGGGAGAGCGAGCTGACGCTGGTTTGCCAGCGAATTATTCGCTCAGAGGTGCTTAAAAAGTTTCTGGCTACCCTCGATCACGCCTGACGTCCGGCCGCCTGCAGCAGCAGCTCGCGTAGCCAGGCGTTCGCTGGATCCTGACTGTTTTTCGGGTGCCAGTACATGTAGATGGTTATGGGCTGTAGCGGCAGCGGCGGCGGAAAAATATCCAGCGTGCTGGCAAACTGTCGCAGCATCCGTTCCGGTAACGTGCAAACAAGATCGGTACCGGCGACAAGCGCAGGCGCCACGGCATAGCTCTGCGTGGACATCGCGACGTGTCGCTGATAGCCCAGCCCGGCCAGGGTTTGATCGACAAAGCCGGTAAACGGATCCCCCGCCGACGACACCACCAGATGAGAAAGCGCGCAGTAGCTTTCCAGGTCTAACGCACCGTTCCCGCGCGGATGGTCTTTACGCTGGGCGGTGGCAAACGCGTCGTCGAGCAGTTTACGTCTGACCCAGCCGTCATGGGCACCCGCGCTCACGCCGATGTAGATATCGACATCACCGTTTTCCAGCTGCTGCGGCAGTTCGGCCATCTCCGGCAGGGCGAAGCGCAGGCGGATACCGGGAGCATCGGTGCTCACCTGGTTAAGCAGCCCGGTGCCCAGCATCAGCGCCGGGTTTTCATGCAGAGCGATAACAAAGGTCCGGCGGCTGGTGGGGGCATCAAAAGTGGTGGGGGCAAACATCGCGCTGATGCCGCGCAGTACGTTCTCCACCTGAGGCTTAAGCGCTTCCGCTCTCGGCGTGGGCAACACCCCACGTCCATGTGGGGAGGGGATAAACAGCGGTTCGCCAAACAGTGTTCGCAGACGCGCGAGACGGGCGGACAGCGCGGGCTGGCTGATGCCGAGCCGCGCGGCCGCATGGGTGATATTCCTGTCCTGAAGCAGCGCGTCCAGGGTCAGGATCAGGTCTATGTCCATGTCAGAGAGGGGCGTCATCTTATTTCGCGCTGCTGGCGTCCCGGTTGGTATAGGTGACAGGGACCCAGGCATAGCCGCCGTTTTCGCCTTTGGTGACATAGCCGATACCCGGGAACGGCAGATGGGGCGCGGCAACCAGGTCTTTATTTTTCACAAAGTCGGCAAACGCACGTTCGCGCACGCTTGCCGCTTTGCTCTGATCTTCATCGTAGGTAATGGTCACGTCAGGCTGCGGGAACTGGACCGCCGCGGCGTGAATGATGTCGCCGACGAAGGTGATCTTCTCGCCTTTGCTTGTCAGAGTGTAGAAGGCTGACCCCGGCGTATGGCCGGGATGGACCGTGCCGGTCAGCCCCGGGAGAATGTCAGATGTGCCGCTAAACGGCACCACCTTACCGGCGTCAAGATAGGGTTTTAAGGTTTTCTGCGCGACGTCAAAGTAGTTCTTTCCGTAGCCGGTTTTTTTCTGATTCTCGTCGTTAAAGAAAAAGTCGACGTCCGGTTTGCCAACAAAAACGCGCGCGTTGCTGAACACCACCTTGCCGTCTTTCACCAGGCCACCGGCGTGGTCGGAGTGGGCGTGGGTCAGCAGGACTTCAGTAATGTCCTCGGGTTTAATCCCCTGCGTGGCGAGGCTCTCAATCAGACGTCCGCCGTTGCCGGGGCCAAAGAGCTGGCCTGATCCCGTATCTACCAGAATTTTATGTCCGGGCATCGCAATCAGGAACGCGTTGATGGACACCTCGGCCGGACTGGTCTGGAAATTTTTCGCAAGCAGCGCATCAATTTTTTGCGGCGTTGTCCGGCGCAGCAGCTTGTGCAGATCCTGCGCGACGGTCCCGTCCGTAAACGAGGTAACCAGAACGTCGCCGACCTGAACGCTGTATCCGCCCGCCGGTTGTTTAACGACGTGCTGAGGCGTCTCTGCCGACGCCTGAAGCGCAGGGTAGAAAAGCAGTGAACTGGAAATCAGCGTGGACAGAGCAAGTTTTTTCACGGTAAGCATACGAGTCTCCTTTGAAAGCGCTCATCTTACTTCTTCGTAAAATTATAAGAACCTGCCCAGAAATGATAGGACCTATAAATGGGCTGGATAGGTCCAGTGGAAAAACGGCGGCTAACGTTTCGCAACGCGAATGGAAAAATGAGAGCGTGAACCGGAATTCATGTAACGAAACAACATGTGAACTGGCTTACATTTTTGACCTCTATCACACTTTATAGTGACGTCACCGTGTAGAGGGTACATTTCATCATTATGGCTTCCATTAAAGACGTCGCAAAAAAAGCTGGAGTATCAACAGCTACCGTATCGCGGGTGCTGAACAATCACCCCAGCGTGGTGCCCGAGACGCGTCGGGCGGTACGTGATGCGATGGATTACCTGTGTTATGTACCCAATAAAAGCGCGATTCAACTGAGCGGTAAGTGCTCAGGCCTGATAGCCGTCGTGCTGCCGAATCTGGTCAACCCGCATTTCTGCGAACTGCTGGCGACGTTTGAGGAAGAAGCCCGTTACATTGGCAAAACGGTGATCGTTAAAACGCATCAGAACCAGCCGCAGCAGGATAAACAGATCGTTCATACCCTGATCGGGATGGGAATTGACAGTTTGCTGTGGGTGCCGACGGAAGCGGAAGCTGAACTGGCGGAGTGGCTTACAGCAACACACATTCCGGTTGCCGTGGTGACGCAGGTTTCCCGTTTTTTTAACTCGGTGTCGATTGATCAGAGCAAAGGCGCGGAAAAAATTGCGGAACATTTTATCCAGACCGGACATACCGCATTAGGTTTTATTGCACAGGAGGGCGTAGACAATCGAAAAGTATCCGCCTGGAGTAAAAAAATCACCGGACACGGCATAGCACATAATCCACAGAACCAATTCTGGATACCAAAAGGTGAGGGTGAAAAAATATCAGGTCATATCAGTATCCTTGACGATATTATAGAAAATTTAGCCAGCCGAAGAGCGGTATGTACGGGCCTGATGATCTATAACGACGTCGCTGCCAGCTATATTATTGACGGGTTAAATGCCAAGGGGTTATGCATCCCACAGGACATTGCCATCGTGAGTTTCGATAATACGCTGCTGGCGCAGACCAAGAAAATTACCAGCGTCGCGCAGCCGATAAATGAAATTGCGCATCTGGCATTTCAGATGGTCAATAATAACAAGCAGGAAAGTATCGAAATGGTTGAAATCGACTCTCGCCTGATTATTCGTGAGAGCAGCATTACCCTTAATATCACTACGCTTTAAGTATTTATTAATCACATGCAACTCGAAGAGGGAATGTTTCCCTGATTTCGGATGATAAAGCTTGCTTTGTATTTATTATCAATATCTAAGGATATATATGACAGCCGCAGATAAACACAGCGCTTATGAAAAATTGAGTCTGAAAGAAAAGATCGGCTATGGTATGGGCGATGCAGGGTCATGTATGATCTGGAGCGTGCTGGCGCTATATCTGACCTGGTTTTATACCGACGTGTATGGCCTTGATGCCGGTATTGTTGGTACCCTTTTTCTGGTAATCCGTGTTTTCGACGCCTTCAGCGACCCCGTCATGGGCGCAATTTGTGACCGTACCCGAACCCGCTGGGGTAAGTTCCGGCCGTGGTTATTATGGATGGCCGTACCGTTTGGTCTGGGCGCGGTATTGATGTTCACCACGCCGGACCTGAGCATGAACGGGAAAATTATTTATGCATGGGTTACCTATCTGATTATGTCGTTGATTTATACAGCGATAAATATCCCGTACTGCTCGGTTGCTGGCGTTATTACGCTTAATCAGAAAGAGCGTCTGGGCTGTCTTTCATGGCGCTTCTTCCTCAATGGCCTCGCCACGCTGGTTGTATCTTCTTCTATTTTGCCGTTAACCGACTGGCTGGGTAACGGGAATAGGGCCTCTGGCTTTCAACTGACCATGATGATCATGGGGGGAGCCGCCACATTAATGTTCTTGTTCTGTTTTTCCAGTATTAAAGAGCGTGTGGTCTCGATTAAGACCAATGACTCTTTAAGAAAGGATCTTAACGA
Organism: Enterobacter sp. KB-221C9; assembly: GCF_041320715.1. NCBI lineage: Bacteria > Pseudomonadati > Pseudomonadota > Gammaproteobacteria > Enterobacterales > Enterobacteriaceae > Enterobacter > Enterobacter sp. KB-221C9. The sequence continues at coordinate 360,512 of NZ_JBGIWG010000002.1, forward strand.
CATCATTAAAAATGACCAATGGCTGTTGATGATCTCCATTACCTTCCTGAACGTTTTTCCAGCATTCATTCGCGGGGCAGTCACCATCTATTACGCCACCTATGTGATGCAGGCCTCCGTAGGATTTATCACCTTCTTTATGGCTCTCGGCGTGGCCTGCAATATGCTGGGTAGCGTCATTGCTAAACCGCTGACCGATCGTTTTGATAAAGTTAAACTCTTTCGCATTATTAATATTATTCTCGGCATACTTTCCTTTGCCCTGTGGTTTGTCGATCCGCATTCATTAACGCCGCTACTGACGCTCTTTTTTGTCATAAATATTCTGCACCTGATTCAGTCTGGGCCAATTCTGTGGGCCATGATGTCCGACGTCGACGATTATGGCGACTGGAAGTTTGGTAAACGGCTGACCGGTATTTCTTTTGCCGGGAATCTTTTCATGCTGAAAATGGGACTGGCTGTCGCCGGGGCTATTGTCGCGTGGATATTGTCCTGGACCGGTTATGTTGCGAATCAGGCTCAACAAAATCCGCAGACCCTCCAGGGCATTATTATGATGTTTTCGTTATTGCCGATGGTGAGCTATTTCTTTAGCGCGTGGATAGTGCGTTACTTCAAGCTGAATAATACCTTCCTCGAGAAAATAAAAGTCGAGCTAGCAAAGCGTGAACTAGAAACAAACCCTACTTACGCGTAGTAATAAACTTGTTGAATATTAATTGATCGAAAGGATTTTACACATGTCCAGTAATAATTATTACGATGTCACAGAGTGGAATGCAGGTAATCCATATGATGATATTGGTGAAGTGATTAATAGTATTATCGCAGATATTAAGAGTCGGCAAACAAATACCGATGTGAATGAAGGCGGTAAACCCGGCGCGGTGATTTATATTCCACCAGGTGATTATCATCTTCTGACGCAGGTTGTCATTGATATTAGTTATCTAAAAATCATGGGGTCCGGGCATGGTTTTACGTCTTCCAGCATTCGCTTTAATACCCCAGAAAGCGACTGGCCAAACTGGCATGAATTATGGCCAGGTGGCAGCCGTGTCCTGGTGGATATGTCACCCGAAGAAGGAGCCGAGGAATCTGCTGGAGCCGCATTCTATATTGCGCGCAGCGGTGATCCGCGGATAAGCTCGGTTGAGTTTGCTGATTTTTGCATCGACGGACTGCACTTTGTTGACGACGGTTCTGGAAGCAATGATCCGGAGAACAGCTACCTTAACGGCAAGACCGGCATCTACATAGCCAGCGCACAAGACTCCTTCCGCATCAGCGGTATGGGTATGGTTTATCTTGAGCACGGCGTGACCATTTATAATGCTGATGCCCTGGCTATCCATAACAACTTCATCGCGGAATGTGGTAATTGCATTGAGTTGCGTGGTTCCGGTCAGGCTTCAAAAATCACCGATAACCTGATTGGTGCGGGCTACAGAGGCTACTCTGTTTACGCTGAAAACTTCGGCGGCCTTTTAATTACCGCCAACAATATATTCCCGCGCGGAAAAAGCAGCGTGCATTTCTCCGGGGTGGTTCGCTCCTCAATCAGCAGTAACCGATTCCATTCCTTTTACCCAGGCATGCTGGTCATCGAAGAAGGCAGCGCTGAAAACCTTGTATCGTCAAACCATTTCTTCCGCGAGCGTGAACCCTGGGGGCCGATGCAGGGCTACAATAACGGCTTAGATGATTTATATGGCCTGCTGTATATCAGCGGTGATAATAATTCCGTCATTGCCAACCATATTTCCGAAACAATTGATACGCAATATATAACCCCGCCGGATGCTACTCCGGTCATTATTCGGGTGGTGTCGGGTAAAGGAAATTATATTTCTGACAATCATATTGTCGCCACAACCGAAACCACTGTTGAGGAGGCAGCGGCAGACGCCAGCGCGTGTTTCGCTACGCAGGTGAGTGCGTTACTGGCGACCGATGGTCTTGACGCGCTGACGGTGACAACCGTCCAGATTGAAGCGGCTTCGGTACAAAATACCGTGCTGGATTCAGGCACTAACGCTCAGGTAGTGATGGATAAAACTGCGAATGCCTTCAGAGCGACACCTACGCCTGCGAGCAAGATGTTGATGAATATTTAGCATCCCAGAAGATGTGAGTATCGCCCGGCGGCGCTACGCTTGCACGGGCCTACATTCCGTATATAGGCCGGGTAAGCGCAGCGCCACCCGGCAAAATTCATGGCTTCCAGCTGTCCGGCGTGGCTTTCGACCAGGAGCCATAAGCGGCATTAGGCAGCACAATCCAGTCGTTACCGAAGTGTTCCGCGCTGGCCTCAACCAGCTCACGCTGCTGCTCGCTCGGCTTTTTGTTTTTAAACTGCACGGCGAAATCCGGCAGGCTGTCGCCAAACAGCATCACGATCTGCTGTTTTTTGAGGATGCTCTGGCGACGCTCTTCCTTGCTGACCGTATCCAGAAGCACGCTTTCATCGGACACCTGCGGAAGTCCGAGGGCTTTTAACGTCCTGAGCGTATCGGCTTTATTTTCCTGCATGCGGTCCGAGACGTAGTAGATACGGACCTTGCTTTGATTCACATGGTCAAGAAACGCCTTCGCTCCCGGAATTAAGCCGGGCTTTCCCCGTTTCTCCCAGTCGCTCCAGGTGTCCCATTTTGTAAAGTCGTGACACTGCTCCGTGTCGCGCACCAGCAGAGGGGTGTTGTCCAGTACCGTTTCATCCAGGTCCATGACCACGGCGTAATTTTCAGGCGTTTTCAGATCTTTTAACTTTTCGTTAAAACGCTCGGTGGCAAACCGATACGTCTGCAGCTGAAGGGCCATAATCTCTGCCGATTTCTGCTGATAGCGCAGCGCCATTTCGTACGCTTTGGGTTCACACAGGTCGCGCCCGGCGGCCGTCGCCGCTGCCGTTGCACTCAAAACAGGTAATGCCAGCAGTAATGCCTTAGCCATTGAATTCACACTTCTTTCCTCAACACCGTGGTTAAAATCACGAAAGCGTAATGAAATTCGATGACAGAAATATGAAGGCTGCGTTGCTAGACCAGCATGTAATACCAGAACAGGGCGACTTCGTCTTTTTCCGGTAAGGCGTTGTAGAGAAAGCGATCGTATCCGCCCAGGGTGAACCCGTAGTTACGGTAGAACAGACAGGCAGAGACGTTCACATTTTGTGTTTCAAGCCGTAATCCCGGCGCGTTTACGCTGCGAGCCCAGACGTGTGCGGCGGCCATCAATTTTTGTGCGGCGCCGGTTCTGCGTTTTGTACGCTCAACGGCAATATAATCCACTGAGATAAATTTATTCCAGCCAATTGAAGCGGTAATAAATCCGGCTATTTCACCGTCATCCGTTTCGGCGATAAGAAATATGGCGTTCGGATTAACGCATTGGTTTTCAAGGGTTTGAATGTCGAGTTCGTAGGTTTTAATCCAGGGCTCGGTGACGGCTTCGATATGCAAATCACAGTGGATAAAGGGCTCTCGCGCAATGTGGCTAATGGTGAAAGAAAAGTCACAGCATTCGAGACGTACGAGGTCAGTATTTAATCCTTTTCGAATCTGCATAATTTTCCCGGTAGTGAGTTATTTCATAAAGAATAGACGAAGCGGTTAAATCCGCTGGGCTAACACACTTTCAATCCTGAACTAAGCTTGTACTTCGTTCCGCGTAAAATGTGGGTCATTCGAGGACAATGAATGGAATTCAGGACATTTCAAAAGCAGTGGGGTGCTGAGTTTATTTCCGATGACGTAGTACGTTTTCGCGTCTGGGCAGAAGGACAGAAAGAACTTACGCTACGTCTGGCTACCGCCGACGTGCCGATGACGGCAACCGGCGACGGCTGGTTCCAGGCAGATGTACCCGGCGTTACGCACGGTGCAGAATACCAATTTGTTCTTCAGGACGGCATGACGGTGCCCGATCCTGCCTCGCGCGCGCAAAAGGGCGAGGTTAACGGCCCCTCCGTCGTAATCGATCCCCGGCGCTATCAGCCACTCAACCGGGACTGGACAGGGCGGCCGTGGGAAGAGACGGTTATCTATGAACTGCACGTTGGCACCTTTACCCCGGAGGGCACCTTTCGGGCGGCCATCGACAAGCTGCCGTATCTGGCAGAGCTCGGTATTACCCAGCTTGAAGTAATGCCCGTCTCCCAGTTCGGCGGAACCCGCGGCTGGGGGTATGACGGCGTATTGCTGTATGCCCCGCACGCCGCCTACGGCACCCCGGAGGATTTCCACGCGCTTATCGACGCGGCGCACGACCTTGGGCTTTCCGTGGTGCTGGATATCGTGCTTAACCACTTCGGCCCCGAGGGAAACTATCTGCCCCTGCTGTCGCCCGGTTTTTTCGATGAGGATCGCACCACGCCCTGGGGTAACGGCATCGCCTATGAGCGGGAGCCGGTGAGGCAATATATTACCGACGCACCGCTTTACTGGCTGACGGAGTATCGTCTGGATGGGCTACGTTTTGATGCCATCGACCAGATTAAAGACGCCTCCGGGACGCACATTCTTGAGGAAATTGCAGAGAAGATCCGCGAGGCGATCCCGCACCGTCACGTTCACCTGACCACGGAAGACAGCCGCAACGTGATTTTCCTGCATCCGCGCGATGAGCAGGGCAACACGCCGCTGTTCACCGCCGAGTGGAATGATGACTTCCACAATGCCGCCCACGTGTTTGCCACCGGCGAAACGCACGCCTACTACCAGGATTTTGCCTTTGAGCCGGAGAAAAAGTTTGCCCGGGCGCTGGCGGAAGGCTTTGTCTACCAGGGCGAGATTTCGCTGCAAACCGGTGAATCCCGCGGGGTGGAGTGCCACACCCAGCCGCCGCAGTTCTTCGTCGATTTTATTCAGAACCACGATCAGACCGGGAATCGCGCCCAGGGCGAGCGGCTTATCACCCTTGCGGGGGCCGGTAAGACGCGGGTGCTGCTTGCCGCGCTGCTGCTTTCCCCCCATATCCCGCTGCTGTTTATGGGCGAGGAGTTTGGGGAAACGCATCCGTTCCTGTTCTTCACCGATTTTCACGGCGATCTGGCAAAGGCGGTGCGGGAAGGGCGCGCAAAAGAGTTTACCGGCCACGCCGGGCACGATGAAACCGTCCCGGATCCGAATGACGTGAACACCTTTGTTCGCTCAAAGCTCGACTGGAATAAGATTGCCACCGACGAAGGCAAAACGTGGCTGCGCTTCACGCGCCACCTGCTGACGCTGCGTCATCGCCATATCGTTCCGCTTCTGCGTCATGGCGGCAACGTTCAGGGCAAGGTGATCAAGACCGCGCCCGGCATGGTGGCGGTGAGCTGGCGCTTCCCGTCCGGGACGCTCTCTCTGGCGCTGAATATCAGCAATAAGCCCGCCGTGCTGCCCGATCTCGCGGGTGAGACGCGCTTCGCCTGGCCGGAAGTCACTGACGTTTTACCGCCGAACGGTATTGTCGTTCGCTTTGCTGATGGAGAAGCATCGTTATGATCCCTTCCGCCACGTACCGTATTCAGTTCCGTAATGGCATGACGTTTGACCGCGTTGCGGCGCTGGTGCCGTATCTGAAAGATCTTGGTATCAGCCACCTCTACGCGTCGCCCGTGTTTACCGCCACAGCGGGTTCTACCCACGGCTATGACGTCACCAACCCCAATGAAATCGACCCCGCAATCGGCGGACGAGAGGGGTTTGACCGCATGGCCGCAGCGCTTAGGCAGGCCGGTATGGGGCTGATTCTGGACATTGTTCCTAACCATATGTCGACCTCGCTGGAAAACCCCTGGTGGCGGGATGTGATTGAATACGGCCAGCAGAGCCGCTATTTCCGCTACTTCGATATCGACGGCTCGCGCCCGCTAACGCTACCGTTCCTCGGTGACACCTTTGAAGCGGAGCTGGAGAAGGGGGCCATCACCCTAAAACGTGACACTGTCACCAAAAAGGCCGCGCTGGTCTACTATAACGTCGAGTATCCGCTCAATCCGGGTACGTACAGCGAGGATAAGAGCGTCGCTGAACTGCATGACGCGCAAAGCTGGCGGCTGATGTCCTGGCGGGAAGCGCCGAAGCAGCTCTCGTGGCGGCGCTTCTTTGAGATCACCGGGCTGGTCGGCGTTCGGGTTGAAGATGACGCGGTCTTCGACGATTCGCACCGGCTGATCCTGGAGCTGGTTCACGCGGGCGTGGTGGACGGCCTGCGCATTGACCATGTCGACGGCCTTGCCGATCCGCTGGGCTATCTGCAGCGCCTGCGGCAGGAAGCCGGACCCGACTGCTACATCACGGTTGAAAAAATTCTCGCCAGGGGAGAACAGCTCCCCGCAGACTGGCCGATCTCCGGCACCACCGGCTACGAGTTTATCGCTTCGCTGGCGGAAGTGCTGGTCGACGACGCGAATCTGCCGCGCCTGGAGAAAATCCACGACGAGACGCTGGGGAGCACGGTCGATCGCCACGCCGAGCTGCGCGATGCCAAAGGCCTGATGACCGACCGCAATTTTGAGGGCGAATTCACCACGCTGCTTAACCTTGCTGACGATCTGGCCCGCCGCAATGAGGTTGCGCTGCCGCGCGAGGAGATCCGCCACGCGCTGCGCGAGCTGCTTATCGCCTTTCCGGTCTATCGCACCTACGGCACCCGGGAGGGATTAACCCCGCCGGACGTGGCGCTGCTCAACCGCGTGGTCGCCAGCGTGGAGACGTCTGAAGCGGCGCTGAGCCTGATTGTGCGCATTCTTACCGGCGACCTGCCGCAAGCGTGCCGCGAGTCCGCCGCGCTTTTCAGAACCCGCTTCCAGCAGCTAACCGGGCCGCTGATGGCGAAGTCGGTGGAGGACACGCTGTTCTTCCGCCATAACCTGGAGCTGGCGCTCAATGAAGTGGGCGCCGACCCGACGCCGCGCGCGTTTTCATTATCCCGTTTCCACCAGGAGATGCGCATTCGTCTCGCCCGTCAGCCCGACGCGCTGCTGGGCACCTCCACGCACGATACCAAGCGCGGGGAAGATGCCCGGGCGCGCCTCTACACCCTGACGGAGGCGCCGGAACGGTGGGGTGAAAACCTGGCCCGCTGGCGACAGATGAACCAGACCCAGGTGCGTTTTCTCAATGACGGTACCGCGCCTAACGCCGCCGATACCTGGATGATCTATCAGGCGCTGGCGGGAGTCTGGCCCGCCGCGCAATCACCGGACGACGCCGAAGGGCTTAAATCACTGGAAGAACGTTTTCTTGGTTTCCTCGAGAAAGCGCTGCGCGAGGCAAAACAGCGCACCGACTGGATCGACAGCAACGAGAGCTATGAGAGCGTGGTGTTGAGCTACGCGCGGCACCTGCTTTCGCCGGACAACACCCTGTTCCTGCATGATTTCAGCGAGGCGATGCAGCCTTTTATCCAGGCCGGGCTGATGAACAGCCTCAGCCAGACGGTGATCAAGCTGACGGCTCCCGGCGTGCCGGATATCTATCAGGGCAGCGAGGCGCTCAACTTTAGCCTCGTCGATCCGGATAACCGACGGGAGCCGGATTTCCCGACCCTGGTGCACAGCCTCAGCGCGGCGGATGCCACGGTGTTTGACAACCCGGCCTGCTGGCGAGACGGGCGCGTTAAACAGTTCGTCACCGCCACGCTGCTGCGGCTTCGACCGCATTACGCCGCGCTTTTCCGCTACGGCGACTGGCTGCCGCTTAAGGTCAGCGGCGCGCGCGAGGATAACCTGATTGCCTATGCGCGCGTTAAGGACGACGAGGCGCTGATTGTTGCCGTGCCGCGTCTGGTTTTTGGTGTCAACGGCAACGAAACGCTGTGGGTTAATACCACGGTAGCGATACCCGACGAACTGGCCGGGAAGCGCTATCGGGATCTGTTCAGCGGTGAAAGCCGCATTCTGCAAGAGACGCTGGATTTAACGTCAGAAAAGGGATGTGTACTGGTTCTGCTTACCTGCGAATAATCGTGGAGAACGAAAATGGCAAAGGATACTACGTTTGAAATTCGGGCCGGTCATGGCCAACAGTTGGGTGCTAATTATGACGGGAAGGGAGTCAACTTCGCGCTGTTCTCCGCTCACGCTGAGCGGGTGGAGCTCTGTCTGTTTGACCCGTCCGGGAAAACCGAAATCGCCCGGCTGGAGCTGCCCGAATATACCCATGAGGTCTGGCACGGCTATGTACCCGACCTGAAGCCCGGCGCGCTGTACGGCTATCGCGTCTACGGCCCCTACGATCCGGAAAACGGTCATCGCTTCAACCCGCATAAGCTGCTTATCGACCCCTACGCCCGCGAACTGGTGGGCGATATTGACTGGAACGACGCCCATTTCGGCTATGAGCTGGGGCATGATGAACTGGACCTCAGTTTTGACACGCGCGACAGCGCGCCGTTCACGCCGAAATGCAAGGTCATCGACCCGGACGCCTTTGACTGGCAGGACAACAGCCGGCCCAACGTGCCCTGGCCGCATACCGTTGTCTATGAGAGCCACGTGAAGGGCTTTACCCAGATGAACCCGGCCATTCCGCCCGAGCTACGCGGAACGTTTGAGGGGATGGGGCATAAAGCCTCGGTCGACTACATCAAGAGTCTTGGCATTACCTCGGTGGAGCTGCTGCCGGTTCACTGGTTCCCGGACGACCAGCATCTGCTAGACCGTGGCCTGAAGAACTTCTGGGGCTATAACACGCTCGGCTTTTTTGCTCCGGCGTCGCGCTATTACGGCCCGGCGGGGATCCAGGGCTTTCGCGACATGGTACGCGCGTATCACGATGCGGGCATCGAGGTGATTCTGGACGTGGTGTACAACCACACGGCGGAAGGAAATGAGCTTGGCCCCACGCTCTCGTTCAAGGGGATTGATAACTACAGCTATTACCGTACCCTGCCGGACCAGCATCGGTACTACATCAACGACACCGGGACGGGAAACACGGTCAATACCTCGCACCCGCGCGTGCTGCAGATGGTGATGGATTCGCTGCGCTACTGGGCGGAGTCGATGCATATTGACGGTTTTCGTTTCGACCTGGGGACGATCCTGGGCCGCGAGCCGGAAGGGTTTGACCCGCGCGGCGGTTTCTTCGACGCCATATCGCAGGATCCGGTGTTATCGAGACTCAAGCTGATTGGCGAACCCTGGGATATTGGCCCCGGCGGGTATCAGGTCGGCGGTTTCCCGCCGGGCTGGGGCGAGTGGAACGATAAGTACCGCGATACCGTCCGCGAGTACTGGAAGGGGGACAACGTCTCCACTGATTTTGCCGCGCGTCTGCTCGGCTCCGGCGATCTGTACGACCTGCGCGGGCGTCGTCCGTGGGCCAGCGTCAACTTCATCACCGCTCACGACGGCTTTACGCTGAATGACCTGGTGTCGTACAACGAAAAGCATAACGCCGACAACGGCGAGGACAATAACGACGGGCATAACGATAATCGCTCGTACAACTATGGCGAAGAAGGGCCGACGGAGAACCCGGATATTATTGCCACCCGCGAACGGCAGAAGCGTAATTTCCTGACCACGCTGCTGTTTTCCCACGGCACGCCGATGCTGCTGGCGGGGGACGAGTTTGGCCGCACGCAGAAGGGCAACAATAACGGCTACTGCCAGGACAGCGAGATCTCGTGGATCGACTGGAAGGGGTTATCCGAAAACGACGCCGCGCTGCACGAGTTTACACGACGGCTCATTGCCCTACGCGCATCGCAGCCGTTATTGCGTCGTGAAAGCTGGCGCGACGGGCTGGAGATCCGCTGGTTTAATGCCGGAGGCGGTCCGCAGCAGGCCGAGCAGTGGGATGAGGGCTCGACGCTCGGGGTCTCCATCAGCAGGCCGGATCTCAGGCAGGAGGACGGCATCTGGCACGACGTGCTGATGCTGTTCAACCCGTTTGAAGGCACCGTGCCGTTCCAGATCCCGCAGTTTGGCGAAGGGGGATGGGTGCTGGAACTGTCTACGGCAGATGACGCTGCCGCCGGGACAGCGATCACCGACACCGTAGAGTACGAACTGGCTGGACGCAGTATTACCCTCTTCAGACGACCTTAACTTTAGAGTGATGCCGCCGCGCGAGCGGCGGTGTCATACAGGGAGGAGATCGTGCGTAACAGCTGCGCGGTCTCGCCAATGGACTTCCCGGCAATGCCGCTCTCCGCGTGGATTGCGATCAAACACGCCTCCCGCACGTCCCGGTACTTCATGCACAACGCTTTCCCTTCCTCGGTGGTGGAGAAAAAGAGCTCTTTGCCCGCTTTCTCGCTCGTCACGTAGCCCGCTTTGACCAGCTTTTTCAGGGCGTAGGTCACCACGTGGGTATCTTCCACATTGAGAACGAAACAGATATCGGCCAGCTTTTTCTTGCGGTCGCGGTGGTTCACATGGTGCAGCAGCGAGACGTCAAAGGCGCCCATATCGGGCTCGCCGGCTGCGGTCATGCAGCGCACCATCCATTTATTGAACGCGTTGCTGGTCATGATCAGCGCGTACTCCAGCTCTGACAGTTCCGCGCAGCGCTCGGACACCAGATGGCGGGAAGATACGATCCGGCCATCGTTGATATCGTCGCGATCGGGTGAAGCACTCTTTTTCGAGGTCATAACGTTCCTTAGCCAGAAATGTAAACTCATCGATAAAATAAGAACATTTTATTGATAATTTGTTTACATGTTTTTGAGGTTCAGATATAGCTTTTTAGCGCAGGTTTTCCGAAACCTGACGAAAAACACAACATCGCTCGCCGCAAATTAAAAAAATAGCCGTCGGCGCGCAACGCTCACTTTGGATAGGGTAAACGTTATGGACGGTACTACGCTGTTGCCGCTGATCGGGATACCGATCGTGGTTATTGGTTTTGCGCTGCGCTTCAACCCGCTGCTGGTGGTCGTGGTGGCGGGGCTGGCGACGGGACTGCTGGTCGGTATGGATTTCGGGATGCTGCTGGAGACCTTTGGCGAAAAGTTCGTGAATAGCCGATCGCTGGCGACCTTCATTCTGATCCTGCCCGTGATTGGTCTGCTGGAATATTACGGGCTCAAGGAGCGTGCCCAGGCCTGGGTGGCGAAGATCGCCAGCGCCACCTCGGCGCGTATTCTGATGCTCTATTTTGTCGCCCGTGAAGGTACCGCCGCGCTGGGGCTGATGTCGCTGGGCGGTCATGCCCAGACGGTGCGCCCGCTGCTGGCCCCGATGGCCGAAGGGGCGGCGCTGAACGAATACGGCGAGCTGCCGCAGCACATCCGCGACAAAATCAAAGCCCATGCCGCCGCGTGTGACAACATCGCGGTCTTCTTTGGGGAAGATATCTTTATTGCCTTTGGCGCGGTGCTGCTGATCGACGCGTTCCTGAAAGAGAACGGTATTCCGGGCATCGAACCGCTGCATATTGGCCTGTGGGCTATCCCAACCGCCATTGCGGCATTAGTTATTCATATGACGCGCCTGCTGCGTCTGGATGCCAGCATCCGCCGCGACGTCATGGCCTGGCGTGCAGAGCAGGGTAAACAGGAGGTGGCGCAATGATGACGCTTATCACCATTAACCGCGTGTACTACCTGATCGGCTTCGTCGTGATGCTGCTGGTTGTGATGACCCTGCGCGATCGCGCCAATCCGAAGCGTTTTACCACCGCGCTGTTCTGGTTTTTATTCGGTGGGATCTTCCTGTTCGGCGACCTGATGGTGCAGGAGCTGGGTAAATCCCTGGCGTACCGGATTATCGGCGGCGGCGTTATCGCTATCGCGCTGCTGGCGGGTTTTGGTCTTGTCGGGAAAGGGCACTATGAAATGTCCACCGAAGACGAACGGCTCGCTTCGTCAGACCGCCTTAACAACTGGCTGTTCCTGCCCGCGCTGATGATCCCGGTGGTGACGGTGATCGGCACCCTGTTCCTGAAAGGGGTTTCGGTTGGCGGCGTGTTCCTCCTCGATCAGAAACAGCTCACCCTCGCGGCGCTGTGCGTGGCCTGCGTCGCGGCGATCCTCACCGGCTGGTGGCTGACCAAAGGCACGCCGCTGCACGCCATTCGTCAGTCTCGTCGTCTTGTCGATACCATCGGCTGGGCGGTGATCCTGCCGCAGATGCTGGCCATGCTCGGCGGCGTGTTCGTGGCGGCCAATACCGGTGATTCGGTACAGAAGGTGGTGAGCCTGTTCGTTAACCCGGATAACCGCTTCATGCTGGTGGTGATTTACTGCGTGGGGATGGCGCTGTTTACCATGATCATGGGCAACGCGTTTGCCGCCTTCCCGGTGCTGAGCGCGGGGATCGCCTTGCCGTTTTTGATCAACGTGCATCACGGCAACCCGGCGCCGCTGCTGGCGATTGGCATGTACGCGGGCTACTGCGGCACGCTGATGACGCCGATGGCCGCGAACTTCAATATCGTTCCCGCCGCGCTGCTGGAGCTGAAAGACAAATATCAGGTGATCAAGATCCAGATCCCGACCGCGTTAACCCTGCTGGTGGTGAACGTGTTCCTCATGTATTTCCTCGTGTTTCGCTAAGGAGCTGTTATGGAATTAACGCAACATCAGGCTGACGCGTTTGCCCGCATGCCTTTGACCTATTTGCGCCAGGAATACCCGAACCACATCATGCATCTGCTGAATGATGATGGCGACGTGCTGCCGCCTCGCGAACTGCACCCGATTTTCTACGGCTGTTTCGACTGGCACTCGGCGGTGCACGGCTACTGGCTGCTGCTGCGCTGCGTGCGCCTCTATCCCGAACTGCCGAGCCGGGACGCGGTCGTCGCGCTTTTCGACGAGCATTTGACGGAAGAGAACGTGGCGAAGGAGCAGGCCTATTTCACCGCGCCGTTCCGCGCCTCGTTTGAGCGCCCGTATGGCTACGGCTGGCTGCTGGCGCTGGCCCAGGAGCTGAAGCAGTCGTCGCTGCCGCAGGCCGCAGGCTGGTACCGGACGCTTGAGCCGCTAACCCAGGATATTCGCAACAGGCTGGTGGATTACCTCAGCAAGCTCACCTATCCGATCCGCGTCGGGACGCACTACAACACCGCGTTTGCCCTCGCGCTGGGGCTGGACTATGCACGAGCCGTGGAAGATAGCGCGCTTGAGCAGGCGATTGTGACGGCGGCGGAGCGGTTTTATCTCGCCGACACGCGCTATCCGGCGCACTACGAACCCGGAGGTGATGAGTATATTTCCGGTGCGCTGACGGAAGCGCTGCTGATGAGCAAGGTGTCGGAGGGCTTCCCGGCCTGGTTTGACGCGTTTCTGCCGGATGTCGGCTCCGTTGCGGCGCTGATGAACCCGGCGGAAGTGAGCGATCGTACCGACCCGAAAATCGCCCATCTCGACGGATTAAACCTCAGCCGCGCCTGGTGCATGAAGCATATTGCCAAAGCGCTTCCCGCTAACCATCCGGCGCAGCAGGCGCTGCGCGAGGCGGTGACGAAACACCTGACGGCAAGCGTCGAGCATGTTGTCGGCAGCCACTACAGCGGCGGGCACTGGCTGGCGAGCTTTGCGCTGCTGGCGCTGGAGTAAACAAACGAGTCGTCTTTTTTGCCGGGTGGCGCTGCGCTTACCCGGCCTACAAAACTACACCGGGCGAATCAGGCCGATGCCCGAACCGCAGGGCGCAGCCTGCTCAGGCTAAACAACACCGACCCCGTCGAGGCGATGACGGCTATCCACAGTGCAACGTGGATGGCATGTTGATGGTCCCACCCCGTCGTCGCGGCCAGCAGCACGCCCACCGCGGCGGCACCGAGACACTGGCCGAACGTCCTGACGATAGACAACACGCCGGAGGCATAGCTGGCATATTCCCGCGCCACGTTAGAGAGCATTTCCCGGTTATTGGGGCTCTGAAAGCAGCCAAACCCAATCCCGCAAACGAGACTGCGCAGGCAGATATTCCATGCGGAAGGGCTGTCCGGCAACGTCGCCAGCAGGACCAGCCCACCGACAAAAATCATCAGCCCGACTGTCGAGATCAGCGGCGCGGAAATCGTATCTGCCCAGCGTCCCGCATGCGGCGCAATCAGCACGATGCCGATCGGCCACGGGGTGAATAGCAGCGCGGAGACCACCGGGCTGTAGCCATACACGCTCTGAAACAGGAACGGCAGCGCGACAAAGGTGATGCCCTGACTGACAAACGAGGCCAGCGAGGTCAGGGCAGCGAGGGTGAAGCGTCCGTTTTTAAACATGACGGGCGGCAGGATGGGACTTCGCGCTCGCCGTATCCGCCAGATAAAGGCGATGGCGCTGACCAGCGTGAGAAGCCCCCAGCCGACGGCCTCCTGGCTAATGTGTTGCGTCACGCGCTGAAGGCTGTCGGCCAGCATAATCGCTGAGCCTAACAGCGCGGCGGAGAGCACGGCGCCAGGCGCATCAAAGGATGAGCGGTCAACGGCCGATTCCCGCGGCAAGGCGCGCCACGCCAGCAGCAGGGCAACACTGCCCGGAATAATGTTAATGGCGAACAGCCACTGCCAGCTCAGCGCGTCCAGTATGGTTCCGCCCAGCACGGGGGCAACTGCCGTGCTGGAGGCGATAAGCAGGGCGTGCAGCCCCAGAATGCGGCCAAGCAGTCGACCCGGAAAAACGGATCGCAGGATCGCCGGGGCGATACTCAGCGTGGCCGCGCCGCCGATGCCTTGCAAAATACGCATGCCGATCAGCATTTCTGGCGTGGTCGCCAGCGCGCAGCCGATCGAGGTGAGCGTAAAGGTGGCAAGCCCGGCAAGAAACACCGGGCGATAGCCCACGCGCGCCGCCAGCGCTGCGAAGATGGCTAGCGTCATTGCCGCTGACAGCAGGTAGCCGTTGGCGAACCAGACCGCCACGTTTGCGGGGACCTGCATCGCCCTTGCCATGGAGGGCAACGCGATGTTGATCATGGTGCCGTCAAAGACGCCCATCAGCGTGGTGGTCATGACGGCGGCCATCACCCTGGCGCGTTCGTGCCCGGGTAAACCTTCATCGCCGGGCTGGTTTGAAAATAGCGTCATCGTCGTTACTCCGGATAAAAATAGTGATGACGAAACTATAATCATGCGGTATACAGGGCGGAAGACGCATCAGCTGCACTTAATCGTTGCATTTAACGCCTTATCTGAGGAGCCATCGTGTCCGATCCTGACTTTAACCTTCTGGTTGCACTCGACGTTCTGCTCGCAGAAGCCAGCGTGGCGGGCGCGGCGCGGCGTTTGAACCTCAGCACCTCCGCCATGAGCCGCACCCTGAGCAGGCTGCGGGAGGTGACCGGCGATCCTATTCTGGTGCGGGCCGGGCGTCATATGGTGCTGACGCCCTGGGCCGAAGCCACGCGGGATCGCGCCAGAAGCGCCGTGCATGAGGCGAGGGCGGTGCTTCAGCCCTCCACCGACGCGCTGAAGGTGGAAAATCTCGAGCGGCTGTTCACCATCAGAGCCAACGACGGTTTTGTGGTGGCGTTTGGACCACTGCTTATTGCGGCGGTGGCGAGCGTGGCGCCCGAGGTGTGCATCCGCTTCTCCCCGAAACCTGAAAAAACGTCGCGTTATTTGCGCGAGGGGCTTGTCGACCTGGAGATCGGCGTGCAGAGCAATATGGGGCCTGAAATACGGCTGCAAAGGCTCTTTCAGGATCGGTTTGTTGGCGCGGTGCGCAAGGGGCATCCGCTGTCATCACAGCCTGACGTCAGCCTTGCCGATTATGTCGCGTGGGGCCACGTGGTGGCCTCACCGGACGGATCGTTACACGGGTTTGTCGATGACGCGCTGGCGGAACGGGGGATGAAGCGCAAGGTCGCCAGCGTGGTGCCCGGATTTCCGACGGCGCTATCCGTGGCGCTGGCGTCCGATCTGATTGCGATGGTGCCGGCGCTGTACCTGCTCAATCAGCCGATGAACGAGCGCGTGCACGTCTTTGAGCTGCCGTTTAAAACCCGGACCATTACGGTGTCACAGATGTGGCATCCGCGCATGGAACGGGACCCGGGGCATCGATGGCTCAGGGAAAAGGTACTGGAAGTGTGTAGGCCCGTGCGCTGACGCTCAGGCCGCTTTTCCCGGCACGGAGAGGATGAAGCGTGTCGATATCGCATCCGATTCCACGCGGATTTTTCCATGGTGCGCGGTGACGATGGACTTCACGATGGCAAGCCCGATCCCGCTGCCTTCGCCTTTGCGCTGTCTGGACGGATCGACGCGATAGAAACGGTCAAACAGCTTTGCCAGATGTTCCTGAGGGATCGGCGTACCGGGATTTTCTATCATCAGTTCAACGTTGTTATCCTGATTTCTGAGTGAGACCGTCACCGTTTTGCCTGCTGGCGTATAGCGCAGGGCATTGGAGAGCAGATTATTCATTGCTCTTCTGAACATCTGAGGATCGCCTTCTATCAGGCAGGGCATCCCGTTAAATTTCAGCGTGATGTTGCGTTCTTCCGCCCAGGCTTCGAAGAATTCGAAGACTTTCAAAACCTCCGCACTTAAATCAAACATCACCCGGTCAGGGATCAGCTGGTTATTATCCGCCTGCGCCAGAAAAAGCATGTCGCTGACCATCCGGGTCATCCGGTTGTACTCTTCAAGACTGGAATAAAGAACATCTTCCAGCTCTTTCTGCGAGCGGTTCTGGCTCAGCGCGATTTCCGTTTGCGTCACCAGGTTGGTGATGGGCGTTCTGATTTCATGCGCGATATCGGCGGAAAAATTCGCCTGACGGGTAAAGACATCTTCAATCTTTTCGATCATATGGTTGAAGGAGATGACCAGCTGTTCCAGCTCAACGGGTACGAGAGACGGCTCCAGCCGCGCATCCAGGTTTTCTGAGGTGATATTTTTAATGGCGTTGCTGACGTTACGCAGGGGCAAATGTCCCTGACGAACCGCAATGCGGATGACAAGAATAATCAGCAGGCTGATCGCCGCGGCAATCATCAGGAGATTCTTTTTCAGCGCCTCCAGGTAGTGCAGATGAAAATTAATGGAGAGTCCAATCAGCATAACGTAGTTCTGCGTTTTGCCCTGCAGCGTCGCCGTTCCTGAAGAGGCGATAATCCGGTACGTTTGCATGTTCATGTCGGACCCGGCGTGCACAGGCGTGGCAGGGCCTTCAACCGTCCAGTGAAACACATCCTGTGTGCGACAGTGTTCGCTAAAATCCGCCGTGTTCATCGCAGGGCGCAGTGCCGCCCCTTGCGCCGAGCTGAACAGCGTATTTCCCTGCGGATCCAGGAGCAGGACGGCTACGCTGCGGTAGCCGGCGATCGACTCTTTGATCTTGCTGATTTTCTTTTGATCGGGGTCGGTGGACGATCGCAGTATGCGGTGCATCGTAGTGCTGATTTGCTGCAGATCGTTGATATCCTGCTCGGCGAAATGCTTTTCAACGGAATGGAGCATAAACCAGGTAAAGGCGAAAAAGGCCAGTATCGTGGAGAGACTGATAAAAAAGGTCAGCCGCAGGGCAAGAGAAAAGGGGCGCCTGGGAAGCTTAACGTGCATCCGGTACCTCCAGCATATAGCCCACGCCGCGCACCGTCTGGATCAGCTTCGGTTCATAATCGTTATCGATTTTCGCGCGAAGCCGCTTTACCGCCACATCTATTGCGTTTGTGTCGCTGTCAAAATTCATGTCCCACACCTGGGAGGCAATCAGGGAGCGGGGAAGCACCTCTCCCTGATGACGCATGAAAAATTCCAGCAGGCTAAACTCTTTGCTGGTTAACAGGATGCGACTTCCGGCCCGGCTTACCTTTCTCGACACGAGGTCAACCGTCAGGTCTGCCACCTGAAGCTGGCTTTCCGCGATCACAGTATTTCCGCGTCTTAACAGCGTCCTTACCCGAGCGAGCAGCTCAGCAAAGGCGAAAGGCTTAATCAGATAATCATCAGCGCCCAGCTCAAGCCCTTTAACCCGGTGTTCAATCGTGCCGAGAGCCGTGAGTAACAGGATGGGCATCCCTTTGCCGCCTGAGCGGAGCATGCGGACAATGTCCCAGCCGTTCACATCGGGCAGCATGATATCCAGAATCAGCAGATCGTATTCAGCGGTCATGGCGAGATGGTAGCCGTTCAGGCCGTTATCCGCGTGGTCCACAACAAACCCCGCTTCAGTCAGCCCCTTACTCAGGTACTCACCGGTTTTAATTTCGTCTTCGACGATCAGTATTTTCATCATGCTCCCCTGACTGGCTGCTGATGACATTCTAGTGAGCCTGCGACCGTTAACAATGACTTACGCTAAAAATGACAACATTGTCATTATCCTGTCACCCGTCAAACAGGATGCATTCCGTAGAGTAGCCCTAAAACTACTCTGGACTTCATTTAAACCGTTATGTTCCTGTTAAAACGACTAAGCATCAGCACGGTATTTATTCTGGCAGGCTGCGTCTCGCTGGCCCCAGAGTACCAGCGACCGGAAGCGCCTGTACCCCAGCAGTTTTCGCTCTCCCGTAACGGCCTGACGCCCGCGGCGGCGGGGTATCAGGACACCGGCTGGCGACGCTTTTTTGTCGATCCTCAGGTTGCGGGGCTGATTACGGAAGCCCTGAATAACAATCGCGATATCAAAATGGCCGCCCTGAAGGTCGAGGAAGCCCGGGCGCAGTTCAACGTGACGGATGCAGATCGTTATCCTCAGCTGAATGCCTCCTCGGGCATCACGTACAGCGGCGGGCTGAAAAGTGACAAACCCACCACGCAACAGTACGACGCGGGCATTGCGCTTAGCTACGAACTCGACTTTTTCGGCAAGCTGAGGAACATGAGTGATGCCGACCGACAAAACTTTTTCGCCAGCGAAGAGGCCCGTCGCGCGGTGCATATCCTGCTCGTCACTAACGTTTCTCAGAGCTATTTCAACCAGCAGCTGGCGTATAAACAGCTGCGCATTGCGCGGGATACGCTGACAAATTATCAGCAGTCTTATGCGTTCGTTGAGCAGCAGCTGGTGACGGGCAGTACGAATGTCCTGGCGCTGGAACAGGCCCGGGGACAGATCGAAAGCACGCGGGCAGATATAGCCAAAAGAGAGGGGGAGCTGGCGCAGGCCAATAATGCCCTGCAGCTGGTCCTCGGCACGTATCGCGCGCTGCCGGGCGACGGCGGCATGAACGCCAGCGACGTCGCGCCGGTAAAACTGCCTCCCCACCTTTCCTCAGCGATACTGCTACAGCGCCCGGATATTATGGAAGCGGAGTATCAACTTAAAGCGGCCGATGCGAATATCGGCGCGGCGCGTGCTGCTTTTTTCCCGTCTATATCACTCACCAGCGGGCTTTCAACCGGCAGCACGGAGTTGTCCAGCCTGTTCACGTCAGGGAGCGGGATGTGGAATTTTATTCCTAAAATCGACATTCCCATTTTTAATGCGGGCAGGAATAAGGCCAACCTGAAGCTGGCCGAAATTCGCCAGCAGCAGTCGGTTGTGAATTACGAACAAAAAATTCAGTCCGCCTTCAAACAGGTTGCCGACGCGCTCGCGCTGCGTGACAGCATTAACCAGCAGCTTGCTGCGCAACATCGGTATCTTGATTCGCTACGCATTACTCTGCAGCGGGCCAGAGGGTTATATTCCAGCGGTGCGGTCAGCTATATCGAAGTGCTTGACGCGGAACGTTCTCTTTTCTCCACGCAGCAAAATATTCTCGACCTTATTTATGCCCGGCAGGTTAATGAAATTAATCTCTTCACCGCGCTCGGCGGCGGTTGGGTCGAATAACGTTATTTAATTAAACAGGAAAATAAACATGCGCAATTCACTTAAGGCTGTTGTATTCGGTGCCATCTCCATTGTGTTTTCTGCCGGTATCCAGGCTGAGGTTCATCAGCACGAGGGGATGAGTTCTGCCAGCGAAGGGACCACAGAGCCGCTCATCACCGGGACCGGCATCGTGAAGGACATTGATCTCACGAATAAAAAAGTCACGATTTCTCATGAAGCCATTCCGACGATTGGCTGGCCCGCGATGACCATGCGTTTCACCTTTATTCAGGCTGACGAGAGTATCAATGCCTTAAAAGTCGGCAGTCACGTTGATTTTTCGTTTGTTCAGCAGGGCAATATCTCTTTACTGAAGAGCATTAAATAGCGAGAAACGGCATGGCCTCATTAAAAATAAAATATGCTGCCATGGTTGTCAGCAGCCTTATTGCGGGAGGGCTGATCTCGGTGACGGCATGGCAGGCGATTCATTCATCTGAAAAAACGGAAAATAGCGCACCAGAAAGAAAGGTGCTTTTCTGGTATGACCCGATGAAGCCAGACGTTAAATTCGATAAGCCCGGCAAATCGCCGTTTATGGATATGGATCTGGTACCGAAATATGCGGATGAAAACGACAATAAAAGCAGTGCCGGTATCCGTATTGACCCAACACAGGTTCAGCACCTGGGATTAAAAACGCAAAAGGTGACGCGCGGAACGCTGAATTATGCCCAGACGATCCCGGCCAACGTCAGCTATAACGACTATCAGTTTGTGATTGTGCAGGCGCGCGCGGAAGGCTTCGTGGAGAAAGTGTACCCGCTGACGACGGGCGATAAGGTGAAGAAAGGCACGCCGCTTATTGATATTACCATTCCTGACTGGGTAGAGGCGCAGAGCGAGTTTCTGCTGTTATCCGGCACCGGCGGAACCCCAACGCAAATAAAAGGGGTTCTGGAACGGCTTCGGCTGGCGGGTATGCCGGATGAGGATATTCAGAGGCTGCGTGCGACCCGCACTATCCAGACCCGGTTTACCATCAAGGCGCCGATCGACGGAGTGATCACGGCCTTTGACCTGCGTACCGGCATGAATATTTCCAAAGATAAGGTGGTGGCGCAAATTCAGGGGATGGATCCGGTCTGGATCGGCGCGGCAGTACCTGAATCCATTGCTTATCTGCTGAAAGATACCTCACAGTTTGCCGTTTCGATACCGGCTTATCCGGATAAATCCTTCCCGGTTGAAAAATGGAGTCTTCTGCCGAGCGTGGATCAAACCACCCGTACGCTGCAGGTGCGCCTGCAGGTCGCTAACAAGGATGAGCTGCTGAAACCGGGCATGAACGCGTACCTGAAGCTGAATACCCAAAGTCAGGAAATGCTGCTGATCCCCTCCCAGGCCGTTATCGATACCGGCAATGAACAGCGCGTGATTACGGTTGATGCGGACGGGAATTTTGTCCCGAAAAGGATCCACGTTCTGCATGAATCTCAGCAGCAGTCCGGCATTGGTAGCGGACTGGAAGAGGGGGAGTCGGTAGTGGTCAGCGGTCTGTTCCTGATTGACTCGGAGGCCAATATTACCGGCGCGCTGGAGCGCATGCGTCACGCTGAAGCTGCTGACGGCGCGCATTCTGGCCATTAAGGAGACGATGATGATTGAATGGATTATCCGGCGGTCTGTCGCCAACCGTTTCCTGGTCATGATGGGGGCGCTGTTTCTCAGCATCTGGGGGGCATGGACCATTATCAACACCCCGGTCGATGCCTTGCCCGACCTCTCTGACGTTCAGGTGATTATCAAAACCAGCTATCCCGGCCAGGCTCCGCAGATTGTCGAAAACCAGGTGACCTATCCACTCACTACCACCATGCTCTCGGTTCCCGGCGCAAAGACCGTGCGCGGTTTTTCGCAGTTTGGTGATTCGTACGTGTACGTCATTTTTGAAGACGGAACCGATTTGTACTGGGCCCGTTCGCGCGTGCTGGAGTATCTGAACCAGGTTCAGGGCAAACTGCCCGCTGGCGTCAGTTCTGAAATCGGTCCTGATGCCACCGGCGTGGGCTGGATATTTGAGTATGCGCTGGTGGATCGCAGCGGAAAACACGATCTCGCAGAGTTGCGCTCATTGCAGGACTGGTTCCTGAAATTTGAGCTGAAAACGATCCCGAACGTGGCCGAAGTAGCCTCCGTTGGCGGCGTGGTGAAGCAGTATCAGATCCAGGTCAATCCGTTAAAACTGGCTCAGTACGGCATTAGTCTGCCGGAGGTTAAGCAGGCCCTTGAGTCGTCTAACCAGGA
The DNA here is from genome assembly GCF_041320715.1 of Enterobacter sp. KB-221C9. Taxonomy (NCBI): domain Bacteria; kingdom Pseudomonadati; phylum Pseudomonadota; class Gammaproteobacteria; order Enterobacterales; family Enterobacteriaceae; genus Enterobacter; species Enterobacter sp. KB-221C9. The sequence goes on from NZ_JBGIWG010000002.1 coordinate 382,478, forward strand.
GGCAGGGGGATCGTCAGTTGAAATGGCGGAAGCGGAGTATATGGTCCGGGCCAGCGGTTATCTGCAGACGATGGACGATTTCAATAACATCGTCCTGAAAACCGGAGAGAACGGGGTACCGATTTACCTTCGCGATGTTGCCCGCGTACAAACGGGGCCGGAAATGCGGCGCGGTATTGCCGAGCTGAACGGGCAGGGAGAAGTTGCGGGTGGCGTGGTGATCCTGCGTTCGGGCAAAAATGCGCGTGAAGTCATTACGGCGGTGAAAGATAAGCTGGAGACGCTGAAGGCCAGCCTGCCGGAAGGCGTCGAGATTGTGACCACCTACGATCGCAGCCAGCTAATCGATCGGGCAATCGACAACCTGAGTTCCAAGCTGCTCGAAGAGTTTATCGTGGTGGCCATCGTCTGCGCCCTGTTCCTGTGGCACGTTCGCTCTGCGCTGGTCGCGATTATCTCTCTGCCGCTTGGCCTGTGTATCGCCTTTATCGTCATGCATTTCCAGGGGCTGAACGCCAATATCATGTCGCTGGGAGGCATTGCTATTGCCGTCGGCGCGATGGTGGATGCCGCTATCGTCATGATTGAAAACGCGCACAAACGGCTGGAGGAGTGGGATCACCAGCATCCGGGAGAGCAGATTGATAACGCCACGCGCTGGAAGGTGATCACCAACGCCTCTGTCGAGGTTGGCCCCGCGCTGTTTATCAGCCTGCTGATCATCACCTTATCCTTTATTCCTATCTTTACCCTTGAGGGCCAGGAAGGGCGGCTGTTTGGTCCGCTGGCCTTCACCAAAACGTACTCCATGGCGGGTGCGGCCGCGCTGGCCATCATCGTTATCCCCATCCTGATGGGGTTCTGGATCCGGGGTAAGATTCCCGCTGAGACCAGTAACCCGTTGAACAGGCTGCTGATTAAAGCCTACCATCCGCTACTGATTAAGGTGCTCCACTGGCCAAAAACAACCCTGCTGGTTGCGGCCTTGTCCATCTTCACGGTGATCTGGCCTCTCAGCCAGGTGGGCGGCGAGTTCCTGCCGAAGATCAACGAAGGCGATCTGCTGTATATGCCATCAACATTGCCGGGTGTTTCTCCGGCAGAAGCAGCGGCGCTGTTACAGACCACGGACAAGCTCATCAAAACCGTGCCTGAGGTGGCCTCTGTTTTCGGCAAGACGGGTAAGGCCGAAACGGCTACGGATTCCGCGCCGCTCGAAATGGTGGAAACCACGATTCAGCTCAAACCTGAGGATCAGTGGCGACCCGGCATGACGATTGACAAGATTATTGACGAGCTCGACAAGACCGTTCGTTTGCCCGGCCTGGCGAACCTCTGGGTACCGCCGATCCGTAACCGGATAGACATGCTTTCCACCGGGATCAAAAGCCCTATTGGTATCAAGGTGTCGGGTACCGTTCTGTCGGATATCGACGCTACGGCGCAGAGCATCGAGGCCGTTGCCAAAACGGTGCCGGGCGTGGTGTCTGCCCTGGCTGAACGTCTGGAGGGTGGGCGCTACATTGATGTCGATATCAACCGGGAAAAAGCCTCCCGCTACGGGATGACGGTGGGCGATGTGCAGCTCTTTATCTCCTCGGCCATCGGCGGGGCGACGGTGGGTGAAACGGTGGAAGGCGTCGCCCGATACCCGATTAATATTCGCTATCCTCAGGACTACCGGAACAGCCCGAGCGCGTTGAAGCAGATGCCTATCCTCACCCCGATGAAGCAGCAGATCACGCTGGGTGATGTTGCGGATATCAACGTGGTTTCCGGCCCCACGATGCTAAAAACGGAGAATGCCCGACCTGCGAGCTGGATTTATATCGATGCCCGCGGCAGGGATATGGTGTCGGTGGTGAACGACATTAAGACGGCCATCAGTCAGAACGTAAAGCTGAGACCGGGCACCAGCGTCTCATTCTCCGGACAGTTTGAGCTGCTCGAGCACGCCAACAAGAAACTGAAGCTGATGGTACCGATGACGGTGATGATCATCTTCATTCTGTTGTATCTGGCGTTCCGTCGCGTGGATGAAGCGCTGCTGATCCTGATGAGTCTGCCGTTCGCCCTGGTCGGGGGAATATGGTTCCTCTACTGGCAGGGCTTCCATATGTCTGTCGCAACCGGCACAGGTTTTATCGCTCTGGCCGGGGTGGCGGCAGAATTTGGGGTGGTCATGCTGATGTATTTGCGTCATGCCGTTGAGGCACAGCCGGCGTTATCCCATCGGGAAACGTTCATCGAACAGAGGCTTGATGACGCCCTTTATCATGGCGCCGTGCTGCGCGTGCGGCCAAAGGCAATGACCGTCGCGGTAATTATTGCCGGTCTTCTGCCCATTCTGTGGGGGACCGGTGCAGGGTCAGAGGTCATGAGCCGGATAGCGGCGCCCATGATTGGCGGGATGATCACGGCGCCGCTGCTATCGCTGTTTATTATTCCTGCGGCGTATAAGTTAATTTGGCTGCGCAGGCATAAAAAGCCATAAAAAAAACCGCCAGCGATGGCGGGTTTTTTACGGGATGAACGCTTAGCGCGCTGTTTTAGCACGCGTCTGGCTGAGAAGCTTGCGCCAGGCACGATTATGCAGAGTAAACAGCAGCATCTTATAGAAGGCGGTGGAAAGGATACAGCTGCCGCTAAGCAGTAGCATGACGATACTCACTAGCGCCGCGGTCAGACTGACGCCCGGAGCAGCGCTACCGCTCAGCGCGACCAGCAGATAGGCCGCCGTTAATACCAGGCTTATCACCGCCAGCGTAAGGTGTAACCGTACGGCGCGCATGCTGCCTTTGCCAATCATAAACATCGTCACGCCGTTAAGGCCAGCGAACAGAAGGGCGATCAGGACAACCCACACGAATACGTGTCCCGCTGGCTGATCGAGTCCGGCGAGTACGCCATACCCCAGCCACAGCTGCGGAATGGCGAAACTGACAATCACCCCGAGGGTACTGATTGCCGCTGGAATACCCATGGTGTGAAGGCCTACAGGTTTGCCCATTTCTTCAGCCAACTGAGTCTTTAGCTGTTGCAGCTGTGTCGGGGAGGCATTGCTTATGCTGGTAGCCACCTCGTTACAGTGTTGCAGGCGACGGGGAAAAATTTTAACCATTTGAATACTCAGCGTTTAGTTAGGCGAAAATGACTGCAACAGACCGACTACATAGCGCCCGGACTGGACGGTGTTTTGAGGATTGCGGATCGTCCCCGTGAGTGAACTGCCCACAAAGGCCGATGCGTTGTTCACAGCACTCATCAGCTCACGTTGCAGTGATTTTTGTAATGATTCGCTGGGGAAACGTTTCGGGTAGACGCCTGCGCGGATCGCTGCCTTCACGCCGGCGCTGGAGATACCTGGATTCTGCGCTTTAATGATCTCTTCCGTGATGCGCTTACGCTCAGCACGGCTCAGGCTTTGGAACCAGGCGGTAACTTTATTTGAGGATGCCGCTTTCATCAGCTTGTACGTTTCTAAAGTACCTCGCAGCGCGGTTCCTGCGGCAGCCAGCGAAATGACATCCAGAACCGTCGTGGTAGCTACATACCAGTCCTGGCTGTCGAGCCAGGCAACATCGGAACCATGATCGTTATGGATAGCCAGCAGACGGCCCGCGCCAATCATGCATTGTGCGCCAGTTGCCAGCGTACCGGACAGGCTAATCGCGGCAATCACACCGGACCCGCCAGCGGTGAAAGGCACTGCCGCACCGGCACCAAACGCCATAACAAGCGTAACAATCATCGCGCCACAGGCAAAACCGGTTGAGGTAATTTCCGTAGCAAGTGAGGGAGTCGTTAGCGTCGCCACCACAGCTTTTTCTGCACTGATTTCCTTAGCATCCGGAATTTTACTGATTACCACATGGCTGACGGTGCTCTGATTCACATCTGCAATGCGGCGTGAAGGGCGTACCAGCCAGCGCTGTTTGCCATCATCAAAAATGATGCCGACATTGTAAAAGTTACGCGTGCAGTCGAGTTGGGCGGCCAGCTTTTTAAAATCGATATCAGCACCGGTTTGTAGTCCCAGGCTGCGCGAGAGGTCATAAGAGGGAAGGGTGCTGTCAGGCGACTGCTGACCTGGTAAGTTCATCGGGGAAGCTCCTTCATTCCGTGAGGACAATTAATTAGCAGGGTAATTTATTGAAGAAATTTATGATTCGCACTTTAAGACTTAGATAATAGCAGCGTTAACTCATCGATCAAATCACTTCCGAGCCGTTGATACAACCAGCCTTCGTGGGTCCTGATGTAGGTTATGGCCGTTACCCAACGCTCATCCGGAGCATCCGGGTTTGAGCGTTGTATCTAATCATCCGTGTTTTTAACCTGAACGGTGACATAAAGTTGCCTGGCAGTCGCAGAACTGCAGTGCAAGCAATCATACCTAATGTCGAATATTTGTATTCTCTACTCATTTACTGCTGAATTTAAACTTGAAGCAGCAATGTCAGGGGAAAACGCCTCCAGGGTTGCTTCTCACTCCAGAACAGGCTGAACTCAGGGAAATGAGAAAACTAATACAACACCTGGAAATGAAAATGAGTTGGAGGGTTAGGTAAGTGTATGATTAATTGTACTCTACAGGCGGTTATGAACTAAATGTCCATCAAACATGATTTAACATAATATACATTATGCGCACCAATATGGACTAAGGCGAAATCTAGCGTTTTGTGGACACATTGGTCCTGCATGCTAATGGCCTTTGAAAGCGTCTTCGCTGACCACCTCACCGTTTTGCCCTGTTGATATAAGCCTGTAAACCCTCAGCAAGAAAATCAAACACCGTTTTACAGGCCTGGCTGTGACGTAAATCCTCATGCATCACCAGCCAGGTGTCGAGATGAAATGCAAAGAAATCAGGCATTATCCTCTGTAGCTGCGGAAAAAAATCGGCGAGCTGTACCTGACACATACCGATACCTGCTCCGGCGCGTATGAGATTTAATTGTGCAATATCACTGTCGGTTCGCACGGTAAACAGATCGCGGTTTAGCTGTGGGTACTGTTTAAGTGCTTGTAAAATAAAGGGCGTCATGTTGTCGAAACCCACGAGCGTATGGGTAAATAACTCATCAATACTTTCCGGCGCACCATGTCGTGACAGATACGCTGGCGCGGCATGCAGACCTATTTCAATCCTGCCCATCCGACGCGCAATCAGTTGCTCCTGCACCGGAGTGGTCATGCGTACAGCAATATCCGCTTCCCGGTTCAGTAAATCCTGAACGCGGTTAGACAGAACCAGTTCAACGGTTATTTGCGGGTATTCTTCCTTTATGTGTGCAATCACCGGAGGCAGAACCTCGGTGCCGATAATTTCACTGGCGGCAACGCGCACTACGCCCCGTAATCCGGTTGCGCCGGAACTGAAACTGGCAGCCGACCGCTCAATCATCATGGCCGTATTTTCCATCGCTTGCGCATGGCCCTTCAGCTCGACGGCTGCGTCCGTGGCCTGCAATCCTGTCTGCGAACGGGTAAATAAAACAAGGCCGAGGGCTGATTCCAGTGCCGCAATATGACGTCCGGCAGTTGGCTGGGTAATGGCCAGCCTGCGTGCGGCCCCAGACAAGGACCCTTCTTTCATCACGGCCAAAAAGGTGCGATACCATTCCCACGGGATATTGAGCTTCATACAAAAATGCATACCTGCTGGCTTATATTATGCAATTACATTTATCCCGTGCGCTCATTAAGATGTCAAGCAGATATCCAATAAGGGTCAGACGATGAAAAGCACAGATAAGGTACTGATATTGGGCGCAACGGGCGGGATTGGTGGCGAAATTGCCCGTAAATTGATCCATGACGAATGGGATGTACGTGCATTACGCCGCAGCGTTCCGGGAAAAGACGCGCACAGCAATAGTATTACGTGGATAAGCGGCGATGCGCAGAATGCTGAGCAGGTTGAGGCCGCGGCGTCCGAATGCAGCGTGATTGTCCATGCCGTTAACCCGCCGGGGTATCGAAACTGGGAACAGCTGGTTTTGCCCATGCTGCATAACACCATCAGCGCAGCGGAGCGAAACGGTGCATTAATCGTTCTGCCGGGCACGATTTATAACTACGGTCCGGATGCTTTTCCCCTCTTACGCGAGGATTCCCTTCAGGATCCGGTTACCCGAAAAGGAGCCATACGTGTGCAAATGGAGCAGGAGCTCGCAGCCTATGCACAGCGTGGCGGAAAGGTACTGATTTTGCGGGCTGGCGACTTTTTTGGTCCCCATGCTGGAAACAACTGGTTTTCACAGGGATTAGTCAAACCGGGGAATCCACCGAAGGTCGTTAAAAACCCCGGGAAAACCGGCGCAGGCCATCAGTGGGCTTATCTGCCGGATGTTGCCGAAACGCTCGCAGCACTGCTGGTACGTCGGGATGAGCTCGAGCCGTTTGCCTGTTTCCACATGCGCGGGCATTGGGATCCTGATGGGACAGCGATGACCGCAGCCATAAAGCACGTCGCGGAGCGTGCCGGTGTTAAGGCGAAGGTGAAGCCATTTCCGTGGTGGCTTGTCTCTATGATGAGTCCTTTGAACCCCACGCTGCGTGAAATGCGGGAGATGCGCTATCTTTGGGAGCAGACAATAGAGATGGATAATTCAAAACTGATTGCTTTTTTAGGCCATGAACCGCAGACCCCTCTTATTGAGGCCGTGCATTCCACATTAGCGGGCCTGGGCTGTATTTAACATAATCCTAACCTGCGCGTTTAGTAAGGGTTGAACGATGTCTGATATACTTCAGCTTTTGAAAAATGCAGCCCTAAGCAAATGGAAATTGAATTAAATAAAAGTGTTCAAGAGCGAATCTTTCATGCTGTCATTTTTGAAGTGATAGCTAACGTTATCATCGCGCTGTCGCTTGCCTGGCTGATGAACGTGTCGGTACTCCAGTCAGGTTCGCTGTCCGTGATATCCGCACTCACCGCGACGGCCTGGAATTTTGTATTTAATAAACTCTTCGACTCTCTGCAAAAAAAACATCAGTTTCAAAGAACATTTCTCGTTCGTGCGATCCATGCGGTGGGATTTGAAACAGGACTGATCGTCACCTTAATTCCCGTCGCGATGGTTATGCTGGATTTAACCATGACTGAGGCATTTTTCGTTGAGATTGGTCTGGTACTGTTTTTCCTGCCATACACAATGCTGTTTAACTGGCTATACGACTACCTGCGCTGGACATTTGTTGGACGGAAACGCTCTGCGATATAGCGGTTAATGCCATTCGTCCGTCTCGGCATCGGAAAGGACTGCTTTAATAGACGCCCGTCACATTGCCACGTTCTTTAGCATGTTCGCATCCCTCTCCTTCTATACTTTTTATTTCTCTCTTTTATAAGGAAGGAACCATGTTCGATCATGTGAAATTCGGCGTCAGTGATTATGAAAAAAGTAAGACCTTCTTTCTCCATGCGCTTAAGCCGCTTGGTGTAGAACTCATCGATGAAGGCACGCCAGACTACGGTGTCGAAATGAGTTCAGGAGACGTTTCGCTCTGTCTTTTTCAGACAAATGATAAACCTGCCCCTCTGCATCTGGCGTTTGTGGCCAACACGCGCCAGCAGGTCGATGCGTTTTACCATGCCGCCCTGCGCGCCGGCGGACGTGATAACGGCGGGCCGGGGTTGAGGTCATACGGTGAAAATTACTATGCCGCGTTTGTCATCTCGCCTGATGGCCACAATATCGAGGCGGTTTGCCATGCGCCGGATCGCGCGTAGCTCAAGGCCTCTTCAGTCGCTTTCTGAGGTCAACACGACGGAGACCCCCCTTTCCGATACCGCGCGGATCCAGTCCTTATCGGTATTGTCTTCAACGACGATGGTGTTCACCGATGACACATCGCCAATCACAAACGAAGACGCTGTGTTGATCTTTTCCGGAGAAGCCAGGACAACCGTCTCCGCGGCTCTGCCGGAAAATGCACGTTTGATGCACGCCTCTTCGAAATCACCGGTTGTCAGCCCCGCGTCGGGGTGAATGCCGGTCACGCCCATAAAGAACAGATCTGCATGAATATTTTCGATACCTTCGATGGCCGCAGCGCCGACCGCAACGATAGAGTGCTTATACAAGCGACCGCCGATCAGAATCACCTCAATGGACGGATGATCGACAAGCCCCAGGGCAATGCTTGGGCTGTGCGTAACCACCGTAATGCGTAGGTCTGCCGGTAAAAACGTAATCAGCTCCGAGGTCGTCGTGCCACCGTCGACGATCACCACCTGGCCTGATGAAATCAGCTTCGCGCCTTTGCGGGCCACTCTTTTTTTCGCATCCATTTTCACGGATTGTCGTTCAGCAAAGGGCGCAATCGCGGAAGATGCCGGAAGCGCGCCGCCGTGAACGCGCTGTAAACGCCCTTCTGCCGCCAGCTCGCGCAAATCACGCCGAATGGTGTCTTCAGAGACGTCAAAGAACACGCTAAGCGCTTTTGACTGGACCTGACCTTCGGCATCGAGCTTTTCGAGGATCAATTGTTTTCGCTGACTGGTGAGCATCATGAATTCCTGATATTGCATGTTTTATCTTGAAACTGCACGATAATGCTGTTTATGATAATTACTCTACGTAAGGAGGAACAAACGTGCAATCAAAACGTGCAGATGTGCGCATCATTGACAGTGAAACGCTGTCAGATAACTGGTACGTCCTTAAAAAATACACCTTCGATCTGCAGCGACGCGATGGCGAGTGGCAGCGTCAGCACCGGGAAGTCTACGACCGTGGGAACGGCGCGACGATTCTGCTCTACAACCGTGATAAAAAGACGGTGATCCTGACTCGCCAGTTCCGCTTCCCCGCCTTTATCAACGGCCATGAGGACGATTTAATCGAAGCCGCTGCGGGATTGCTGGACAATATGGATCCCGAAAGCCGCATAAAAGCAGAGGCGGAAGAAGAGACGGGATTCCACGTTTCACGCGTGCAGAAAATCTTTGAAGCCTATATGAGCCCGGGTTCCGTTACGGAAAAGCTCTATTTTTATCTTGCCGAGTACCAGCCGAAGGACAGAACCGGCGCAGGCGGCGGGATCAAGGCGGAAGGAGAAGATATCGACGTGCTGGAAATGACGCTTGAAGAGGCATTACGCGGCATTGAAACGGGCAAGATTGTCGACGGGAAGACCATCATGCTGCTTTATCATGTTGCGCTGAAAGGCATTCTCTAGCCTGCCGCTCTTCGGACACCTGCCGCCGTGCAGGTGTCCGCCTGTGCTATTCTTGCAGAAGCATGCAAAACGGAGAACCGAAAATGGCCGACTGGAACCCTTCTCTTTACCTGCAATACGGCGCGGAAAGAACGCGTCCTGCCGCTGAACTGCTCGCCAGAATTCCTCTGGATGAGGTCTCCACCATCGCTGATTTAGGCTGCGGGCCAGGAAACAGCACGGCGTTGTTGAAGCATCGCTGGCCATCGGCACGCATCACCGGGGTCGATAACTCCCCTGCAATGCTTGAGGAAGCACGCGGCGCGTTACCCGACTGCCATTTTGTTGAGGCCGATATCCGCCAGTACAAGCCTGGCCAGCCGCTGAACCTGATTTACGCTAACGCATCGCTACAGTGGATCCCAGACCATTACGACCTCCTGCCGCACCTTGTTTCCCTGCTCACGCTTAACGGCGTATTAGCGATCCAGATGCCTGACAACTGGCTTGAACCCACTCACGTAGCGATGCGCGAAGTGGCGCTGGAGCAAGACTACCCCGATCGCGGCCGCGAACCTCTGCCGGGCGTGCATGCCTATTACGACATCTTGTCGGAGGCCGGTTGTGACGTGGATATCTGGCGGACAACCTATTTCCATAAAATGAGCTCCCACCAGGCCATTATTGACTGGGTAAGCGCTACCGGTTTGCGCCCGTGGCTCCAGGAACTGAATGAGAGCGAGCAGAAACGGTTCCTGAAACGCTACCATGAACTGCTGGAAGAGCAGTATCCACTCCAGGAAAACGGGCAGATACTGCTGGCCTTTCCGCGGCTGTTTATTGTGGCTCAGCGTCAGCCCTGAACGAGGCTATGAACGGGCCTCTTTGAGCAGCTGTTGGATAACCTTTTCCTGCTGCTCATAATCTCCTTCGCCAAAGGCGGTATAGCGTAGCTGGCCTTTGGCATCGAAATAGTAGTGAGCTGGCCAGTACTGGTTACCGAAAGCGTTCCAGATTTGGTAGTTGTTATCCGTCACCACCCGATACGGCAGCTGCCATTTATTTACCGCATTTTTTACCGAGGCGAGCGGCTTTTCCCAGGGATATTCCGGCGTGTGAACCCCAATCACGACCAGCCCCTGCGACTGATACTTTGCGGCCCAGTCTCGCACGTGCGGGAGCGTATGCTGGCAGTTAATGCAATCCCACGTCCAGAAATCAATCAACACCACCTTACCCCGCAAGGATTCAGACGTGACAGGGTCACCGTTAATCCACCCTGTCCCGCCGCTTAGCGAAGGCAGCTGGCTGCTGGGCTCTGTCATCACGACCGGCTGGAGCTTCACCGGCGCGGCTGTGGGTTTCGCCAGCGTCAGGAGTGTTGTCTCCAGACGGTCCGCAACGCCGTTTGCCCCTTTCAGAAGCGAGGTCATTCCTGTTGCGTTAAACACGACAGCCGCCAGCATCGCCACGCCCGCCCCCTGCCGCAGCTTTTCCATCAGCGCCGATTTTGCTCTTAGCGGCGCCATCAGCGTGCGGCCTCCTAAAACGAGCAGGCTTAACATCAGCGCGCATCCGCTGCCATAGGCCGCCAGCAGCGCGCCCGTTGCAATGGCCGAGTGGCCCGCGATATTAATGCTGAAAATGGCGCCCAGTATGGGCCCGGCGCAGGGGGACCAGAGCAGCCCGACCGCCAGCCCGGCCAGAAAAGCCGATGCCATACCGCGCGTTTTCCCGCTTCGGGCGTTGAGGACGTTTCCCGCGCTGACGGCCGGACCCGCAATACGCTGGGCGAACGACGGAAAAATTAAGGCCAGCGCGGCAGCGGCCAGAATGACGAGGGCGATCCAGCGCCCGACGATGGTTGCCTCTGCGATCCACTCGCTGGCGACGGTGACGACCATCGCCACCAGGGTGAACATCACGATCATCCCCGCGAGCAGGGCCAGAATATGGCGTCGCTGCCCCTGAAAACCGGCGAACAGGAGCGGAATAACCGGGAGCGTACATGGACTGAGCAGGCTTATCATCCCGCCCAGAAAAGCGATTAACAGAAACATAGAAACCTCACAATACAAGTCCTGCGACGCTGCAGTGAGGCTATTTCATCGTGCGGATGTGTTCAGGATATGTGTAAAAATGCGGGTTTTGTCTGGCTCTGTATCACCCGGGCCGGGAGATACAAAGCCGTACAATTACCTAACGGAGCGGTAGCGTAATGGAGACATCCAGCCCGCCTTCGGCCCGGTTCGTCAGGTTGAGCTTTCCTTCCAGCTGAGCGGTGAGCTGCGCGGCAATCGCCAGCCCGAGTCCTGTTCCGCCGGTATCGCGGTTGCGAGATGTTTCAACCCGATAAAACGGCTGTAATACCGCCTCAAGCTCGGCTTCGGGGATCCCCGGTCCGTCGTCCACAATGTGAATAACCACCTTGTTGTCAGACGAATCATCTATGGCAATCGCAGCACGCTCGCCGAACTTGAGGGCGTTATCCAGCAGGTTGGTCATCACCCGGCGAAGCGCCTGCGGACGCGTGACGATCGGTAAACGGGCTTCGCCTGCCTGAAACTGCACGTTTTTACCGATGTCCTGATAATCGCAGGCAATGCTATTGACCCATGCGTTCAGCTCCAGCTTCAGCGAGGTCTCTTCCAGGGATTCTGATGACCGGGCATACGCAATACCCTCCCGCACCAGACGCGACATGTTATCAAGGTCGTTTAAGAGCTTGTCCCGCAGTTCAGGCTGCTCCGTCATTTCAACGCGAAGCTTCATGCGGGTAATGGGCGTCTGAAGATCGTGAGAAATGGACGCCAGTATCTGCGCGCGCTCTCTGAGATAAGACTGAATGCGCGCCTGCATTGCGTTGAAGGCATGGGCTGCACGCTGCACCTCCAGCGGCCCTTTCTCCGTCATTGGCGTGCTGGCCGCAGGATCCAGTGCATCCACCGCGCGGGTAAATTGTGAAAAAGGCCGTACCACCTGCCGCACGGCGATCCATGAGCAGGCCGCCAGGAGAAGCAGCTGCAGGATGAGCACAACGGGCAGCCAGCTGGCGACCGGCGGCATGCGCGGGATCAGGTCAATGGTCAGCGGCGAGCCATCGCGTAACGTAAGATGCGCCTGGATGTGCGAAATGGCGCTGGGAACGGCGGTGAAGCTGAGCGGATACTCTGCCGCGAGCGTCGCTTTTAAGGTACGGATGGCATCCTGTGAACGCTTATCCGTCGGCGCTGCGCCGGGCTCCCCTGTACCCAGAATATAGCGATAGTTACCCCGTTCAAGCCTCGGCAGCCAGGCCACGCGCTCGCTGGCAGGTAGCCGGTCTAAAATGGCGACGCTGGTTGCGACGTCGTTTTCCAGATTACCAAGCATCACCGTGCGGGCGCTGTGCATTCGCTCAATCATGACCAGCGTCAGGCTCAGGGCGTTAGCCAGCAGCAGGCCGGGCAGCACGACGATCAGCAAACGGGCCAGCAGCGAGCGTGGCCACAGCCTCATTCGTTAACCTCTTTGATGGTCACCGGCATCGTAAAGACGTAGCCTTCGCTGCGCACGGTTTTGATATAGGCGGGCGTACGGGCATCTTCGTTCAGGCGCTGACGAACCCGGCTAACCAGCAGGTCGATAGAACGTTCAAACAGCTCGGCGTCGCGCCCCTGCGTCAGGTTGAGCAGCTGATCGCGGGTCAGCACCCGCTGAGGATGGTCAAGGAAAACGCGCAGCAGGCGATACTCCGCCCCGCTGAGCGCCACAATCACCCCTTCCGGATCGATTAAGTGGCGGGCGACGGTATCGAGCTGCCATTCACCGAACATCACCAGCCGCCCTGCTTCTGTCACCTGTAGATTGGGCGGCATCGTGCGAAAACGCCGTAAAATCGCTTTGATACGCGCCAGCAGTTCGCGGGCGACAAATGGCTTTACCACGTAGTCATCCGCGCCCATCTCCAGACCCAGGATCCTGTCCGTCTCCTCGTTGCGGGCCGTCAGCATCAGGATGGGCAGATCTTTGTGTTTGCCGCTGCGCAGCTGCCGACACAGCGTAAGCCCGTCGTCGCCGGGCATCATAACATCGAGCACCACCAGGTCGATATGCTGTTTATCCAGCACTACGCGCATCTCTTTGCCGTTGGCCGCGCCCGTGGCGCGATAGCCCGACTTAACGAGATAATCGACAATCAGTTCACGAATATCCCTGTCGTCATCGACGACAAGGATATGATCAATATGCTCCACCGAAATCTCCAGACCGAAGGGTAACGTATTGAAAATAGCACATTTCAGAGCTTGTCAGCGTCAACGACGGCCTTGACGAAATCCTGCGGATCTTCCTGAGGTGGATTGTGCCCCACGGTTGCCCCGAAGGTACGATGCTCATATTTACCGGTAAATTTACCCGCATAGGCCTGCGGAGCCGGATGCGGCGCCCCGTTGTTTCCGCCTTCGATGGTGATCGTTGGAACGGTGATATTCGGTAGCGCGGCCAGTTTTTGCTCGTAGCTGTCGTATTTGCGCTCGCCTTTTTCCAGCCCCAAACGCCAGCGATAGTTGCTGAGCGTCACGGCGACGTGATCCGGATTATCGAGCGATTTGGCGCTGGCGTTAAAAACAGCATCGCTAAATTTCCAGTCAGGCGAGGCCTGAGACCAGATCAAACGGGCGAAGTCATGCGTGTTTTTGGCATAGCCCTCAGCACCGCGCGCGGTGGCGAAATAGAACTGATACCACCACTGCTGCTCCGCTTTTGGCGGCAGCGGCTGTTTGCCAATCTGCTGGCTGCTGATGAGATACCCACTCACCGACACCAGTGATTTAACGCGCTCTGGCCACAGCGCCGCAACGATATCCGCCGTACGAGCCCCCCAGTCATATCCTGCAAATACCGCCTGCTTTATATTCAGGGCATCCATCAGGTTTACAATATCTTTCGCCATGGCTGAAGGCTGGCCGTTGCGCGGCGTTTTGGCGGACAGGAAGCGCGTGGTGCCGTAGCCGCGCAGAGAAGGCACAATCACCCGATAGCCTTTTGCCGCCAGCGCGGGGGCGACCTCGGCATAGCTGTGAATATCGTACGGCCAGCCGTGCAGTAAAATAACCGGCTGGCCATTTTTCGGGCCGATGTCGACATAACCGACATTCAGATCGCTGGCGTTGATTTGCTGCGGATGATCAAAGGCGGCCGCGACGTTTGTGCCGGTGACTTCGGCCTGACAGGCCATCACGGTGCCAAGAGAAACGGTCATTGCGAGGGTTGAGTACGCGAGTTTGCTAAACATGTTGGTATCTCCGGTTGAGTACAATTCACGGGGATATAACAACACTGCAATGTATAGCGGATATGTGCGAAAGCGGGTTTATTGCAAGCCTGTGTATGTATCCGGGATGCTGATACAGTGTGATACAAACACAGGCGTTGTCGCCTTAAAGGGAGAGGCGGTAGCGGACGTAATCGTCAGCTTCACCATATTTGTCATAGAGTTTACGCGCCGGGTTGTTCTCCCGGGTGACCCAATACAGTTTTGACCACCCTTCGCGCTTGCCTTCCTCAATCAGAGCATCAATGAGCGCCTTACCTGCGCCCGCCCCGCGTTCGTCGGCATCAACAAACAAATCTTCCAGGTAGCAGATGGGAGCCGTTGACCAGGTTCCTTCGTGCAGAATGCACATCGCGAAACCGATGACCTTTTGGTCCTTCTCTACCACGCGGCAGAACATCCGGGAATGCGCTGAGAGCGCCCTTTCCCATGTCGATGCGGTGACGGATTCCTCAAGGTAGCAATCATAAAAATGGGTATAGCCATCCCACAGCGGTCGCCATTGGGAATAGTCATCTTCGCGTAGAGGTCTTACTGTGACAGCCATGTATTCCTCACATTACAAATCGATCGTCATTTCGAAACAGCGTAAATCAACACCTGCCATACGCGAGTGATGAAAGGTTTCGCTCAGCGTCACAAACCCCAGCTTCTGATAAAACGACTGGGCGTTAGGCGTTGCATCCAGCCTCAGGCGGGTTATCCCCCGACTGCGGGCCTCATTTTTTAGCGCCTCGATAATCCGGGTCGCCATGCCTTTACCGGATGCCGCGGGCAAGGTGAATATCGCCTCCAGACAGTGGGTATCCAGATCCAGATAGCCGGTTGCCGCAATATCACCCTTTTCATCTTCCACCACATAAAAAGGGTATTCAACGATCGTCTGCCGAAAGCGTTCGGGCATGAGATCTGGCGTCCAGCGCGCAATGACATCGGCGTCGTAGCTTGTTTTACAGCCGTGACGAATTGCTTGATTGCGAATATTCCAGAGTATTTCGGCTTCCTGTGGCTTAGCTTTTCGTAACGTCATAACCCCCCTTTAACGGCTTTTTAGCCGCATTTCCCGTGCCAGTCTGGCAAGACGCTGAGTACGACAATAGAGCGTAAACAGCACAAAGCCGCTGCTGTTCATCACCACCCGACAAAGTAACAGCGCTAAGGATGCGATGACCAGCGGCCAAAGGCCTCCGTCATGCGAAAGCAGGGTATGTAAAACCTGAACGAGGGTCGTTATCAGCAGAATGATGAACAACGCCCTAAACCCCAACAATCCCGACGTCTTCCCACGAGCCAGGAGTACGCTTATCACAATGAGCGCGCCTGTCATCGTCAATGATGGTACGAAAAAGCTCAATGCATGATGTAAAGGTGACAATCCCTGCAACGCGCTGAGAAAAGGCAGAAGGTTTAACGCAAACGCCACTAAAAAAAGAGGTAACAGCACTGCTACCGGATAAGGATTTTGACGCGGAAGCTCGCTGAGTGGACGCGAAAAATACCGTTCCAGCTCGGGCGTGGAATGATTCAAGAGACGGATATCACGATGAGCAATAGCCTCCTCTATTTCTTTGCCATGCTTCAGGAGATCCTGGAAAACCCGTCCGGTTAAAAATCTCAAAAACTTCATCAGAATACCGCCAGTGACTGAATGGTACCGATAATGTATTTACCAGTCCGTGGTAAATTACTGGGCGCTGCAATAACGCCACTCACAGCACTCCCGGCCAATGCTGCGGCACTTGTAACCACTTGCCCAAGTTGTCGAGTGAGTTCTACCTGAACAGGCCCGGTTGGAAATCGTTTCGGATAAAGACCAGCGCGTATAAGTGCCTTAATTTCCTTGTTGCTTATACCGGGGTTTTGCGCGCGAATTATCAATTCGGTCAAACGAGCACGATCCTGACGAGGATAACTTTTTAACCACTCAGTGGCTTTCAAGGAAGATATAGATTTCATTGCACGCCAGGTGGTAACTGCTTCTTTTAGCGCCCCTCCTGCACTTGCTAACGAAATTACATCCAGCGAAGTTGAGGTGGCGACGTACCATTCTTGCGTATCGAGCCAGGCAACATTACCGCCACCGTTTTCAACCAAATCATAGATACGATAAAGGCCGTTAACGCATTGCAACCCGGTCGCAAGGGTGCCTGCGTAGCCAATCGCTACCAAAACACCACTTCCTCCTGCAGTAAGGGGGGTTGCCGCCGTGCCGGCAAGCATCACACCTCCAGTGATGATCATCGCCCCACATGATAGTACCGTTGATGCAAGTTCAGTTCCCATAGATGTAGATGCCACAGCATCAGTCAAGGATTTACCTACGCTAGAGGTGGATGGTTGTGAGTTCGCTTTAGTTACAATTACGTGAGTTACAATACCACTTTGACCATTAGGATGACGCTGACCAGAGCGAACCAGATAGCGTTGAGCACCATCAGAATAAATGATCCCGGCCTGAGCGAATTCGCGATTACAGTCCATTGCGGAACCCAGTGCTTTGAAATCGAAATCAGCAGCTCCAAAACCTGCTATGCGCGCATAATCATATCCGGGTAGATTTTTCTCAGGATTCATTCCAGGCAAAACCATACATTACTCCTTATGTGGGTGGGTAAGTTAACCCAACTAATCTGACGGTAATCGAGCGCTCTGCAGAGCAAAATTTTGGTAGTAAATACGTTACAACGCAACTAAATAGAATGTGGTAGAAGTGAAAATACCAGAACGCAAACAAAAGCATAACGCTTAAATATGGAGATCCGCGGATGACGATACCGACGCTCACGACAGAACGCTTATTGCTAAAACCGCTTGTTGCTGAAGATGCAGCCCAGATTCAAAAGCTTTATCCGCGCTGGGAGATTGTCCGTTATATGGTCTCTTCCGTGCCCTGGCCCTACCCGGACAACGGCGCAGAAAACTATGTCAACAACGTGGCGCTGCCGGATATGGCAAAAGGGATCGCCTGGTTCTGGAGCATCCGACGTCGCGAGGTGCCGGATGAGTTGATGGGCATTATCTGTCTGTACGACGTCGAAGATAACAACCGTGGATTCTGGTTGGCCCCGGAGTTTCAGGGCCAGGGATATATGCGCGAGGCCAGCATTGCCGCGACGGATTACTGGTTCAATACGCTAAACAAACCCGTATTACGCGCCCCGAAAGCCGCCGCTAACAGCCGCTCCCGGCGTATTTCAGACAGTAGCGGCATGCGGCTTATCAGAACGGAACAAAAAGCCTACGTCAGCGGTATGCTGGATTCTGAGCTGTGGGAAATCACCCGCGACGAGTGGAACGCCCGTCAGGTCAGCTGATAATGCCTATCCGGCATCAGCCTTTCCGGAATGTTCTCTTCATCGTTCATCTGCAGCAGATCGCGTTCCATCATGTTGCAGATGGCGTCCAGCGGCAGATCGTTATTCTCGGTGCCAAACGGGTCTTCCAGCTCTTCCGCCAGGGTGTCCAGCGAGATAAAGGTGTAAGAGATCAGCGCCGAGACAAAGGGCGTCATGTAGTGCAGGTCCACGACCAGCGCGAACGGCAGCATGATGCAGAACAGATACACCGTGCGGTGCAAAATCAGCGTATAGGCAAAAGGCACCGGCGTTGTCGCAATACGTTCGCACCCGGAAAGGACGATGGACATATCGTTCAGACGGTTGTTCAGACTGTGGAACAGGATGTCTGAGAGTTGCCCGTTACGCCGCCGCACGGCCAGCCACTCCCCCATGATCAGTAAAATACGGTTCGCCGGTGAGTTGGCGCTCATCACGTGACGTAAATCATCCGGAGCAAGATAGCGAGAGAGCTGCTCGGCGTTCAGCTCCCGCCGCAGGGTCATGCGCAGGCAGTTGGCAAAAGCAATTTGCAGGCGGACAAATTCACCCAGGTGCTTATCGTCGGGCAAGGTGTTTTTTACCTCGCGAAACAGCGAGCGTGCCGCTATCATCAGCTGTCCCCAGAGCAGGCGAGCCTCAACGTAGCGTGAATAACAGGCGTTGTTTCTGAAACCGAGAAAGATAGCGATCGCCACGCCGAGAATGCTAAATGGCGCCACGGTAAATTTGATGCCCAGCGAGGTATACCACGGCAGCATCAGGATAACGGCGATAGAAAGCAGGAAGTTGAGCAGCAATCGGGTGTAGATTTTGGGAAGTACCGAACCGTGCCAGACAAAAATCAGTTGTAGCCAGTGCTGTTTAGGACGAACAATCATAGTGAGTTTCAGGAAAGAAAAGAGCGAGGCTATTAAACGTGATCCCCCTCACAGTTGCAAGCATGTTAACGAAACATTGAATTTTCTCGCCTGCTTAGCAATAACCGCACGGTGCTGCATGTGCTTTTAAAAAAAAGGGCAAATAGTATGTTGTAACTAAATAAAGGTATCGTTAAACCCGGCCGAAGCCGGGTCACGTGATTAGCAAAGGGATTTAACCGCTGCGCGCATTCCCTTCAGCAGAATGGCATCAAGGTCCAGAGTGACCTGGTCGACAAGACCGGAGACCTGCGTCAGATCCTGTTCCCAATGCTCGCTCACGCTCAGCACTGACTGCACCAGATCACGGGTACTCAACTGCTGGTCGCGGTGCTGCGCCCAGAGCTGCTGATAACGTTCCAGCCAGAATGCGTCATCCTGCACCGGATAGCTCTCCCCGTTACGCTCCCCGCGATAGAACGCAATCAATGCAGCCAGCGCGAACGTCAGACGCGCTGGTAATTGTCCGCCGGCCTTCTGCCCTGCCAGCAGCTGCGGCAGGATGCGGGTGCGGTATTTGGTCATGCCGTTAAGCGCAATGGAAAGCAGCTGGTGTCGGATGTAGGGGTTACGGAAACGCCCTGTTACCGCACTGGCGAAGGATTCCAGCTCGTCACGCGGCAGATCGAGAACAGGAATGATCTCCTGATAAATCGCTTTTTCGACGAATGCGCAGATCTCTGCATCATTCATCGCCTCGCCCACCGTATCCAGCCCGGCCTGGAATGCCACCGGCACCAGCGCCGTGTGCGCGCCGTTCAGGATGGCGACTTTGCGCTCTTTGTAGGGCCTGATGTCGTCGACAATCAGCACGTTCAGCGGGTGCTTATCCAGACGAAGTTCGCGCGCAAGGGATGCCGGGCCCTGAATCACAAACAGATAGAAATGTTCAGCCGTGTCCAGGAACCCATCGTGATAGCCCAGCTCCGCTTCCAGGGCTGCCGCTTCGTCACGCGGGTAACCCGTCACGATGCGGTCAACCAGCGTCGAGCAGAAGCTGTTGGCGTCGTTTAGCCACCGGATAAAGGCGGCAGGCAGCGCCCACTCCTGGGCATAGCGCAGAACGAGTTCACGCAGTGCATCCCCGTTGTAGTCAATCAGTTCGCACGGAATGATGATCCAGCCTTTATCCGGTGCGCCGTTGAAGTGGCTGAAGCGCTCAAACAGCAGTCGCGCCAGCTTCGCCGGGTAGCTCACCGCAGGGGCATCGTCGAATTTGTCACCCGCGTGGTAGCTAATACCCGCTTCGGTGGTGTTCGAGAAAACAAAGCGCATATCCGGGTTGTGTGCCAGTTTCAGAAACGCGTCATAGTCGTCGTAGACGCTGATCTCACGGTTAACCGAGCGGATAAGACGGCTCTCACTTACCGCCTCACCCTTCTCATTCAGGCCGCGAATGATAGTGGTATACAGTCCATCCTGCGTGCTCAGCGACGGCGGGAAGTCGCTCTGAATAGGACGGACGATAACCACACCGGCGTTAAGATCGGTATGTTCATTTAACAGGTCAATTTGCCAGTCGACAAAAGCACGCAGGAAGTTGCCTTCACCAAACTGAATGATGCGTTCTGGGTATTGAGCACCGGGAAAATCACGACGGTTGAGCGTGTTCACAAGGGGGTTCCTTTTATGATTAGTCATACAGCCTGATAAGATTGGTACGATAACTTATCAAAACTTAACGACCGGGAACCCTGTTTTGATCAATCCACGGCGTAGTTGTACAAAATAATCATAAGAACTTATAGAGCACGGACGTGGCCGTCATGGCGCCGTCCGGCATCAGCGCATAGCGCGGGATTTCCCCCACCTTTTGCCATCCGGCGCGCTGGTAAAAGGTCTCGGCCCCGCTGCCGGTAGCGGTATCGAGTACCAGAACCAAAATATTCCTGGCCCGGGCCTCAGCTTCAAGCGCTTCCATCAATGCCATCGCGGCACCTTTCCGGCGCGCTTTCTCGTGAACCAGCAGCTTCGCCACATCGGCGCGATGCGGCTGGTTTTCAGGCTGGTCTGTGATTAGCTGCACCGTTCCGATGACGCCGTCCTGCGGATCGACGCAGGCCAGCACGAGGCGCTCGTTGCGCCCTACGCTTTCAGCAACGCCGCGCCAGAAAAAGCGGCCCGTCTCCAGGCTAAAGGGAAGCATAAAGCTGACGGATGCCCCGCCGTTCACACAGTTTTCGAGGATCCCGGCCAGCGCATCAAGGTGGATGAGAATTTCGTCTCGGGTGAGATTTTTGATTTGCAGTGAGGTATTCATTGTTTTTCCTTACGTTGAATACCGTCACTGTGCATTTAACATCTTCTTAACGCAAACGGATCGGACATAGGCTTTTGCTATGTCACCGGGCGCGCTGGCGCTGCTGCTTCATGGCATACATCTTTTCATCGGCCTCTTTTAACCACTGCTGCAGGTCGTTGCCGTTATGATCGAATTCACTTAGCCCCCATGAGAAGTGGAGCGACCAGGGGTGAAGCTTCCGGGCGTTATAGCTTTCAACCTGCTCGGCGAGATACTGCATGGCAATCCAGGCGCCCTGCTCATCCGTATCCGCGAACAGCACGGCGAACTCGTCCCCGCCAAAACGGACCAGCAGATCCGCTTCGCGGAAAGAGGCACGCATCAGCTGCGCCATGGCTTTCAGCGCCTTGTCCCCCTCTTCATGCCCGAAGCGATCGTTAATTTCCTTAAAGCGATCCAAATCCAGCCAGCCGAGCGTCAGCGGCTCGGCCCGGCGCCGGGCAACGGAAAGCGTGAAGCGCACAAGTTGATTAAAGCCCCGACGGTTGAACAGCCCGGTTAATTCATCCGTGGTCGCCGCGCTGATGGCAGCAAATTCATCTTCCGCCAGCGCGCCAAGGTCTCCCAGGACGGCGAGGTCGGCGGCAGAAAACTCCCGGGGAGCGTAATCAATCAGGCACAGCGAGCCAACGCTAGCGCCGTCACGCAGGCGCAGCGGGAAGCCCGCGTAAAACCGCACGCGAGGTTCACCGGCCACCAGCGGGTTATCCGCGAAACGATCGTCCTGAAGCATATCCCCCACCACCAGCGGCGCTTCGGCGAGGATCGTGTGCCCACAAAATGAGATGTTACGCGGAACGGTGCCTGGCGCCTGGCCGTCGGCCGACTTCACGATGAGCGAATGCTCATCAATGAGATTGACCATCGCCAGCGGCACCTGGAAGAAGCGTTTTGCCAGACGCGTTAACCGGTCAAACGCCGGGGAACTGTCGATCTCAAGCAGGCCTGATTCACGCAGTGAGTTAAGACGTTCCGTTTCATTTTCAGGGGTTGCAGGTGCTTTCATAATGTCTCCTGACGTAAAGCGTTACTAAAAGCGTAGCTTAAACAGAGACATTGTCAGTGTTCTGACAGCCTGTTAAGCCGCTTACTATTCACGTCAATGCCTTATGACGATTAACGCAGCTAAGTTTCACTCCCGGAGGGCGCGGCAATTTGCTCGTCCGCCACCCGGGCGCTGGTGCGGTTTCGACCCGCTTTTTTTGAACGATAGAGATGATCGTCCGCTTCGGCCATGAGCTTGTTGAAGACCTCGGTCAACTGCCATGACTCAGCCTTTCCGCTTCCGAGGCCAATACTGACCGTCAGAAAGAGCGTCTGTTGGCGCCACGTAAAAGGATGGCTGGCAACGGTGGATCGGATACGTTCAGCCAGTTCAAAACCGTGCTGCGCGTCGCCTGAATTGACCACCACAGCGAACTCTTCCCCGCCCATGCGCGCCACCATGCCGTCTTCGCCGACTACCTGCTGAACCTGTCGGGCAAACGACGCCAGCACGCGGTCTCCGCACTCGTGGCCGTAGTTATCATTAATGCTTTTGAAGTAATCAATATCCAGCAGCATGACGGTCAGAAAACGTGTATGCCGGTACGACTCTTCATGCTTTAACGCCTCATAAAGCCCGGAGCGCGAGTAGACGTGCGTTAAAAAGTCATAATCCGCCCTCAGCGAAACCTGGCGGATCAGGGAATTAATCGCCGCCATGCTGACGGAGACCATCACCGGGCAGATCGCCATCGTGGCGATCCCCAGCCGGGCTGAAAACATCATTGGCGTCGTAAACGGCGTCGCCACGGCAATATTAATAATCGAATTGGCGACCAAAATGATTTCAGTGGCGCCCGTGATAAACGTCAGCAGACAGGTCGCAGGCAATGAGTAACGAACCGCACACCAGATAAGCGCGGGCAGAGGAAACGAGAGGCTCCCCGCGCCGCCGATCACTACCGACGCGACCACCGAGACGATCAACGCCATCACCGGCAGCAGCTGCTCCAGTCGTAACCTGAGTTCACGCCCGGGCATACGCAACGTGAGCATACAGGGCACAACGAGCACGCCGGTTGAGAACTGCTCGCTAAACCAGTCGGCAAACAGCGGCCAGAAGGTGTGACTGTCAATCCCGACCGACCCCACCGCGCCGAGCAAGGCACAAAGCATCGCGGCAATCAGACAGTAGTTAAACAGGCGTAGTGCGTTAATCGGATCGGGGGTTTTCTTCATCAGCCGCTTGTCGCGCTGAACCAGTACGGCGACGACAACGATAAAGATCATGTTAGACAGGTTGATCACCACTGAGGCTATCCCCCAGTTGGTCGTCACCGCGTCGTACAACAGCATCGCGACATAACATACCGCATAGTAATGCAGACGATTCAGGTAAACATAGCGGGCGAAGATCCCTGCCATGACGCCATTCAGCGGCCAGAACAGCGACAGGGCCTCAACGAGCCGTAATTCCGCGCCCACAAAATAGAATAAGGTGGTGAGCATGAAGATCGTCGATGCATTTCGCAGCGGCGTGTCGGGTCGGAACGGCCTGAAAGCGGTAAGTGCAGAACGCATTAAATATCATTCCATATGAAAGCTTATGGCAATTATTGCGGTCGTCAGCATGATCGGGACTAACTTGGGATGCATCTATAACACAAATACCACGGGAGCATAACTCGTCAAATTTAGGCGTTCATCTGCAGCACCAGCCAGTGGTGGATGACGCTGACGATATAATTTTGTTGCGGCACGGAGAGCGTTACACCCTGTGGAATGTTATGCCATTTTGCCAGACAGCCCCGACAACAGGTGGCGGTGGCATGCTGGGCGATAAACACCGGATGTCCGCGCATGGGCGTCTGTTTACCGTCGTTTGCGGGGTGCGCGGGCGCAAGGCGCTTTTCGACAAAATCCGCGGCATGCTGGTCAATGGTTTCGGGGCCCTTGTCCCAGCAGTACTGTCGTTCCTTATCGCCTAAGCGAAAGCGCGAGCGAAATGTCGATCGCGCCAGGCGTGAAAAGAGAGGATCCAGATCGGACATCAGTATACGGAACGTCCCAGACGCTGGGTCAGTTTCTCCAGAACCGCTACGCCAGCAAGCGAATTTCCCGTTTCATCCAGTTCCGGGCTCCAGACGGCTATCGCCATTTCATGCGGCACAATCGCCACGACCCCGCCGCCGACGCCCGATTTAGCCGGAAGCCCAACGCGCCAGGCAAACTCGCCGGCGTTTTGATACATCCCGCTGGTGGCCATCAGCGCGTTAACCTGCCGAGCCTGAAGCGGAGAAACGACCTCCTGGTCGAGATGCGGCGCGTGCCCCTGATGCGCAAGGAACAGGAACGTCTGTGCCAGCTCAACGCAGCTCATTTTCAGGGCGCAGTAATGGAAGTAGTTTTGCAGCACGGTCGCCACGTCGTTATGGAAATTACCGAAGGATTTCATCAGCCACGCGATAGCTGCGTTACGGGCGGAGTGTTCAAACTCCGAGCGCGCCACCACCGCATCATAGGCAATATCGTCAACGCCCGAGAGCTGGCGAACAATCTCCAGCATTCGCTGGCGCGGTGCGCTGAGGCGACTTTGCAGCATATCGCAGACCACCAGCGCCCCGGCATTGATAAAGGGATTTCGCGGTTTACCTTGTTCAATCTCAAGCTGAAGCAGCGAGTTAAAAGGCTGGCCGGAAGGATCTTTACCGACACGCTGCCAGATCTCGTCTTCTTCATACTGGCGCATCGCCGCAACCAGGCTCAGCACTTTCGAGATGGACTGAATGGAAAAACGTTCCGTTGCATCGCCTGCCTGGAATCGCTGTCCGTCGATGGTACAGATAGCAACCCCTAGCTTATTCCCGCTCACCGAGGCAAGGGCCGGAATATAGTCGGCAACCTTCCCCTTTCCAATTAACGGACGAACCTGCGCCAGAATCTCGTCCAACATCTCATTATGGATGACCGCAGCCACACTTTGCTCCTTGCCCTCAGGCTAAAACGGGCTGCGAGTATAACAGAGGCTAATGTATTGCGTCAGGCGCTAAGACGAAAACGCGAAACGGCCTGCAATAAAAGATCGGATTGCTTTTGCAGCCGCTCAGAGGCATCCGAGGCGTCAGAGACCAGCAGGTCCGTCTGCCGGGAGACCTGATTCAGCGCCTGAAGCTGACGCGTCATCTGGTGAATACTGTCTCCCTGACTGAGCGTGGCGGTTGAGATCTCATTAAGCAAACTGCTTAAATTGCCCACCAGACCGGTGACCTGCTGCAAATTCTCTTCCATCAGGGTAACGGCGCGGGAGCCGTCTTCAATGCCCTGCAGCGAGCGGTTAATAAGCTCCTGAATGGTCTGCGTCGAGTGGCTGCTTTTTCTGGCCAAAAGCCCGACTTCCCGCGCGACGACGGCAAAGCCGCGACCCTGGTTTCCGGCATGGGCCGCCTCGATGGCCGCATTCAGCGCCAGGATGTTGGTCTGAAACGCCACGCTGTCGATCATCGCCACGATCCCGCGCATCTCAGAAGATCGGTCGACGATCGCCTGCATGGACGCATTCACGGTAGACATCATCTGGTCGCCGCCCACGGCGGCCTGTCGCGCCTCATCGGCCCGCGAGCTGGCGAGCCTGGCATAGCCGGTATTCCCCTCCACATGGCTTTCCAGCGACGCGATATGCGCCGTCACATCCTCAAGCTCTTTCGCCTGACGCGCTGACTGCTGATACAGCTTCTGGTTACCCTCCGCCAGGGAGCCAATATTCTCCACCATAGTGGCCGTGGCGTGGCTAACGTGGCTCACCAGCTGCTGCAGACCGTGCTGCATCGTCACAATACTGTCGCTAAGCTGCCCTATCTCCCGGTTGAAGCGCTTGACGTCCGGCGGCGTGCCGGAGAGATCCCCTGCCGCCAGCCGGTTAATATGCGCAATCAACCGACGCAGCGGCGTAATCACCCATCTGGACATGCCGAACCAGACGGCAACCGCGATGGCGAGCAGCAGCACCGGCGCAAACAGGAACAACGTTTGCAGGCCGGAGAGCTGCGCCATTAGGCTCTGGCGCCCCTGCATGGCCTGCTTCTCGCTTGCCTGCTGATAGCGCGCATAGTTGTCGTTAAAATCAGACTGAAACGCCTGAGCCGGTACGGCAAAAAAAGCGTCGATCGTGTTGGTTTTGAGAAGCCCTTCAGCCTGCTCCTCGATCGCGCCGTAGAAAAGCTGATAGCTGTTCACCAGGGCATCGTCTTTCGGCGGATTGAGCGCCAGCCAGGCCTTCCACGCCTGCTGAGAAACCGTCAGCGCCTTTTGCGCATCGTCCATCAGGCTATGCCAGCTTCCGTCGGAACCGGTCTCTTTATCCTGCATAAACCAGACGCCGGACCGGTTAAGCAGATCGCTTGCCGCCAGCAGGGAAACGCGGGCCAGATCCAGCTTGCTCTGCTGCTGCCAGGCCAGCAGGTTTTGCTGCTCGTTACGCTGGGCGTCGTTCAGGGAGGCGTTAAGCAGGAATGACGAGGAGAGCTGCAGCGCGGAAAAAAGGCCAATAATGCAAAAGATACCCGTCAGCAGGCCAAAGTGACGAGGGGTGAGACGCTGCGCAATACGGCGAAAAATTTGCGTTAGGTTCATAATCATCTTCATTAACAATGCGTTAGACGCGTGCGAGTCTACGAAATGAAAATGACAGAACCATTGCAGAGAAATGACAACGGCCCTCGTGATGAGGGCCGAAGAAATTACACGCGATCCTTCCACACCGTCTGCACGTTGCAGAACTCGTGCAGCCCAAAGTGGGAAAGCTCGCGGCCAAAGCCGCTTTTCTTCACGCCGCCGAAGGCCACGCGCGCGTCGCTGGCGCTAAAACCGTTGATAAACACGCCGCCGCACTCCAGTTCGCGGGAGAATTTATCCGCCAGCGCTGCGTCAGCGGTGAATACGGTGGCGGACAGGCCAAAGTCGCTGTCGTTGGCAAGCGTCAGTGCGTGCTCCGCGTCTTTCGCAACGGTAATGGCCGCGACCGGACCAAACAGCTCCTGGCGGAACGCCGTCATCGACGGGGTGACGTTCGTCAGTACGGTTGGCGCGTAGTAATTGCCCTCTCCGCCGATCTTCTCTCCGCCCAGCAGCAGCGTTGCCCCTTCGGCCAGCGTGGCCTGCACCTGCTGATGCAGTTCGTCGCGCAGGTCAAAACGCGCCATCGGGCCAATAAAGTGCTCTTCCCGATCCGGTGCGCCCAGCTTCAGCGCAGAAACGGCCTCGACAAAACGTTGGGTAAAGGCCTCTGCGATACCCTCCTCGACGATAAAACGTTTCGCCGCCGCGCACACCTGCCCGGTATTCTGGTAGCGACCCGCCACAGCCGCCTTCACGGCAAGATCCAGATCGGCATCGTTGAGAACGATAAACGGGTCGGAGCCGCCCAGCTCGAGAACGCATTTTTTCAGCGCGGCCCCTGCCTGCGCGCCAATGGCCGCACCGGCACGCACGCTGCCGGTGACGGTCACGGCTGCAATACGGCGATCGTTAATCGCCTGGCTTACGCCGTCATTGGTGGCGTTCACCCAGCCGAATACGCCTTCAGGGAAACCGGCATCCGCAAAGATCTGCCCAATAAGTTCCGCAGAACCGAGCACGTTTGGCGCGTGTTTGAGCAGATAGCTGTTTCCCGCCAGCAGGATTGGCACCGCGCCGCGCAGCACCTGCCAGAGCGGGAAGTTCCACGGCATCACCGCGAGAATCGGCCCCAGCGGACGGTATTCAATCACCGCGTTATGGTTTTCCACCAGCGTAGGCTCCGCACGCAGCATTGCCGGGCCGTGCTCGGCATACCAGTCGCACAGACCGGCGGATTTTGCCACTTCCGCCCGCGCCTGCAGGATGGGTTTTCCCATTTCACGGGAGATCGTCTGCGCCATCTCTTCCGCGCGGTTTCGCAGCGCGGCGCCGAGATCGCGCAGCTTCTGCGCCCGGTGGGAAACGCTTTCGCGACGCCACTGGCGATACCCCGCGTCGGCCTGAGAAATGGCGCGTTCAACCTCTTCCGGGGTCGCCCACGGATACGCGGCGAGGGTTTCACCCGTTGCCGGGTTAACAGAGAGGGCATGTGTAGCAGATGAATATTTCATGATGTTCTCCACGCATTTCGGTTGATTCATTGTGGCTCACTCTGCTATTTCTTAAAAATGAATAATACTAACCACCTTATTCACGAAACGAGAATGCTATGGACTTAACCCAGCTTGAAATGTTTAACGCCGTCGCGCAGACGGGCAGCATCACCCAGGCGGCGCAGAAGGTGCATCGCGTACCGTCCAACCTGACGACCCGCATCCGCCAGCTGGAGGCCGATCTTGGCGTTGAGCTGTTTATTCGTGAGAACCAGCGTTTACGCTTATCCCCCGCCGGGCATAACTTCCTGCGCTACAGCATGCAGATCCTCGCCCTGGTGGATGAAGCGCGCATGGTCGTCGCGGGTGATGAGCCGCAGGGGTTATTTGCCCTCGGCGCGCTGGAAAGCACCGCCGCGGTGCGCATTCCGGAAACGCTGGCGCAGTTTAACCAGCGCTACCCGCGCATCCAGTTTGCCCTTTCTACCGGGCCTTCCGGGACAATGATTGATGGCGTATTGGAGGGAACCCTAAGCGCCGCCTTTGTCGACGGGCCCCTGTCGCACCCGGAGCTGGAGGGCATGCCGGTCTACAGGGAAGAGATGATGCTGGTTACGCCTGCCGGGCATGCGGAGGTGACGCGAGCCACGCAGGTCAGCGGCAGCGAGGTTTATGCCTTTCGCGCGAACTGCTCGTACCGTCGACACCTTGAAAGCTGGTTTCATGCGGACAGGGCCACGCCCGGTCGCATTCATGAGATGGAGTCCTACCACGGCATGCTCGCCTGCGTCATTGCGGGCGCGGGCATCGCGCTGATGCCGCGCTCAATGCTGGAGAGTATGCCGGGACATCATCAGGTTGAAGCCTGGCCGCTGGCGGAAAACTGGCGCTGGCTTACAACCTGGCTGGTGTGGCGACGCGGGGCGATGACCCGCCAGCTGGAAGCCTTTATAGCGCTGCTAAACGAACGTCTTCAACCAGCGCCTTCTCCATAAACAGGCTGAGCGGATCGTCTGCGTACGGGGCAAACGCCGGACGCAAATCGTACCCGCACTGCTCATACAGACGAACCGCGGCGCGCTGTTTGATGCCCGTCTCCAGCCTTACCGTGTGGCAATGACGGCTCAGGGCTTCATCTTCCAGGGCGGCCAGCAGCGTCTCACCGAGATGCTGCCCGCGATGGGCCGGATCGATATAGACCCGCTTCATCTCCCCCGTTCCGTCACCGTTGAGAACGATGGCTCCGCAGCCCACGGCCTGCAGCTGCTGGTCGCGAATGACCATCAGGATAAGTGAGGCTTCCGGCAGCGCAGCGAGGTCGAGCAGATGGTTGCTTTCGGCGGGATAGAGCTCGCTCTGATAGCGGTCAAGCGCCGCGATCAGGTTGAGAATGTCCGGATGACGTGCAGATTCAGAGGTAATGGAATACATGGCAGGCTCCTTGCTGTTTTTATATCAACATAGCGCAGGCCTGCCGGGGTGCTACATAGTATTAACTTATAGCGCGTCGCTCAGCTAGCGCAGGAAGATTCGCCCTTTCAGATACAGGGTCGCCTGGCCGCCAATCAGCACGCGGTCGCCCTTCTGCTCGCAGCGCAGATCCCCGCCACGGTACGACACCTGGCGGGCATTGAGTGACGTTTTGCCCAGCTTTTCGCTCCAGTACGGGATCAGCATGCTGTGGGCGGATCCGGTAACCGGATCTTCCGGCACCCCTTCGCCAGGGCAGAAGAAGCGGCTGACGAAGTCATATTCTTCTCCCGGCGCCGTCACGCAGACCATTTTATCCAGCGGAAGCATGGCCCCAATATCCGGCGTTAGCGCTTCCACCTGCTGCTGGCTCTCCAGCACCACCATGTAATCCCGTCCGACGCGCACCTCTTTTGCCGCGGTGATGCCCAGCGCGCTAAACAGCACCTCGGGAGGATTCTCCACAACCTCCGTCGACCACGCGGGGAAGTTCAGCGTCAGCCAGTCGCCGCTGCGTTTAACCGTCAGTTCACCCACGAAGCGGGTGGTGAAGGTGATTTCGGTATGCGGATAATCAAGGTATTCGAATATGACGTGTGATGCGGCAAGCGTGGCGTGACCGCAGAGGTTAATTTCATCCAGCGTGGTAAACCAGCGCAGCTCAAACCCACCGTCGGTGCGCACGAAAAAGGCGGTCTCAGACTGGTTATGCTGCTGCGCCATTTTGAGCAGCGTCTCGTCCGGCAGCCACTCTTCCAGAGGACATACCGCTGCGGCGTTGCCGCCAAAAGTTTTGTCGCTGAAGGCATCCACCAGATAAAAATCAATTTCCTGCATTGTCTTACCGCCTTTTTTATTGTGTTGTTCTTTTATATTCAACGAAAACAGCATTCCCGGCTACCGCTTTTATAAGGTAAATATTGAGATCTGCATCACATAATGGTTGAGTTTTCGCCGTGCGACGTTTTAAGATCGTCTCCTCTTCTTTTCAGCAACGAATCTTCGACATCCCTATGACAACGAACACAGTTTCCCGCAGGGTTGCGTGGCTACGCGTGGTCACGCTGGCCATTGCCGCGTTTATTTTTAACACCACAGAATTTGTTCCGGTTGGGCTGTTGTCTGACATCGCTGAAAGTTTCCAGATGGAAACGGCTCAGGTGGGCATTATGTTGACCATCTACGCCTGGGTAGTGGCGCTGATGTCCTTGCCGTTTATGCTGCTGACCAGCCAGATGGAGCGGCGCAGGCTGTTGATCGGCCTGTTTGCCTTATTCATCGTCAGCCATGTTCTGTCATTTATGGCGTGGAGTTTTACGGTGCTGGTCATTAGCCGCATCGGCATTGCCTTTGCCCATGCGGTGTTCTGGTCGATCACCGCGTCGCTGGCGATACGCCTGGCACCGGCGGGAAAACGCGCGCAGGCGCTGAGCCTGATTGCCACCGGTACCGCACTGGCGATGGTGCTGGGTCTGCCGATTGGCCGCATCGTGGGACAATACTTCGGCTGGCGTACGACTTTCTTCGCCATTGGTATGGGGGCGCTGGTTACGCTGGTGTGCCTGATTAAACTGCTGCCCGCGCTGCCGAGCGAACATTCCGGCTCGCTAAAAAGCCTGCCGCTGCTGATGCGTCGCCCGGCGCTGCTGAGTATTTACCTGCTTACCGCTATTGTTGTGACGGCCCATTACACGGCGTATAGCTACATTGAACCGTTTGTACAGGTGGTGGCGGGGTTTAGCGCCAACTTTGCTACCGTTTTACTGTTGATCCTCGGCGGCGCCGGCATTATTGGCAGCGTGCTGTTCGGTAAGCTGGGTAACCGACATGCCTCGACGCTGGTGAGCAGCGCTATCGGTCTGCTGCTGGCCTGCCTGCTGCTGCTGATGCCTGCCGCAGGCAGTGAGAGCCATCTGGCGATCCTCAGCCTGTTCTGGGGCGTGGCGATCATGATTATTGGTCTGGGCATGCAGGTGAAAGTTCTGGCCCTGGCGCCGGATGCAACGGACGTCGCAATGTCGCTGTTCTCCGGGATTTTCAATCTGGGGATTGGCGCGGGCGCGCTGGTGGGAAATCAGGTAATTCTTCACGTATCGATGTCCGCGATTGGCTATCTGGGTGCCATTCCGGCTCTGGTGGCGCTTGTCTGGTCGGTGCTCATCTTCCGTAAATGGCCGGTGGCGCTGGAGGAACAGGGTCAGCACGGGTGAGATTTGTTGGTGCCGGGTGGCGCTGCGCTTACCCGGCCTACAAGCCCATAATAACGTAGGCCGGGTAAGGCGTAGCCGCCACCCGGCAATCGCATCAGTGATAGGTCTTAATAATTTCCAGCACGCCGTTAATAATAAACTGCACGCCCATACAGACCAGTAAGAAGCCCATCAGGCGGGAAATCGCCTCGATACCGCCCTTGCCTACCCAGCGCATAATGGCGCCGGAGCTGCGCAGCGACGCCCACACGATAATCCCGATAATCGCAAAAATCAGCGGTGGCGCAACCGTCAGCACCCAGTCCGGGAAGGTTGCGCTGTCGCGCACCGTTGATGCGGAGCTGATGATCATCGCGATGGTACCCGGCCCCGCCGTGCTCGGCATGGCAATCGGTACAAAGGCGATATTCGCACTCGGTTCGGTTTCCAGCTCTTCCGATTTACTGGCCGCTTCCGGCGACTCATGCGCTTTTTGCGCCGGGAACAGCATGCGGAAACCGATAAAGGCCACAATCAGCCCCCCGGCGATACGCAGGCCAGGGATGGAAATCCCGAAGGTATTCATCACCACCTGTCCGGCATAGTAAGCCACCATCATGATGGCAAACACATACACCGAGGCCATCATCGACTGATGGTTGCGCTCGGCGCTGTTCATGTTCCCTGCCAGCCCGAGGAACAGCGCCACCGTC
This sequence comes from Enterobacter sp. KB-221C9, assembly GCF_041320715.1. Taxonomy (NCBI): domain Bacteria; kingdom Pseudomonadati; phylum Pseudomonadota; class Gammaproteobacteria; order Enterobacterales; family Enterobacteriaceae; genus Enterobacter; species Enterobacter sp. KB-221C9. Next base: position 414,983 of record NZ_JBGIWG010000002.1, read on the forward strand.
GTTAACGGGTTAGCCAACGGCAGCAAGACCACCAGCCCAAGGCTGATTGCTTTTATTAAATCCAACATAGTGCGTTGTTGTCCTTATCCATATTCAACACAGCAATTATAGGGTGAAAGTGTGGCATTGAGCCATGGGCGCAACGTAACGATTATTTTCCACCTGGAATGATAACTGACGGTTATCTATATGATTTGAAAGGACTCAAAAAAAGTTCATGAAACGTTTTAGCAATTCGTGGCATCGGCTGATTCATTCAGTTGACTTATACTTGCCTGAGCAATAATATCTGCCGTGACTAACTACTTGCCAGGGCAACCATTGTGAAAAGCACCAGTGATATCTTTAACGACGTTGTTCCGCTGGGTCGTCTTATTCATATGGTAAATCAGAAAAAAGATCGCCTGCTCAATGACTACCTGTCACCGCTGGATATCACCGCAACACAGTTCAAAGTGCTGTGTTCCATTCGCTGCGAAGTGTGTATCACACCGGTTGAGCTGAAAAAGGTGCTCTCTGTCGATCTGGGCGCGTTAACCCGCATGCTCGATCGTCTCGTCTGCAAAGGATGGATAGAACGAAGCCCTAACCCGAATGACAAACGCGGCGTACTGGTGAAGCTGACCAGCGACGGTGCGGCCATGTGCGAGCAATGTCATCAATTAGTAGGACAAACACTGCATCAGGAACTAACAAAAAACTTAACGGCAGATGAAGTGGCAACCCTTGAGCTTTTGCTTAAGAAAATACTGCCGTAAACAGAAAAAGAGGTATGACGATGTCCAGACGCAATACTGACGCTATCACCATTCATAGCATTTTGGACTGGATCGAAGATAACCTGGAATCGCCGCTCTCCCTTGAAAAAGTGTCAGAGCGTTCAGGTTACTCCAAATGGCACCTGCAACGGATGTTCAAAAAAGAGACCGGTCATTCATTAGGTCAATATATTCGCAGCCGCAAGCTGACGGAAATTGCCCAGAAACTGAAAGAAAGCAATGAGCCGATCCTTTATCTGGCGGAGCGTTACGGATTTGAATCGCAACAAACCCTGACGCGTACGTTCAAGAACTATTTTGACGTGCCGCCTCATAAGTATCGAATCACCAGCGTGCCGGGCGAATCCCGATACCTGTATCCGTTAAAACACTGTAGTTAATCATCGCCTGTAACAGACGTAACCGAGGAAATCATGAAAGTTACCGCCTCCGCCGCCCTCGCCTTGCTGGTGCTGTTCTCCAGCCAGACCTTCGCGGAGCAAACCCCTCGTGCAACGCAGCAAAATAATCCTGATACGATGATTTTGCCGTCAGCACATGACCAGTCGCCTTATGATTTCAACCATATGGGTGCTGGTAGCGACAAATCCGACGAATTAGGCGTGCCTTATTATAATCAGCACGGCCTCTGATTCGTTTTTGCCCCGCAGACGCGGGGCTTTTTTTTATGCCTTTCTTACCCGCGTCGCCCGACGCACGCGCAGGCCAAAGACGTTAATGTACAGCCCGGCCATGATCAGCACGGCGCCAAACAGCTGCAGCGCGCTCAGCGTTTCACCCAGTAAGAGTGCCGCACTGGCAAGCCCCACCACCGGCACCAGCAGGGATAACGGTGCGACGCGCCAGGTTTCATAACGGCCCAGCAGCGATCCCCAGATCCCGTAGCCCACAATGGTGGCGACAAAGGCCAGATAGACCAGAGAAAGGATCGTGGTCAGGTCGATCTCGACCAGGCTGTTGAGCATGACGGCCGGGCCATCCAGAATCCACGCCGCAACCATAAACGGTAAGACGGGGATCAGTGCGCTCCAGACCACCAGGGACATCACCTGCGGGCGCGCCTCGTGCTGCATAATTAGCTTGTTGAAAATGTTCCCGCAGGCCCAGCTCAGCCCCGCCGCCAGCGTCAGCATAAAGCCCAGCAGCGCCACGTGCTGGCCATTCAGGCTGGCCTCTATCAGCACCAGTACGCCAAACACCGCCAGCGTGATCCCAGCCAGCTGTTTGCCCTGCAGGCGCTCGCCAAACACAAATGCCCCGAGAATAATGGTAAAGAACGCCTGCGCCTGTAGGACCAGCGAGGCCAGGCCTGCCGGCATACCGAACTTAATGGCGCAGAAGAGAAACGCGAACTGGCCGAAGCTAATGGTCAGACCGTAGCCCAGCAGCAGCTTTAACGGGATCTTCGGAGGGGCGACAAAGAAGATGGCCGGGAACGCAACCAGCAGAAAACGTAAGCCAGCCAGCATCAGCGGCGGCATGTTGTGCAGCCCCAGCTTGATGACCACAAAATTGAGCCCCCATACTACGACCACCAGCAACGCCAGCAGCCCGTCTTTACGCGTCATACCCTGCCCCTGAATTATTAATAATTTGTTAACACTTCAAGGTACCAGAAAAAAGTGCGCCACGAGAAGATCATTAATTCTGGCAGGCAGCTGAAGCACTTAGGGATAAATCGGGTGCTATACAAGCCCCTTATGTCATGGTAATCCTGTTAACACACATCTAATAAAAGCATAAGCAACTGTCGGGCAGAATATGAAACCATCTCTCAGGCGCTCAACCGCAGCGCTGCTGGCATCGTCATTGTTATTAACCATTGGTCGAGGGGCAACGCTGCCGTTTATGACCATTTATCTCACGCGCGTCTATAGCATGAGCGTCGAGAATATTGGTTATGCCCTGACGATTGCGCTCACTATCGGCGTGGTGTTCAGCCTGGGATTTGGCATTCTTGCCGATAAGTTTGATAAAAAACGCTACATGCTGATCGCCATCGTGGCCTTTATCGCCGGATTTGTCGCGATCCCGCTGGTCGATAACGTCACGCTGGTGGTGCTGTTCTTTGCGCTGATCAACTGCGCCTATTCCGTCTTTTCGACGGTGCTGAAGGCCTGGTTCTCCGACGTGCTCACCACGAGCCAAAAAGCGCGCGTCTTCTCGCTGAACTATAGCTTCCTGAACATTGGCTGGACCATCGGACCGCCGATTGGCACCCTGCTGGTGATGTACAGCCTGCAGCTGCCGTTCTGGCTGGCGGCCTTCTGCGCCGCCCTGCCGCTTGGATTCATCCATTTCTTTGTGCAGAAAAGCGTTGCGCTGGATACCGCCGAAGAGAAGATGCCCTGGCAGCCGTCGGTATTGCTGAAAGACCGCGCGCTGTTCTGGTACACGCTGTCAGGCCTGCTCGCGTCATACGTCGGCGGATCGTTCGCGACCTGCATTTCGCAATATGTTCTGGCCGCGCATGCCGACAGTGATTTCGCCGAAAAGGTGGTCGCCGTGGTATTACCCGTCAACGCCGCCGTGGTGGTGACGCTGCAATATGCGCTGGGCCGTAAGATCTCTGCCAGCAATATTCGCCCGCTGATGACCCTCGCCACCCTGTTTTTTATCGTGGGGCTGGGGGGCTTTATGCTCTCCGGAGAAAACCTGGTTTACTGGGGCATCGCTGCCGCCATCTTTACCCTGGGTGAGATTATCTATGCGCCGGGCGAATACATGCTGATCGACAACATTGCCCCGCCGGGGATGAAGGCAAGCTATTTCTCCGCGCAGGCGCTGGGCTGGCTCGGCGCGGCGGCAAACCCGATGATCACCGGTATTATCCTGACCAACCTGCCGCACTGGTCGCTATTTGTCATCATGATGGTCGCCATCGTCATTGCGTGGCTGATGATTTTGCGCGGCATGAGCGTGAAAGCGTGGTGCGAAGCGCCCAAAGTCGCGTAACCATGTAGGCCGGGTAAGGCGTAGCCGACACCCGGCAAAAGCAAAGGCCTAGTGGTGCAACATCTCCTCCACCACCTGCTCTTTATACATCTCATTCGGATAATAGGTCGGCCAGTTATCCATCTCTTTCAGCAGCGCCTCGTGAGAGGTGTTGCCCATAAAAATATGGAAGTGAGAAGAGGCCTTCGGCGCGATGGTGTGGTCGCTGAACTGCACAAACTTCGGCGCCTTGCTGCTGGCGTCCTTACACTCAAACAGGTAGCGAACGCCTTTTTTGCCCGATGCGTAGGTCAGTATTTTGTAGCCGCTGTAATCGTAATGACAGCGGCTGACCGCGTTGGCCTTATGAAATTCCATCACGTTATTTTCGATGCCGATGGCATCCACGTCCGTCGCATAACCCTTACGGTAGTAAGCTTTCACCTCGTCAAAGGTTTTGCTTTTGTCTTTCTGCGCTTTCTGCTTAAAGACCGGATCCAGCGAGCCGTCCAGCAGGAACGGATAGACCGACTGCCAGGTCCCGTCCCAGTCAGACAGCGCTCTGTCCTTCACGTCCTTATCCTCAAACACGCCGCTCGCCGCTTTCTGTTCCGCTTCGGTCATCTGATGGCCGTGCGAGTGTGCAAAAAGCTGACCGCTGACCAGCAGCGCCCCCAGAGTCATAGCAAATTTTCCAATATGTGCAGCCAACATAACATCCTCATTCCGTTTGATAAGAACGCGAATGTTATATTATAACATTTCAAATGGCAACCAGCCCGCGAACGCCCTCCTGCTCCATGTTTTCACCCCGTCCGCGCTGAATAATCGCACCGCGCGACATCAGCAGGTAGCTGTCGGCCAGCTCGGCGGCAAAGTCGTAAAACTGCTCGACCAGCAGGATCGCCATATCCCCCCGGTCCGCCAGGGTGCGGATCACCTGGCCAATCTCTTTAATCACCGACGGCTGTATGCCTTCAGTGGGTTCGTCCAGAATCAGCAGCTGCGGACGGCTCGCCAGCGCGCGACCAATCGCCAGCTGCTGCTGCTGCCCACCGGAGAGGTCGCCCCCGCGCCGGTGCTTCATCTCTTTAAGCACCGGGAACAGCTGCCAGATCTCTTCCGGCACCTGCTTCGCCTCGCGGGCGGAAAATCGCGACAGCCCCAGCAGAAGATTCTCTTCCACGGTCAGGCGCGGGAAAATCTCGCGGCCCTGCGGGACGTACGCCACGCCAGACTGCACCCGCTGGTGCGGCTTGCTGTTAGTGATCTTTTTACCCTGCCAGATGACTTCCCCGGTTTTCGCCGGGATCAGCCCCATCAGACACTTCAGCAGCGTGGTTTTCCCGACGCCGTTGCGCCCCAGCAGGCAGGTGACTTCGCCGGTGACGGCCTCAAAGCTCACGCTGCGCAGGATATGGCTTCCGCCGTAATACTGATTCAGTTCATTGACCTGTAGCATCATCGCTCCTTAACGTCCCAGATAGACCTCAATCACCTGCTCATTGGCCTGCACCTCACGAAGCGAACCTTCCGCCAGCACGCGCCCCTGATGCAGCACCGTCACATGGTCGGCAATGGTTTCAACAAAACCCATATCGTGCTCCACCACCATCAGGGAGTGCTTACCTGCCAGCGTTTTGAACAGCTCGGCGGTGTATTCCGTTTCCGCGTCGGTCATCCCGGCGGCCGGTTCATCCAGCAGCAGCAGGTGCGGGTCCTGCACCAGAAGCATCCCGATTTCCAGAAACTGCTTTTGCCCGTGCGAAAGCAGCCCGGCGCGGCGGTTCCGCTCGCTGCTAAGGCGCAGCAAAACCAGCATCTCATCAATGCGGTCGCGCTGTTCACCGTTGAGCGTAGCCCGCAGGCTCGCCCAGACGGATTTATCGGTTTTCATGGCGATCTCCAGGTTTTCCCACACCGTCAGCGCTTCAAAAACGGTGGGTTTCTGGAATTTACGCCCGATCCCCTGGCGGGCTATGGCCGCAGGCTCCAGCGCGGTCAGGTCGATGGACTGATCGTAAATCGCCCTGCCGCTCTTTGGCCGCGTTTTGCCGGTGATGACGTCCATCAGCGTGGTTTTACCGGCTCCGTTAGGGCCAATCACGCAGCGCAGCTCGCCCACGCCGATATTCAGCGAGAGATCGGTCAGTGCCTGAAATCCATCAAAATTGACGTTAATCGCCTCAAGCTGAAGCACCGGGTCGGTCTGTTCACGGTAATGATCGCCGGGCAACTGGCGGGTGAATAACCCTTCGGCTGGCTGCATTATTTATCTCCCTTTCGAAACAGACCGTAGACGCCGCGCGGTAAAAACAGCGTGACGGCGATAAAAATCAACCCCAGGAATAGCTGCCAGTATTCCGGCATCGCGACGGTGAAGAAGCTCTTTGCTCCGTTCACCAGCGCCGCGCCAATCACCGGCCCGACCAGCGTGCCGCGACCGCCCAGCGCCACCCAGATCGCCGCTTCAATCGAGTTCGTTGGTGACATTTCGCCAGGGTTGATAATGCCCACCTGCGGGACGTACAGCGCCCCCGCCAGGCCGCACAGCACGGCAGAGAGCGTCCATACCAGCAGCTTAAAGCCGCGCGGATCGTAGCCGCAAAACGTCAGGCGGTTTTCGGCGTCGCGAACGGCGGTCAGGATGCGGCCAAACTTGCTCTTCGCCAGCGCAAATCCGGTGCCTAACGCCAGAATCAGCAACAGCACGGTCGCCAGAAACAGCGCGATACGGGTGGTCGTTTCCGTCACCGAAAACCCGAGCAGCGTGGTGAAGCCGGTAAAACCGTTATTGCCGCCAAAACCGGTTTCGTTGCGAAAGAACAGCAACATCCCGGCATAGGTCAGCGCCTGGGTCATAATCGAGAAATAGACCCCTTTGATCTTTGAGCGGAAGGCGAACCAGCCAAACACCAGAGCCAGCAGGCCCGGCACCATCACAATCAGCACCAGCGCCCAGGCAAAATGCTGGGTTCCCCACCAGAACCACGGCAGCTCGCTCCAGGAGAGAAACGACATAAACGCAGGAAGACCGTCACCCGCGGCCTGGCGCATCAGGTACATCCCCATTGCATAGCCGCCCAGCGCGAAGAAGATGCCGTGCCCAAGCGACAGCATCCCGGCATAGCCCCAAACCAGATCCAGCGCCACCGCAACGATGGCATAGCAGAGGATCTTGCCAATCAGCGTCAGCATCCAGGTCGACAGCGCCAGCGGATGCGTCGCGGGCAGTAAGGCGAAAAACGGTAATATCAGCAGACACACCACCAGCAGGCTGCCTGCAAGTTGCGTTGTGCGCGGCGCTTTGCGCGCCAGCGTTAAGGTCAACGGCTGGCTCATCAGTCAATCACCCTCCCTTTCAGCGCAAACAGCCCCTGGGGGCGTTTCTGAATAAACAGCACGATCGCCACCAGAATCACGATCTTGCCCAGCACCGCGCCCATCTGCGGTTCAAGAATTTTATTGAAAATACCCAGACCAAAGGCCGCGGCGACGCTGCCTGCCAGCTGGCCTACGCCACCAAGAACGACCACCAGGAAAGAGTCAATGATATAGCCCTGGCCCAGCTCCGGCCCGACGTTACCGAGCTGCGATAGCGCTACGCCGCCTAACCCGGCAATCCCCGAGCCAAGCCCAAACGCCAGCATATCGACGCGACCTGTCGGTACCCCGCAGCAGGCGGCCATGCTGCGGTTCTGCGTCACCGCCCGCACGTTGAGCCCCAGACGGGTTTTATTCAGAATGAGCCAGGTAAAGAACAGCACCAGCAGCACGAAGCCCAGCACCACGATGCGGTTCCACGGCAGCGTGAGGTTGGCAAAAACCTGCACCCCGCCGGAGAGCCATGCCGGGTTGGCAACCTCCAGGTTCTGGGCGCCAAACGTCATGCGCACCAGCTGGATAATCATCAGGCTGATCCCCCACGTAGCCAGCAGCGTTTCCAGCGGACGGCCGTACAAATGGCGGATCACGGTGCGCTCCAGCACCATCCCAATACCCGCCGTCAGGCAGAACGCGACCGGCAGCGCGATAACGGGATAGAGCGCCAGCCACTGGGGCGCAAGCCCGGCCATCGCCTGCTGCACCATCCACGTGGCATACGCGCCCAGCATCAGCATCTCGCCGTGCGCCATATTAATGACGCCCAGCAGGCCGTAGGTAATGGCAAGCCCCAGCGCCGCCAGCAGCAGAACCGACCCCAGGGACAGCCCCATAAACGCCTGGCCCAGCAGATCGCCCCACATTAGTCGATGCTGGACCTGGCTAAGACTCTCCTGCGCGGCGGCGCGCACCCCGGGATCCGGCTCTGTCTGTGCCTGAGTAAACGGGGTAAGTCTGGACTCCACGTCCGGGTCGTCAGACTGCCCTAATAATTCGACGGCCTTGCGGCGCACCTCAGCCTGCGGGCTGGCCAGCTGGAGATTTGCCACCGCCAGTAAAAGCGCCTGACGTGCCACCGCGTCCGTTTCATCGTTTACCCGCTTTTCCAGAAAAGCGAGCATATCGGGCTGGGCATCCCGCTGAAGCTGACGTGCCGCTGCTCGCCTTTCGGTGACGCTGTCACTTACCAGCTGATGCGTTGCGATGGCCGTGGCGGCCAGCACGCGCAGCCGGTTGGTCAGACGAACGGCTTTGGTTGCCCCTTCGGCCGCCTGAGCATCACCGAGCGACACCAGTTGACCATTGCGCTGCGCAAAAGCGTGCTTTTGGCTGTCGGTATACAGATTTTCCTTTTGCAGCGCCTGCAGCAGCGGCAACCTTGCCGCATCCGGCGACGCGGCCCACTGCGTCAGCAGTTCCGCCTGCTGGCTGCGGCTGGCGGCAACAAAACGATCGGCATCCGATGCCTGCGCCATCCCTGGCAGCAGTCCGGTAAGCCATACAAGCGCGACAAGCATGCGTATGAGGTTCATGGCTTTCTCCCTGCGGTGATGGCTCAGTTACTGGCGGTTTTCATCGGCTGGTCGGGTTTTTTATCATTCCCGGCAATGAACGGGCTCCACGGCTGGGCGCGTACCGGCTGCTCCGTCTGCCACACCACGTTAAACTGGCCGTTGCCTTCGATTTCGCCGATCATGACCGGCTTATGCAGATGGTGGTTGGTGGCGTCCATGGTGAGCGTAAAGCCAGACGGCGCCTTAAAGGACTGGCCGGCCATTGCCGCACGCACTTTATCCACGTCGGTAGTGCCCGCTTTTTCCACCGCCTGCGCCCACATATGGATACCCACGTAGGTGGCCTCCATCGGATCGTTGGTCACCACGGTATCGGCGTTCGGCAGCTTATGCGCTTTGGCATAGGCTCTGTAATCCGCCACGAAGGCCTGGTTGGTCGGGTTATCGACGGATTCAAAGTAGTTCCACGCGGCCAGGTTGCCGACCAGCGGTTTGGTGTCGATCCCGCGCAGCTCTTCTTCGCCCACGGAGAACGCGACTACCGGCACGTCCGTCGCCTTCAGCCCCTGGTTAGCCAGCTCTTTGTAGAACGGTACGTTGGAATCCCCGTTGATGGTCGACACCACGGCGGTTTTGCCGCCTGCGGAGAATTTCTTGATGTTGGCGACGATGGTCTGGTAGTCGCTATGGCCAAACGGGGTATAAACCTCTTCGATGTCCTTATCCTCTACCCCTTTCGAATGCAGGAACGCGCGCAGGATCTTGTTGGTGGTGCGCGGGTAGACGTAGTCCGTGCCCAGCAGGAAGAAGCGCTTCGCCGCGCCGCCGTCTTCGCTCATCAGGTATTCCACCGCCGGAATGGCCTGCTGGTTCGGCGCCGCGCCGGTATAGAAGACGTTCGGCGACATCTCTTCGCCTTCGTACTGCACCGGGTAGAACAGCAGGCCGTTCAGCTCCTCGAAGACCGGCAGTACGGATTTGCGCGAAACCGACGTCCAGCAGCCGAACACTACCGCCACTTTATCCTGACTCAAGAGCTGACGCGCTTTTTCGGCAAACAGCGGCCAGTTGGAGGCCGGATCCACCACCACCGGCTCCAGCTTCTTGCCCAGCACGCCGCCTTTGGCGTTGATCTCGTCGATGGTCATCAGCGCGACGTCCTTCAGCGGGGTTTCGGAGATCGCCATGGTGCCGGAAAGAGAGTGCATGATCCCCACTTTGATGGTGTCGGCCGCCTGCACGCCAAAACTCATTCCCATCGCCGCAACGGACGCGGATAACGCAAAGGCTTTTAATAAGGTACGACGCTGCATATTTTCACTCCTGAAAAAGAACGCTGTGCGAAAGCGTCCGTTACGGCATGGACGCGGAAAAAATGTCTCAGCGAAGCAGGAGCAAAAAGGATGCCAGAATGGAGGAAGCGCTATTTCAGGAAGTGGAACGCAGGATGTAAAGAGAACGTCTCAGAATGGCACAGCGCTGCACTTTTATAATGCAGCGCTGAGGAGGAGGTTTTACCAGACTTCGCTGGCGATCTGCGTGACCAGACGGACTTTGTCCCACTGCTGGGTTTCGCTCAGGCTGTTGCCCTCTTCGGTAGAGGCAAAGCCGCACTGCGGGCTAAGGCAAATTTGCTCTTTTGCCACGTATTTCGCCGCCTCTTCCAGACGGGCTTTAACACCCTCCGGGTTCTCCAGCTCGCCGTTTTTCGTGGTAATCAGGCCCAGCACCACCTGCTGCTTGCCCGGGCGAACAAAGCGCAATGGCGCGAAATCGCCGCTGCGGTCGTTATCATATTCAAGGAAGAACGCGTCAACGTTGACCGTCCCGAACAGCACTTCCGCCACCGGCTCATAGCCGCCTTCGGAAATCCAGGTTGAACGGAAGTTACCGCGACAGACGTGCAGCCCGATGGTCAGATCGTCCGGCTTGCCTTCCAGGGCCTTGTTCAGGACGCGGGCATAGATGCGCGCCAGCTCGTCGGCATCATCGCCGCGCTCGCGGATCTGACGACGCTGATCGTCCGAACAGAGGTAGGCCCAGACGGTGTCATCCAGCTGCAGGTACCGGCAGCCCGCGTCGTAGAATGCGCGGATGGCGTCGCGCCAGGTGGTCGCCAGATCGTCAAAATAAACGTTCATGTCCGGATACACAGTGGCGTCAATATCTTTACGACCTCCGCGGAAATGCAGCACGCTCGGGCTGGGAATGGTCATTTTCGGCTGAGCATTGCCGCTGATGCTTTTCAGATAGCGAAAATCTTCCAGCATCGGATGGTCGCCGAAGCCCAGCTTGCCGGTCACGCGCACGCCGTGGGCTTTGGTTTGTACTCCGTTGAACTGTATGCCCTGCTGTGAATCGTAACGCTCAACGCCCTGCAGACCGTCGAAGAAGTCGAAGTGCCACCAGGCGCGGCGGAACTCGCCGTCGGTGACCACATGCAGCCCGCACGCGCACTGCTGCTCAACGACGTGGCGAATGGCGTCATCCTCTACCGCGCGAAGCTGTCCGGCATCAATTTCACCGCTGGCAAACTTCTGGCGCGCCTGCTTGATGGCATCCGGTCGTAAAAAACTGCCGACTACATCGGCGCGGTACGGGGCGTGGTGTCGTTGCATGAAAATCTCCTCGGTCTGCCGACGGTAATTGCCAGCAGTGATAATTCATCATTTGAAGTTTTAGACTTCTGGATGTCTAAATGTCCAAAAACAATGTCATACCTGTAGTATTCCGGCAAACGAGAAAATTTCACGGGTGTTGAAAAAAATTCATGTTCACAGGGCGGCGGCGGTTTCGCTGCTGGCAAAGGCGAACTTTTCATCTTCCCAGCCGGTGATGCCCCCGAGCATGATTTTGACCGGCAGCCCGAGACGCGCCAGCTTCAGCGCGGCTCTGTCCGCGCCGTTGCAGTGCGGTCCTGCGCAGTAGACAATGAACAGCGTGCCTTCGGGCCATTGGGCCATGCGCTCGGCGGTCATCTGGCTCCGCGGCAGGTGCAATGCGCCGGGCACGTGACGGCGGGCAAACTGCTCCGGGCTTCCCACCACGTGCAGCAGCACGAAATCCTGCTCATTATTGGCGATGGCGTGATGCACATCGGCACAGTCGGTCTCGACGCTCAGGCGACGCAGAAAATGGGTAACGGCTTCCTGCGGCTCGGCAGCTGGAAATTCAGTAACATAGCTCATGATCCTTCCTCATCTTTGGCGTTTGTGTTAACACTACTCTATCCACAAATTCAGCCCGTGAATGCGTTCGCTTATGCCAGAAAACAGCAAAAAGATGACAAACTTAAGACAAATTCCCCGCCCGAAAGTGGTCGTTCTGGCGTATGACGGTCTGTGTACCTTTGAGTTTGGCGTAGCGGTGGAAATCTTCGGCCTGCCGCGCCCCGAGCTTGGGGACGAATGGTATCGTTTTGCGGTGGCGGGCGTTGACAGCGGTGAACTCCGGGCGACGGGCGGGATCCGCATCATTACCGACGGGGATATCACCCTGCTAGAGTCTGCCGACCTGATCGTTGTTCCGGGCTGGCGGGGAATGGACTCACCGGTTCCGGACGCGCTTTGCGGCGCATTGCGTCAGGCCAGCGCGCGCGGGTGTCAGCTGCTCTCTATCTGCTCGGGCGTTTTTGTGCTGGCCGCCTCGGGGCTGCTGAGCGGACGTAAAGCCACGACGCACTGGCGCTACCTTGACGCGCTAAAAGCCCGTTACCCTGACATCGACGTGGTTGAGGATGTGCTCTACCAGGACGAGGGCGATATACTGACCTCCGCGGGCAGCGCGGCGGGCATCGATCTCTGCCTGCACGTTGTGCGTCGGGATTATGGCATGGAAACCGCCAACAGCGTGGCGCGTCGGCTGGTCATTCCCCCTCACAGGGATGGTTCTCAGCCGCAGCAGCTGAGCCGCCCGGTGGCGCAGCTGCGGGAAAGCCAGCGTCTCGGCCAGCTGTTTGATTTTCTGCATACGCATCTCATCGAGGCGCACAGCGTCGACTCGCTGGCGCGTCGGGTCGGTATGAGCCAGCGTACTTTCCTTCGTCGCTTCGAGGCAGCAACGGGAACGACGCCCGCACGCTGGTTGATCAATGAGCGCCTGCTGAGAGCAAAAGATTACCTGGAAAGCAGCCGGTTAAGTATCGACAGCATTGCTGAACAGACCGGGTTTGGTCAGGCGTCGACACTGCGCCATCATTTTCGCCAGCAGTTCGCGCTTTCCCCGGCCCAGTATCGCAAACAATTTTCACGTCCTGGTACGGCCCGCTAATGGTTGAGGGTTCGCCACTAAATAATGCCTGCACGGACGACCCCCTCTCCACTATCGGCTGACGCCATAAACCCACCGAGATATCCGGCGCAAAAAAAAACCGCCAAAAATGGCGGTAAATGCTTGCATGGATAGATTTGTATTTTGGTCTCTACGTCCCGACACTCCATGGCCGGGCTGCGGATCCCTTACAACCTAACACCTGTTGCCTTAACGAACGCTAAACAACCTTATTAACCTGCATGGGTATTGATTTGTAAATAACGCATAAGGCCCTGCTCAGCGCTCTGTCTGGCGTCGTCATTAATGGCTTCAAGATAAAAGGAGCGTGCGACACCATAAGGTGCTTTTTCAGAGGGATACACCGCGAACTGGAATGTTTTTCCTCTTGCCTGATGAGTGCAATCTAATTCCCAACGCAGATCGTTCACTTTTTTGCTAGCGCAGTCAACGCCACCATAATCGCTGGTTAAATAGGAACCGACGCGAATCTCTGCAGACTGAATATATTCTGGTTCGTCATTAGCTGCATAACGAACCCCGGCAACGCCCCCAACAGCAATCGCCAGAAGCGCAAGCGCTATTATTTTTTTCATTTATAAATGACCTATTCCTTAGCCCAAGACAACTATTATATAAGATTTATCCTTAATATGAATATCCATTGTGGACAAGAAATGGG